>CAZNBI010000008.1:0-23882 GCA_964571065.1 uncultured Rhodobacterales bacterium | reverse complement strand
ATAGTAAAAACCTTCTTAAGTGAAAATACTTCTGCTTTTACATCAATTAACATAAGCTAAAAGTTAGCTAATTCTTCGGCAAGTCTTTTTGTTCCAGTTAAAACCGGGTCAACAGTTGGCAATTTCATCTCTTTTTCAACTTTACTTAGATACTCCATGGCTTCATCTTTTTTCATACTTGAAGTATTTATGGAGACACCAACTACCCTTGCATTATTATTTACTACTTTAGCCATTTTTAGAGCTATATTATCTAATTCCTTTAAACTTGGTAAAGAGTACTCTGGAAGACCCCTCATATGTTCTCGAGTAGGCTCATGGCATAAAATTAGCGCATCAGGTTGGCCACCATGAATTAAAGCCATTGTAACACCTGAATAAGAGGGATGAAATAAACTGCCTTGACCTTCTATAATGTCCCAATGATCATCATCATTATCTGGAGTAAGGTATTCTATAGAACCAGCCATAAAATCTGCAATTACAGCGTCTAAAGGGACACCATTTCCAGTTATTAAAATACCAGTTTGTCCTGTAGCTCTAAAAGAGGCCTTTAAGCCCATATTTGACATTTCTTTTTCAAGAGCAATAGCTGTATACATTTTACCAATTGAACAATCAGTACCTACTGCTAAACATCTCATGCCCTTTCTTTTTTTGCCATTTGCTATTGGGTAATTAATTGTTGGAACTCTTACATCTATGAGTTGTGTATTATTAGATTTGGACAGATCAACTAATTCTTTTTCATCTCTCAGTAAGTTATGAAGACCTGAAGCTATATCTAAACCAGATACAATTGCCTCTTTTAGAACTTCCATCCATTTACTTGAAATTAGCCCTCCTCTATTAGCTACACCAATTACTAGGGTTTTTGCACCAAGAGACACAGCCTCTTTTACAGAGATGTTTTTTAGTCCCATATCTGCTTTACATCCTGGTAAAGTAATTTGCCCAACAGATATACCTGGTCTCCAATCCTTTATCCCTTGAGCTACTTTTGCTGCCAAAGGATCTGGAGCGTCACCTAAAAATAATACATATGGTTGCTGTATTGTCATAATTATTTCCTCTCAAATAATTAGTATTACAAAATTACTAATTTTGAAATTATATTTTCTATAATTATAAATTTTTTAAATCCACTCTTTTTTAACATCACTTTCTTTCTCTAAAGCAATATTTTTATTTTTTAAAATAGCAAATTCATCAGCAGTCATTAATTGACGAAGGGACCAAATTGAAGCACCTCGTAATAGAGTATTTTCAGATTTAATGAATTTTTTCACATTTTTAATTAGTGTCTTATCACCCGAATTACCTGCTGCTATTAGACAATTTCTAATTATTCTCGTATAGCCAGTTCTTTTAATTGTTGTGCCTGATGTTAATTTTCGAAAACTTATTTCATCTAATGAAAGCCATTCTTTAAGTGAAATCAAATTAATTTTATTATCCTCATTAAGCTTAATATCATTTACAGTAACTGCAAAATTATTCCAGGGGCAGATTGCTAGACAGTCGTCACATCCAAAAATTCTATTCCCAATGGCTTTTCTAAACTCGGTAGGAATTTGTTCTTTATGCTCAATAGTCAGATAGGAAATACATTTTCTAGCGTCAAGTTTATAAGGTTCAATTATAGCATCTGTCGGACAAATTTTAATACACTTACTACAAGTGCCACAATTGTCGTTATGAGTTGATTGGTAATCTAAATGCTTGTCAATTAGGATAACACCTAAGAGTAACCAAGATCCATATTTTCTACTAACTAAATTTGTATGCTTACCCTGCCAACCAATTCCTGCTGAATGTGCAAGTGGTTTTTCCATTATTGGAGCCGTATCTACAAATACTTTAACTTTTGCTTTTAATTCAGAAACAATTTTACTGGCAATTTGTTTAAGACGACCCTTTAAAACTTTATGATAGTCTTTTCTTCTAGCGTAAACAGCAACATAGGCATTACTATTTTCATTCAATTCTAAAAGTGGATTATTTTGTGGCCCATAATTAAATCCAAAAACAATTGCAGATTTTGCTTCCGGCCATAAATTCTTAGGTGATTTTCTTAAATCTTTTTTTTCTTCAATCCAAGTTAAACTTCCATGATATTTTTTTTGTATAAATTCATCTAACCCTTTTTGATTGAAATTTGTGGTTTGTGCTGGTGTTATACCAACAACATTAAAACCAAATTTATCTGCCAAATTTGAAAAGAATTCGTAATTTTTTATATTTTTCATAAGTTTTATATCAAGATACTAAAATATCACCACCGGCCCTTTTTAATAAAAAATTCTCTGAAAAGTTTTCAAAATTCCCATTTTTAATTGATTTCCTTATACCCATCATCATATTTTGGTAAAAATTTATATTATGATCAGATAACAGCATAAGGCCTAGTATTTCATTAGCTTTAAATAAGTGATGTAAATACGCTCTGCTATAGTTTTTACAAGTGTTACAGTCACATGCTTCGTCAAGTGGCCTTGGATCTTTAGTATGCCTAGCATTTTTTATATTTATCTCACCTCTAGAAGTAAAAGCTTGACCATTTCTTCCTGACCTAGTTGGTAAAACACAATCAAACATGTCTATACCTCTTTTAACAGCGCCTATAATATCCTCTGGTTTGCCAACACCCATTAAATATCTTGGTTTGTTTGTATCCATAAATGGCTCGGTGTATTCAATAGTTTCAAACATTTTTTCTTGCCCTTCACCAACAGCTAAACCACCAATAGCGTATCCTGGAAAATTTAAATTACGTAAATGGGTAGCAGAGAGTTCCCTCAATTCCTTATATGTACCACCTTGAATAATTCCAAAAATTGCATATCCTTCTCTTTCTTTGAAGGCGCTCAATGATCTATCCGCCCACCTCATTGATAGTTCCATAGAGCTTTTGGTACTCTCAAATGATGCCGGCAATTGGATACACTCATCAAAACACATTGTAATTGTTGAACCTAATAAATGTTGTATTTGGATACTTTTTTCAGGAGTTAAGAAAAACTTTGATCCATCTAGTTGAGATTTAAAAGTAACTCCTTCTTCATTGATTGTTCTTAAATTCCCTAGAGACATTACTTGAAAACCACCAGAGTCAGTTAACAATGGTCCATCCCAATTCATAAATCGTCTTACACCGCCAAGTTGATTTATAATATTTTCTCCTGGACGAAGCATTAAATGATAAGTATTTGCTAAAATAATTTGTGAATTACTTTTCTTAATATCATCTACTCTTAATGCTTTTACTGTAGCTGCTGTTCCAACTGGCATAAATACAGGAGTATCTATTTCACCATGAGCTGTTATTATTTTGCCAAGCCTAGCATTTGCATCATTTTTAATAAGTTTATATTCAAATTTACTCATTTAAAGCCTTAATTAAGCAACAATCACCATAAGAGAAAAACCTGTAGTTATTTTTAATTGCGTATTGATATGCTAATTTAATATTTTTGTATCCTCCGAATGCAGAAACTAACATCATTAAAGTAGACTTAGGCAAATGAAAGTTTGTGAGAAGCATATCTATTACATTAAATTTATAACCTGGTTTAATAAAAATATCTGTATTTCCAGAAAATGGTTTTAAGGAATTTTCTTTTTTATTAAAGGCGGTTTCAAGAATTCTCAAGGTTGTTGTTCCAATAGAAATTACTCTTCCACCACTTTCTTTACATTTTTTTATTTTTTCAACCACTCTATTTGAAACTTCACCCCATTCAGCATGCATTTTGTGTGTCTCAATTTCCTCTTTTATAGGAAGAAATGTACCTGCGCCTACATGCAAGGTAATGTAATCTAAATCAATTTGAGCACTTTTTATTTTATTAATAATACTTTCAGTAAAATGAAGGCCTGCTGTTGGAGCTGCAACGGCACCAATCTTATTAGCAAAAATTGTTTGGTAATTTATTCTATCTAAATTTTTTTCCTCTTTACTTCTCTTTATGTAAGGCGGCAAAGGCATTCTTCCTACTTTAGATATTCTTTCTATTAGTTCTTCATTATCACAGTCAAACATTATGCGTATTTCGCCATAGTCTAATTTTTCTAATATCTTTGCTTTGAAGTTATCAAATTCAATTACATCTCCCACATTTATTTTTTTTGCTGGCTTTGAAAATGCTAACCAGCTTTTATCAGAATTTCTTTTATGTAAGGTTATCTGAATTGATGTCGTGTTTCTTTTTCCAAATAATTTTGAGGCTAATACTTTAGTATTGTTGCATATAATTAAATCATTTTTTTTTAATAAATCAGGTAAGTCAAAAAATTTTCTATCAATAAATTTATTTTTATTTATTAAAAGTAATTTTGAATTATCTCTAGGTGAAATAGGTTTTTGTGCGATCAAATTAGAAGGCAATTCAAAATCAAAATCAGATATTTTCATTTTAATATATTTGAATTACGCCTTGGATATAATTATTTTTATCAGTAACAACTAATGCCTGGACTTTTGCTTCTAACATCTTATTTTTTGCATCAATCATCAATTTATCTTTAGTAATAGTAAGAGGATTAGTAGTCATTATATTTTCAGCTTTAACAGATGATAAATTTTGATTTTCTAAAAGCAACCTTCTTAAATCACCATCTGTTATTATACCTTGTAAGTAATTATTTTTATGAATAATTGCCAGACCCAATTTACTTTCTGTCATTACAATTATTGCATCACTAATAAATTGATCATTGTTCATCAAAGGTAGCTTAGTAGAAATCATATTATCAGCTACTGTTTGAGTTAGTCCCTTTCCTAAACTACCACCTGGATGAGTTAAAGCAAAATCCTCTTCTGCAAAGCCTCTAGCATTCATAACTGATACTGACAAAGCGTCTCCTGCAGTCATTGTTAGCATTGCAGAGGTAGTTGGAGCTAAATTTAGTGGGCATGCTTCTCTGTCAATAGAAACATCAATATTTGCCGTAGCAAAATTTGCGAGAGAACTATCTTTCTTACCTGTCAGAGAAATAATATTGTTTCCTATTTTTTTTAAGGATGGTAACAATTTTAAAACTTCTTCAGTTTCACCAGAATATGAAATCAAAATAATTACATCTTCTGATTTTATCATTCCTAAATCACCATGAATTGCTTCAGCTGGATGAAGAAACAAGCTAGGAGTGCCTGTAGAAGCTAATGTTGCTGAAATCTTTCTACCAACATGGCCTGATTTGCCAATTCCGCTTACAACGACATGACCTTTTGAATTTAATATTAATTCAACAGCTTTATCAAACTCAATGTTTGAATTTTGGACAAACCTGTCTATAGCATCTTTATAAGAAGAGCAAAGATCTTTAAGAATGTTTTTATATGAAGTCTGCTTCATTTTATACCTTTGCTAAACATATCTTCTGCTAATTTAAGGTCATCAGGCGTATTAACATTAAAAAATTGATCAAAACTTGATGTGAAATGCACCTCTACAGGGGTGTATTTTTGAGTAAATATATCAATTTTTCGAATATTATTTTTTAGTGAATTTTTAAAATCATTTTTTAGTGAAATATGCCAAATAGCAAAAACTGGGTGGTTTCTTCCATTAGAATTTGCTACGCCAACTAACCTATTGTTTTTATTTACACTTTCAAATAATTTATCAACTAAGTTTTCAGGAAAGAATGGTGTATCAATTGGTAAACTTACAACCCATTCAATATTATTATCTTGTTTATCAAACCATTCCAACCCTGACAAAATACCAGCTAATGGACCTTGAAAATTTGGAATAGTATCGTTAATAATATTCAAATTATAATCTTTAAAATTATTTGCATCTCGATTTGTATTTAATACAATTTTATTATTGTCTATTTTTAATTTATCTAGAATTAACTGAAGAAGAGTTTTATTATTGATACTTACCAAAGCTTTATCAATGCCGTTCATTCTAGATGACTTGCCACCAGCTAAAAGAACACACCCAATCATAAATATTCGCCTATGTAATATTTTTTAATCATAAATAACACGATGATTTCCTGAGAGTAAAATAAATCTTTTTCCTTTCATTCTGCCAATAAGAGATAGTTTTGCTTCATTAGCGAGTGAAACACCACTTTCAGTAAAGCCAGAACGAGATAGTAGTATTGGTATTTCCATTTGAACTGTTTTAATCACCATTTCAGAAGTTAGTCTTCCTGTAGTATAAAAAATTTTATCCCTACCATTTATATCATTTAGAAACATCCAACCAGCAATTTTATCAACAGCATTATGCCTGCCCACATCTTCAACATATGCTAGGATATTTTCTTTATAACAAAGTGCACAACCGTGAATTGCACCAGCTTTAATATATAAACTTGGAATTTCAGTAATTTTTTTTGAAATATTAATCATCCAACTGGTCTTAATAAAATTATCATCATTTAATTTTACGTCATAAAATGTTTCCATCATATCGCCGTAAACAGTACCTACTGCACAACCACTTGTTCTTATTTTTTTTGTAAGTTTTTTTTCATAGTTGGTTTTTCTTTTTGTACGAATTACAACAACATCTAACTCATCATCATAATCGATTTCTTCAATTACATCTTTTTTATTTAACATATTTTGATTAAGAAGATATCCTACAGCCAACTCTTTTGGCATATCGCCCAAAGACATAGTTGTTACAATTTCTTGGGAATTTAGAAATATAGTGAAGGGTTTTTCAGTGACTACATCAACTTCAATTTTCTCATTAAGTTCATTTAAACCAACAACATTTTTTGTGAGGTCCATATCATCAATATTGGGTTTTAATTTTAGAGGATTTAACAAATTTGTATCATTGATTATTTTAGCAGTCATAATGTATAATTAACACTGACAATTATAAACGCAAAATTGTAAATGAAAAATTTTCAAAAAATAGCTAAATACTGATTTATGAAATTCCATTTTATCGCATCAGAAAACCCAGAAGCTAAAGAAGCCCTAAAAGTTCTAATAAAGAGATACAATCAAACCAAATTAGAGTTATCCGATGTTATTATTGCCATTGGAGGTGACGGGATGCTTCTTAAAGCTTTAAGAAATAGTATAGAAAAAAATAAGCCCGTTTTTGGCTTGAATAAAGGCAATGTTGGCTTTCTTATGAATGAACTATCTTTTGATAATTTAGAAAATAGAATTCAAACAGCTAGAAAAGTTAAAATGCACCCTCTTTTTATGAGTGCACATAAAATAAATGGTAATATTTTCACTGAATTAGCAGTGAACGAAGTATCAATATTGAGACAAACTCACCAGGCTGCACATTTGAAAATTACTGTAGATAAAAAAGAAAGGTTAAATGAATTAGTTTGTGATGGCATTCTTGTTTCAACACCTATAGGCAGTACAGCTTATAATTTATCAGCAAGAGGACCAATTATTCCATTAAATGCCAACATATTAGCTTTAACTCCAATTAGCTCATTTAGACCAAGAAGGTGGAGAGGAGCATTACTGCCTCAAAGAGTAAAAATTAGAATAGAAGTACTTAACTTTGACACAAGACCAGTTAGTGCGACTGCAGATAATGTAGAGGCTAGAGATATTAAATATATTGAAATATCGACTGATAAAACAAAAAAACTAACCATTCTTCATGATTCAAATCATAGTCTTGATGAAAGAATTATGAAGGAGCAGTTTTTAACATAAATTTTTTTTAACAAAATTATCAATTGCTTTCCAAAATATAACTTTGACCTCTTCTTTTTCATGAATTATATCATGTCTGCATGATGGCAAGTTTATTTCTTCAACATTATTGAGTTTTTGAACTAATTTTTTTTGTGAACTCGAATCTGTTACTTTCTCATCTTCAGCCAAGAAAAGAAGAACTGGTTGGTTAATATTTTTTTTTATGAGTTTTTTGAAAAATTTATCACAATAAAATATAGCATTTGAAACCCAATTCCAACTTGGACCTTCAGTTTCTAATAATTTATTTTCTTCAAAATAACTAAGTGCTTCTACTGAAGTTTTTTTACCATAATAATTTATATTTTCTTCTTTCTTCCAATAATCAGAGGCCTTAGACACGCTATTTTTTACATTTTTACCAGCCAAACCAATAAATGATGCTAGAGATGCCAAATTCGTATTTATTCCAATATTTGATAAATTTAAAAGAATAAGAAATTTATTAATTAAAACTGTAAGACCTGCCAATAAATTTGAAATTGGCAACCCCATCATTGGAGCCATTACTATAAACATTGATGGCTGAATAAAAAAATTATCAATCTTTTTTGAATGAAGTTGATAATACAAAATTAATAACCCACCTAAAGAGTGTCCAAAAAATATTGTTTTGCGATACAAGCCAAATTCAAGTGACTTCATTAAAAAGTTCATTGCTTTAAAATAGAGCTCAAAATCTGAAACATGAATTACAGTTGAAGGATTACCAAATCTTGTTGAAAGACCTTGTCCAGGCAAGTCAATTATAGCTACACGAAAATTTTCTTTTGCAAACTTTTCTGCAATAAAATCATACCTCTCTATAAATTCGCTTAACCCTGGTATAATTAAAATATCAGCCTTTATAGCCTTTTTAGATTTTTCATTAGAATATACTGAACATCTAATTTTAGAAATTTCAAATTTTAACCAAAAAGTCTTTTTATAGACACTACTTTTTTGCATTAAATATTATTGTGATGATACTGAGAAACTTTCACCACAACCACAACGGGCAACTTCATTAGGGTTTTTAAAATCAAAACCAGAGCTAAATTTACTTTCACTCCAATCCATCTCAGCTCCAACAAGAAACATCACAGCTGCTGGGTCAATAAAAATAGTAATACCTTTTGTAGATATTGTCTCTTCAAACTCTTTTGCTTCAGTTGCATACTCTACATTATACTTAAAGCCCGAACAACCAGAAGATTTTACTCCAATTCTAAGGCCCTTAACATTTTCATCGCCTTTGTTAATCAGATATTTAATTCTTTCGGCTGCTTTATCTGTTACACTTATAATATTTTTATCAGAAAACATTTAACTCATACTTTATCTGTCACATATCCAAAAGCAATTTAGCATCATCACTCATCATATCTTTTGACCAAGATGGATCCCAAACCAATTTAACTGTAACTTCACCAACTTTGTCAAGAGCGGATACTTTTTCAGATACCTCTTTTGGAAGTTCCCCAGCTACAGGACATGCAGGGGCTGTAAGCGACATCTCAATTTGCACATTACCTCTTTCGCTACAATAAATTTTATATATCAAACCCAAATCATAAATACTGACTGGCAATTCTGGATCAAATATACTTTTTAAAACTTTTACTACTTTGTCCTTATCAACTTTATATTTAGCATCAGATAAAGGTTTACCTGATTTAAAAATTGCATCTTCACCAATATTTAAGGAAGAAGGCATAAAATCATTTAATGATAGATCTTTGGTCATATCTAGCCTAAAAGTTTTTTTACAGTTTTCAAACCTTCAATTAAAGCATCGACTTCCTCTTCTTTTGAATAAACACCAATCGAAGCTCTTGCAGTTGAAGAGATATTAAAATGTTTCATGAGAGGTTGGGCGCAATGATGGCCAGCTCTAATAGCAATCCCTTTTTGATCCAAGATTGTTGCAATATCATGAGGGTGTGCACCATCAAAAAGAAAAGAAATCACACCTGATTTATTGCTTGAATTACCAATAATGCTTAATTCCTTTACTTCATTAAGTTTTTCTGTAAAGTGTTTCAAAATTTTTTGCTCATGATCTCTTATGTTTTTCATACCAATTTGCTGTACAAAATCTATAGCCGCACCAAATCCAATAACTTCCGCAATTGGTGGCGTGCCTGCTTCAAACCTGTGAGGTGGATCTGCGTAAGTTGAATTTTCTATATCGACGTTATCAATCATATCACCACCACCTAGAAAGGGTGGCATTTCCTGTAAAATTGAAAGCCTTCCCCATAAAACTCCAACGCCAGACGGACCATAGAGCTTATGTGAACTAAAGGTATAGAAATCACAATCAATATCTTGAATATCAACCGGCAGGTGAATAGCACCCTGACAACCATCAACAATGCAAATAGCATTAACTTCATGAGCTAATTTAGCAATTTCTTTTACTGGAAATACAGTTCCTAAAACGTTGGATACATGAGGTACTGAAATTATTTTTGTTTTTTTATTAATTAATCTTTCCATATCTTTGATATCAAAATTTCCGTCTTTATCTACTGGAACTGCGTGTATTTTAGATCCAGTTTGTTGAGACACTAATTGCCATGGAACTATATTTGCGTGGTGATCTGCTATAGTAATTATGATTTCATCATCAGATTTTAAAAACTTTCTTCCCCAAGAATTAGCGATAAGGTTAATTAGATGTGTAGCCCCAGAACCATAAATAATTTCATTACTATTTGATGCACCTAAAAAATTTGCAACTTTTTTTCGCACTTCCTCATATTTAAAAGTTGACTGTTCGCTTAACCAGTGAAGTCCTCGGTGAACATTTGAATAAGTTTCTAAATATGCACTATTTAATGCATCAATAACTGCTTTTGGTTTTTGCGCACTCGCGGCACTATCTAAATAAACCAAATCTTTATTATTAACTTTTTTTTGTAAAATTGGAAATTCTGACCTTATCTTTTTAAAGTCAATCTTATCTAAATTATGACCAAGACCACTCATGCAACTTCTTTCATTTTAAATTCACTTAACCAAAAATCTATTGCTTTTTCCAATTTATCAGAAAGATAATCATTTTGTATTTCTTCTACAACTTCATTTAAATATGCTTTGATTAATAATTCCCTTGCCATTGAGTGTGAAACTCCCCTACTCAGCAAATAAAAGAATTGATCTTTATCTAGCTCACCAATAGTAGCTCCATGAGCACATGAAACGTCATCAGCAAAAATCTCAAGCTCGGGTTTAGAATTTGACTCGGCTAGGTTTGACAGTAAAAGTGCTCTGCTCATTTGCCTTCCATCAGTTTTTTGAGCATTGGGCGCAACCTTTACCCCACCTTGGTATACACCTACAGAACTATCATCTAAAATACCTCTTATTATTTGATTTGAAGAAGTGTTTTCTGCAAGATGATTTACACATGTTGTAATATCTTGATGTTGCTTTTCTCTTCCAAAATAAACACCTATCAAATCATAATTACTATAGTTTTGATTAAGATTTATATTAATATCGCTTCTTGATAAGGTAACACCTTGCTGAGTTAATACCATTTCTAGATTTGAATTTTCAGAAAGATTGCCCTCAATTAATGAAACAAAATTAGATGCTTTTAGAGATTTTGAATTGTTAATTACACTCAACCCAAAAGATAAATTTGATCCTTTTCCAACATCAATTGCTATTAAAGGAGTACAAAGTGAGCTGGATGATAAAGAAAATTCTAAAGCTAAGTTGCATTCAACATTTTCTGGGACTTTAATAATAATTAATGAACTCGACCATATACCTGAATCGATACTTGATTTAATATCAATAGTTTCTTTTTTGCTTGTATTTTCAGGAACTAAAATTTCAAAAGCGTTACTTATATGTGACAATATGACACGAGACATTTCATTTTTTTGAAAATATTTTGAATTTAAGAATTCAAGATTTTTAATATCAACATTATTAATAAATTTATTTTTATTATTTAGTATTAGGTAATTTGAATTATATTTTAAACTTGAGGTATCTTTTATGAACTTTTGTAAAGGTGTCATCTTCCAAGTTTCAATTTTAGAATTAGGCCATCCATTTTCTTTGAAACTTTTCTTAAAAGAGTTACAAAAATCTAGTACTTCATGTGAAGGAGGAGAATTAATTTCCATTTAGAAAACTCTTATAGCCTTCTTTTTCAACCAACTTAGCTAAATCTGGACCACCAGATTTAATAATCTTACCTTTGACCATTATATGAACAAAATCTGGAATAATATGATCTAACAACCTCTGATAATGAGTAATAACAAGCATGCCCCTATCCTTGCTTTTTAGGTTTGTAACTCCTTTGCCAACAATTCTTAAAGCATCTACATCTAAACCAGAGTCAGTTTCGTCAAGAACAGCAATTTTTGGATCAAGCAAAGCCATTTGAAGTATTTCAAAACGTTTTTTTTCACCACCAGAAAATCCAACATTAACAAATCTTTTTAACATATCCTGTGAAATTTCTAGCTCAGCGGCTTTTTCTCTAATAAGTTTAACTAATTCGATACCTTCTAATTCAGGTAGATTTTTTGCAACCCTTGAAGAATTAATGATTGTTCTTAGAAAAGTCATGCCCGTTACACCAGGCAGCTCTATTGGATATTGAAAAGCTAAAAATAATCCTAATCTTGAACGTTCATCAGCCTCAATATCTAGTATCTCTTTACTATCTAAAAATACACTGCCTTTACTGACATCATAATCCTCGCGACCTGACAAAACATAGGAAAGGGTTGACTTTCCAGAACCATTTGGCCCCATAATCGCATGTGTCTCTCCAGCATTTATTTCAAGTGATAAACCATTTAATATTTTTTCATCACCAATTGATGCGTAAAGATCTTCAATTTTTAAAAGACTCATATTCTATTTATTACTTTCAAAATAATTATTAATTTAGCCCACACTTCCTTCAAGGCTAATACCTATTAGCTTTTGTGCCTCTACTGAAAACTCCATAGGAAGTTCTTTCATGACTTCTTTACAAAAGCCATTTACAATCAATGAAACTGCTTCCTCTTCTGAAAGACCTCGAGAAAGACAATAAAATAATTGATCCTCACTGATCTTGCTTGTAGTAGCCTCATGCTCAATATTAGCTGAAGGGTTTTTTGACGTAATATACGGGATAGTATGGGCACCACATTTATCACCAATTAATAAACTGTCACATTGAGTAAAATTTCTTGCGTTTTTTGCACCAGGTTGCATCAAAACCTTTCCTCTGTATGTGTTTTGTGATTTACCTGCAGATATTCCCTTTGATATTATTGTTGATTTAGTATTTTTTCCAAGATGAATCATTTTTGTTCCTGTGTCAGCTTGCTGAAAATTATTTGTTATAGCTACAGAATAAAATTCTCCAACTGAGTTATCACCATGTAAAATACAGGATGGATATTTCCAAGTAACTGCAGACCCTGTCTCGACTTGAGTCCAGCTGATTTTAGAGTTCTTTCCTAAGCAAGACCCTCTTTTTGTAACAAAATTGAAAATACCGCCTTTCCCATTCTCATCTCCAGGAAACCAATTTTGCACAGTAGAATACTTGATTTCAGCATTGTCATGGGTAATTAACTCTACAACTGCTGCATGAAGCTGGTTTTCATCTCTTTGTGGCGCCGTACAACCTTCTAAATATGAAACATATGAGTCATCATCAGCAATAATTAATGTTCTTTCAAATTGACCAGTATTCTTTTCATTTATTCTAAAATAAGTTGATAATTCCATTGGGCATCTAACACCTTTAGGTATATAAACGAATGAACCATCCGTAAAAACTGCACTATTTAATGCAGAAAAATAATTATCATGCCGAGGTATTACAGAACCAATATATTTTTTTACTAGATCTGGATGATTTTTTATAGCCTCACTAATAGGGCAAAATATTACACCTTTCTCTTCTAATTGTTTTCTAAAAGTTGTGACCACAGACACCGAGTCAAATACAGCATCAACAGCAACACCTGCTAGTGCTTTTTGTTCATTTAAAGGTATGCCAAGCTTTTCGTATGTTTTTAATAATTCAGGATCCACTTCATCTAAACTTTTTAGTTTTTCAGTATTTTTTGGAGCAGAATAATAATAAATGTCCTGATAGTCTATTTTTGGGTAATTAACTTTAGCCCATTCTGGTTCTTTCATTTTATTCCAGATTTCAAAGGCTTTAAGTCTCCAATCTAGC
The DNA here is from genome assembly GCA_964571065.1 of uncultured Rhodobacterales bacterium. GTDB lineage: Bacteria > Pseudomonadota > Alphaproteobacteria > Puniceispirillales. The sequence goes on along the minus strand of CAZNBI010000008.1, from coordinate 9,981 downwards.
ATCCACTTAGGCTCATTTTTTTTTGAAGATATTAATCTAATGATATTTTCATTTAAACCTTTAGGTGCCTTATCAACTTCTAAATCAGTTGAAAAACCATATTTGTACTTAGACGTAGCCAGGTTAACCTGTTCAATAGTTTCTTCTTGAATTGGCAATTATAAACTCCAGTTAAGTATGTAATACAGCAGTATCTGTATTTTGGGTTTTAAGAAATTCTTCAGGATTTAATAAATCGCTTAATGAAACACTCTTCAATGCATTTAAAATGGCTTTGTTAGCTTTATTCCAATTTCCACTTAGAAGACAAATTGATTGAGTGCTACATAAATCATCTGATTCTTCCAAGCAAGCTATAATCGCTATTGGCCCGTCAATAGCTTCAACTATATCAGCAACATTTATTTCAGTTGGTGCAGTTTCGCAATAATATCCTCCATTAGCTCCTCTACCCGCATTAATTAAATCAGCTTTATTGAGAAGTTTACAAACTTTAGCAACTGTGGGTACAGGTAAACCTGTATCTTCCGAAATTTTCGACGTTGAAAATTTATTAGGGTATCTACTAGATAGCAAACCTAATATAACAACAGCATAATCAGTGATTTTATTAAGTTTTATCATTATAACTACTCAGTTTTATTAATTTAGATTAATTCTAAAATAATTCAAGTTTTATAAATTATAATTAATAAAATATTAATTAACTGAGGTGCTCTTTAATATATAACGTCCATTTAAAACATCACAAAAAAGTGCATCAACATCAGGATGATGAATAGGACCAGATTCAGAATCAGGTATAAGATTTTGCTGACTAACGTAAGCAGAATAAAAAGTTTCAGAGTTTTCAGCAAGCAAATGATAAAAAGGCTGGTCTTTTCTTGGACGACTTTCTTCAGGAATTGACTGATACCATTCTTCCGTATTTGAAAATTCAGGGTCTATATCCACAATAACACCTCTAAATTTGTAAAGTCTATGTTTTACAACATCGCCAATGTTAAAAGCTGGTGAAACAACCAATACATCAGATTGTAGATGAGTATTTTCCATATTATCGATAGTATTAGAAGTCATTTAGTCAGTCTTATATTTTATCTGAAACTTTAAGAAATTCCTTACCTCGGTACATTCCAGTCTTTAAATCAATATGATGAGGTCTATGTAACTCTCCAGTATCCTTATCTTCAACGTAAGCATTTTTTTTCAGCCTATCATGTGATCTTCTCATACCTCTTTTGGATGATGAAACTTTACTTTTAGGAACAGCCATTTTTATATCTTTCTTATTTAATTTTAAATATTAATTATAGAGGAAGTTGCATCCAATCAGGAATATAAGAACAACTACTAATAATGATAGGTAAAGATAACAATATTATTTTTAAAACGATTTTATTCATTATTACTACTTTCAATATAATTGGTGGAGCTGGACGGGATCGAACCGACGACCTGAAGCTTGCAAAGCTACCGCTCTCCCAACTGAGCTACAGCCCCTTAATAAAATGATTTTATGCTCACTTTATTGGTAAAAGGTCAAGCAAAAAAAACATTTATTTTAAATTGATTTCTTTTAACCTTTCTTGCAAATAATCCTGAGCAGTTGTTCCAGGCTTTAAAATTACTTCATTTCTAGGATGCATAAACATTGGAAGGGAAAATCTAGATACATTTTGAGTTGAGCTTTCAGGATTCACAACTCTATGGCTTGTTGATGGAAAATATCCTCCAGAAGCCATTTGTAACATGTCGCCTACGTTTACTGTTATCATACCTTTATCGACAGGAACCTTATGCCATATACCATCTTTATCCATTGCTTCAAGACCAGGTTGGCTTCCAGAAACCAAAAGTGTTATAAGATTTATATCTTCATGGGCAGCAGCCCTTATAGCGCCTTTTTCAATTTTTTCTTCTATTGGGGGATAATGTAATACTCTAAGTAAATTTCTATCACTGCCTTTAACCATATTAAAAAGCGATTCTGAAAAAAGTTCTTGAATATTTTCTGGTGTTAGTTCATCTAACCAGCCTAAAAGCATGTTTCCTAAATCAGTCAATTGAGTGTATAATGATCGGGTATTTGATGACAGATAGTTGGGTAAATTACTATTTGGATATACATGAAAGAATTCTTTTAAATCTTTAATAGGATTATCTTTTGCACTTTCACTTCTAAATGGGAAAAAACCATCTTGTGTGTCAGTATTGAATTTGTAATCGTATTTATCCTTAGAATTAAAAAACTGCTTCCATTCTTCATATACGTTATCTATAAGTTCGAATGAAATTCCATGATTTTCCATTACAGCGAAACCTGTATTTTGGAAAGAAGTAAAAAAATCATGTTTTGCATTTTCACTATTGACGTCTATTCTTTGAATTTTAAACATATTGAACATCACTATTAATTGATTTGTAAATTTATATTTACCAAATTAGTATTTAATTGCAAATAAAAGTAATTGCTTTAATTTAATTTTAGTGCATACTAAGTTTTAAATACTAATCTAAAATAATTAATATTATCTAAATTAAATTATGAACAACCAGACAGTTAAACTTCAAAATGGTTTAATACTTAACACTCTTCTGTCAATTACAATTTTACTAGCAATTGGTTATTTACTTAATAAATTTTTACTAGCTTTAGATTCTGAAGTTATTGAAATTATTATCGGTAGTATATCTGATGCATATTTACAGGTTTCTGTTTTTGTAGCCGCAGTATTAATAATATTTTACGGATTTGAAAGTTTATTTGGCATTAATCTTAATAAGAAATTGCAAAACAGTGGTTTTTTTCAAGTGCCGGTAGCTTCAGCTTTAGGAGCGTTACCAGGTTGTGGAGGCGCTATTCTTGTAATAACTCAATTTACTACTGGTGGTATAAGCTTTGGTTCTGTTGTAGCCGTGTTGACTTCTACAATGGGTGATGCAGCATTTCTTTTACTAGCAAGCGAACCAAAAACTGGTGCTTTCATAATGTTTCTTGGTTTCGCTGTTGGTGTCATTTCTGGTTGGTTAATAGACTTAACTCATCCTAAAGAGTTTTTAATTCCAAAAGATATCAATATTTTAAATAATAAAAACAAACCCAATGAAATAAATATTATTTTAAAAATTACCTGGATTATTTTGCTTATACCAGGATTAGCTGTAGGTATTTTGATGGCATTTCAAGTTGATTTAGATGAATTTTTTAAAAATAACTATATCCAAAATGTTACTTCTTTACTTGGATTTTTGGCAGGCTCATTATTGATAATTTTTCATTTAATTGCTTCTAAAGGTTATTTTCATAAGAAAACATCATTAAATGGGGGCTCTTCATTTGAAAGAACTTATTTGGACACAAATTTTGTCACAATTTGGGTTGTAATTGCATTTTTATTATTTGAAATAGTAATTTTTTATACAGCTTTTGACTTAAAAAGTATGTTTAATAGCTATGTATTTTTAACACCTTTAATAGCTGTTTTAATAGGATTTATTCCAGGGTGTGGACCTCAGATAATAGTAACTAGTATTTATCTTATGGGAATAATACCGCTTTCAGCTCAAATTGGTAATGCCATTAGTAATGACGGTGATGCCCTTTTCCCAGTATTAGCAATTGCACCAAAAGTTGGATTAATTGCAACTCTGTACAGTGCTGTACCAGCAATAATTGTTAGTTATGGTTATCTTTTAATTTTTGAATAATCCACAAATATGATATCTGTGTTTTTATGAAAATTCTTGTCTATGGTATCGGAGCTATGGGGTCTATTTACGCCTCTCTTCTATCGAGGTCAAGTAATAAAGTATTTGTTGTTGATCCTTGGAAAGAACATATATCAGAAATAAAAAAAAATGGTTTAAAGATAGAGGGCGCTAGTGGCAATTATACTTATAAAAATATAAATGCATCATTTTCAATTCCCAAAAAAATAAAATTTGACTTGATAATAATCGCAACCAAAGCGAGCGGTGTAAAGAAAGCTGCTCAAGATATAAAAGAAATAACCAATAATAATACAATAATTATATCAATTCAAAATGGCATTGGATCGACTGATGATTTAAAATTATATATACCAAAAAATAATATTATTATAGGTGTTGCAGACGGTTTTGGAGCGTCAATTGTAAAACGTGGCCACATTCATCATAATGCAATGAAGCTAATAAGACTTGGTGAATTAGATAATAAAGTAACAGAAAGATTAAATCTAATTTGCGATTTATGGTCAAAGGCTGGATTTAATGTTTTAGCTTATAATAATATAAATCAATTAATTTGGGAAAAATTTATCTGTAACGTTACCTTTAGTGCTCCTTGTACTGTATATGAGTGCTCTGTAGGAGAAATAATTAATAATAATGATTATTGGAAAGTTGCTTCTGGATGTGCACTTGAAGCCTTTGAAATTGCAACGAAGAAAAATATCCCTCTCTCATTTGATGACCCAATTGAATACGTTAGAAATTTTGGTTTAAAAATGCCTAAAGCTAAGCCATCTATGTATTTAGATCATTTATCAAAAAGAAAATCAGAAATAGACTTTATTAATGGAAGGGTAGAAATTATGGGGGAAAAATTAAATATTAACACACCATATAATTTTATTTTGTCGTCCATTGTAAGGCAAAAAGAACTTGTTTTTTAAATTGGTTTTTCTGCGTAAAAATGCCCTGGTCTGTGCTCACCCTTCTCAAGAACTTCAATCATTTTCTTCCAAATATTTATTGTGCCTTCAGCATCCTCAATACCAAGTATTTTAATTAATTTTTCTTTATAAATAGTTGATAAATCATTTAATTCTTTTTTTGCTAAATTTAAATACCATTTATTTCTGTCAGTGAGTTTTATATTTTTAAATCCAGCATTATTGAGGGCATTACCATATCTCTGCAATGAACACATGTTCATGCTTAATCCCTCTAATTTTATGTATTCTTGCATTAATTTAGAAGGCGCATTATCATCTATTCTCATCCAGTCACCAACACATAAAAATCCACCTGGTTTTAAAACTCTATACAAATCCTCTACTAACTTCTCTTTATCAGGAATATGCAAAAATGTATCTTTACTAAATATTACATCAAAAGAAAGATCATCAAATGGTAGTTCACCAGGTTGAATAACCTTAAAATCAACTTTCTTTTTTTCTAATAAATTTGATTTAAGTACGTTAGCTCTTTTGATAACCATTTCCTCAACGTCAACACCCAAAACATGATTTGGTGAATGGTTTTTAATAAAATGGAATGCAGCGCTACCACAACCACACCCAATATCTAAAATTTTTTTATTTTTTAATGATTTATCATTTAAAATCAAATCAATTTCAGAAGCACCTCCAGGAGATAAATAACCCTCACCCCAAATCATTTCCAGGGTGTCAATTTGCTTCTTCCCATATTCACCTTCGTCTGTAATACTCATAAATTGACCTTAAAAATTTTATTAAGAAAAATTAAACATATTTAATAAAATAAATAAAATTAAAAAAATCATAAATATAATAATAATTACATTTAAATACTTCCATATTATTGAATTATTGATATACCTAGAAAAATACTTTGATAAATATCCAATAGTATAAAAAAATAAAAATGAGCTTATTGAAGCGCCAATACCAAAGCTAACTTTCTCAATGATTGTAAAACTTTTAGTCAAATTACCAAAAATAAAAACAGTGTCTGAATATACGTGAGGATTAAGAAAAGTAAATCCAATTAAATTAAAAAGAACAGTTTTGAAATTTATCTTATTATTATTAAATTCAATAATATTATCAGAAAAAATTTCTTTCAATTTTAATCTAATAAAGTTTGCTAAAAACAAAATTAAGAAAAAATTCAATAATAAATTAATATTGTAAGTGAAGTACGTTTCAAAGTAATGGAATAACAAAATCCCTGCAAATATTAATAATAAATCAGATAATGAGCAAAAAAAACATACAAAAAAAACAAACTGCTTTTTTAATCCTTGTTCTATTACAAAAAGATTTTGTGGACCTATAACAAGAATAAAACTGAGTCCAGTGAAAAAACCAAAAGTTATAAAATTTAATTCCATATTTTTTTAATAAAGACAATTATTAATTGAAAATATTTTTTTTATTCTTAACTTATTAAAGTGTTAAGTTTAATAAAATACTTTTCTTTTATATTACTTATATTCTATTCATTTAGTTTATTAGCATTTAATAACTCTGATAAGAATGAATGGCATGAAATTGTTAAACAATATTTCCTAGATTATGAAACCGGTTTAAATGAATATAAGAATAAAAATTATAATAAAGCTTTTAAAATTTTCTTAACTCTTGCTAATTCAGGAGATGCAAGAGCTCAATCAGATATTGCTGGGATGTATTTTAATGGATGGGGTGTAGAAGTTGATTATAAAAAAGCATTTCAATGGTATGAGAAAGCCTCCAAAAATGGAAATACTTATGCTCAATATAAGCTTGGTGATATGTATTGGAATGGATTTGGCGTTAAAGTTAACACTGACACAGCACAAATTTGGTGGAAAAAGGCAGCTGATAACGGATACAAGGATGCCCAATTTAATTTACCATATCAGTACTGTCATTTAAATAAACCTCAATGCCAATAAAAATTTATAATTAAAAACTATAATTCAATCTTAAAATTAATTCGTCATCGTAAAAGCTATAAATTTTTTTTCCAGGTTTATAATCTATCCATGGTTGACCAGTTCCACAATGAAATTCACGGTCAAATTTATCATAACAAGGCTTTTCTTTGATTGAACCACCAATCTTAAAAGCATTATTAAAGCCAAAAATAAATTTTAAATTTTCTAATTCTTTACTAATCAAAAAACCCATAGAATAAATAGGCTTCACTTCAAGCAAATTACTTTTATAACCATTATCAAAATTGACTGGGAAAATCAGTAAGTTTGAATTCATTTTATATAAAATATTAGTCTTTAAATTGATCTCAGTATTTTGAGATTTATAATAATTTCCAAGATGAAATTTGTCTCCATTAGGAGCTGTAAAATTTCCATCCCAAACATGGGTCTGTAAATAATTACTTGATCCTTTTGTATCTGCAAAAATTATATTATTGCCAGAATAAACAGGCTTACAAATCAGAATTAATATTAATACTATCAGCTTTTTCATTTTGACAATCTTCATTATTACAATTTGTTGGATAAATTTTCATAGGAATGAGTATATTATTTCCAAAATCATCATTTACATTTGAGCAACCTATTAAAAAAAAAATAAAAATTATAGTTTTTGATATTCTCATTTAGCTATAACCCTACCCTGTGGACTCATTGCATTTTCTAAATTTAGCTTCCCATAACCGTAAATATTGTCTGGTCCACTAGTACCTAAATCTGTCGCAGTTTGTAAAAGAACTTGTTTTAATTGAATGCCTGTTAAATTTGGAAACTTTTGCCTAACTAATGCTGCAGCTCCAGAAACTCTTGGGGATGAGAAAGATGTGCCTGAAGCATCACCACTAAAAAGAACATCATCATGCGCTACAATAAAGTCATTTAACATGTTTCCAGCTTGATAGCTGTAGTTAGCAATCGTACTACTTTCATCACTTAGTGCGCCAACAAAAATTGTGTCTTCACCAATTTCGTAACCCTGATTTCTAACTTTATTATACACGGTGGCAAAATAATCACATTCAGTTATATATACAGATCCGCAATACTGTGCTCCATTTCCAGCTGCAAATACAAAAAGCATTTTTTCATTATAAATTGGCTCTGATTTTTGATTAATACTCGTTATTTTACTTGTAACAGCATCAGAAATAATATCGTCCCAATTAGGGTTATTAGTACCTGTATAGCTTCCAAATGAGTTTTTTAAAGGTTTTTCAAATCCCCATGAATTATTTACTATAAAATATTCATTAGTATTGTAATAATCAAATGCACTATTTGCATTTTGTAGAGTAGTACTGAGATTTCCACTTGGGAGATTAGATAAAATTGTATTGGCCTCAGGAGAAATGCTATTCAAAACTAGTGAAACCCAATCACCGTGGCTGTCAATTCTTCCATTTGAATTAAAAGAGTCAAGTATTCCTACTTTGACACCTTTACCAGTCCAGCCACTTGACCAAACGTTATTTGCAAGTGTGTCTCTTGTTGCTACAGGATAAAATAAACCATTATTTAAAGTATTGTGGGCTTGACTTAAAGAAGAAAAAGTATTTCCACTTGGCCCATCGTAAGGAAGACTTCTCTCAAACCCTAACAATATATTTGAGTTTGCTTGATCTAAAGATGATGGATTGCCAGTTGTATAATCATATGAAATCTCTAGTGAATTATTGATTGATGATCCCCCTCCACCACATGAAGCCAATAATAGTGTAGAAACCATTAAATTTAAAAAATTGTGATTTAAACTGTTCATAAAAAAATATATTTTCAAATTAGATTATATGTTTAATCTCGGTTTTGAAAATTAAACAAATTTCTATCTACTAATTAGTTACGTATAATGGAAAAAAAAATTAATATTAAAATTGTTGCAGATATTATTTGTCCTTGGTGCTTTATTGGTTGCAATCATTTAAATGCATCATTGAAATCCAGAAATATTTATAAATACGAGATTGATTGGCAACCATTTTATCTAAACCCTACAATGCCCTCAAATGGCTTAGACCGAAAAGAATACTTAAAAAATAAATTTGGTAACCAAGTAAACTTGATAGAAAGTCAAATTTTAAATGCAGCTGAAAATTATAATATTAAAATCAATTTAGAAAAGATAAGCACTACACCAAATACAAGAAAAATTCATAGTGCAATATCTATAATAAAAAAATACAACTTAAATAAATCATACGACTTCGCTTTTAAGATTATGACTGATTACTTTGCTAATGGTACAGACATAAGAAATGAAACGTATCTAACAAAAACTATCGCAAAATTTAATACTCACAACAAGCGTATTACTTTTGATAAGATTAATCATGCAGAGAATAAAGAGCCCTTTTTAAATTTTGATTTTATTAATGGTGTTCCAGTTTTCATTTTTAATGACAAATGGACATTAAATGGAGCTCAAGCTCCCAAAGTAATAGAAACAATTATTGATATTGCAGCTAAAGACTAAATAAGCAGATCAGAAATCATCTTTAATTCTTCTTTTACTAATCTAATTCTTTCATTTTTATTAGACATATTTTTTTTGATTATAATTGACTGATCACTATTAACTGAAATTCTTTCAGAATTTTTTGTAATATATTTTAAAAGATTTTCTGGTTTAGGAAAAATATCATTGTAAAACTTTAAATTAATTCCATTTTTCCCTGCATCAATTTTATAAACATTAGTATTCTTACAATACTGTTTTATATTAATAATTTCTAATAACGTAGTTACTTCCATGGGGAGATTGCCAAATCTATCAACCAGCTCTTGTTTAATTATTTCAATCTCTTCCTCAGATTTTAAAACAGCTATTCTTCTATACATCGAAAGTCTTAAAGAAACATCTTCAATGTAACTTTCTGGTATTTTTGATGAAACTCCAATTTGTATTTGAGGAGACCACTCATTTATATTTAAATTTCCTTCAACAGAATTAATCTCTATAGCGGCCTTAAGTAAAGATTGGTAAAGTTCTATTCCCACTTCTTTGATATGACCAGATTGCTCTTCACCTAAAAGGTTCCCCGCACCCCTGATATCCATATCGTAAGACGCAAGTGAAAAGCCTGCTCCAAGATTGTCTAATGTTTGCATTACCTCTAACCTTTTTCTGGCATTATTAGTTAACAATGAATCATCATTTATTATTAAGTACGCATATGCTCTTACCTTCCCTCTTCCAACTCTACCTCGCAATTGATATAATTGAGACAATCCAAACTTATCAGCATTATAAACAATAATGGTGTTTGCTAACGGTATATCCAATCCTGACTCAATAATATTTGTAGAAAGAA
>CAZNBI010000007.1:27525-28758 GCA_964571065.1 uncultured Rhodobacterales bacterium | reverse complement strand
TTTTGAAATAATTCTGAAAAGGTTATACCTGTAAATATATAAATTGTTGTTCCTGGTATAATTCCAATAAATGTCGCAAAAACATATGAGATAATTCTCATATTTACTATGCCTGCTAATATATTGACTACAAAAAATGGTGCAAAAGGTATTAGCCTTAGAAATAAAAGATAATAGAAATGATTTTTACTGAAACCTTTTTCGAGACCTTTATATTTTTTTATAATTTTTTTTGAAAAATAGTTTGCGAGAATACTCTTAGAAAGAATAAATATAATTGTAGCTCCAATTGTAGCGCTGATAACTACGACTGGTAATGCTAGCCAATTGAAAATTGCCCCACCAATAAGCGTCAAATAGCTTGCGACTGGAATAGAAAAAGCAACACATACAATATAAAGAAATGAATAAAAGATAATTGCTAATAAAAAATTACTATTAATTTGAGTATTTATATACTCAAATGCACCGAGTATAAATGCTGTCTCTTTGAAATAGATTTTAATTAGTATTATCCAAAAAAACAAAATTAAGATAAAAATGACTGGCAATAAATTATTTATTTTTAATTTCATAATTTAACAATAAAATCTACAACTGATTACTTGACTTATAGCTCACATAAGAGTATCTAGCTACATTGTCAAAATATATAATATATGTATAGAAAGCTATTAAATGAAACGTACATTTCAACCAAGTAACTTAGTTAGAAAGAGAAGACATGGTTTTCGTTCTCGTATGTCTACAGTTGGTGGGCGCAATGTAATTTCTTCAAGGCGTTCTAAAGGTCGAAAAAAACTTTCAGCTTAGCTATTAAATCATATCGTTCTTGTGAAAGAACATTAGTGATGATCAATAAAATTAGATTAAGAAAAGACTTTATTAATATCCAGAACAATGGAAATAAACATGTTTGTTCTAGTTTTATAATTCAAAGTTTTAAAAATAATTCACAAAATCAGCCATCAAGATTTGGCTTTACAGCAAGTAAAAAAGTAGGTGGTGCAGTAGAAAGAAATAAAGCGAAAAGAAGAATGCGAGAACTTGTATATTCTTTAAAAGATAGATTTAAAGAGTTCGGATATGATTATGTTTTAATAGCAAGAAAAAATATAGTAGATAAAAAATTCGAAGATCTAAAAAAAGATCTTAATAATACTTTAAAGAAAATGTTTCCTGAATAAATATAAAACATTGAAAATTCATCCATATTTAAATTTAAATAAAAAA
>CAZNBI010000007.1:22065-27425 GCA_964571065.1 uncultured Rhodobacterales bacterium | reverse complement strand
AGGGTTTGTATAGGCTCTTTTTCTCAATCAAGGCTAGATATCTTGAGAAAAGAGTTAGGTTCAAAGCTATGTACATCTGCAGGTCCATCTGAGGTTTTTAAACTGAAATTTCCATTTTTAAGTTCTCCAAATAATCATATTAAAGCAAATTGTATTCAAGTGCCCGTAAAATATTATGGTATAAAAATTATAAATGAGAAATTTGTTAATTTTTGTCATAGCCAAGACTTGCAAGTTCATGCATGGACAATTAATGATCCTGTAGAAATGTTTAATTTATTAGATATTGGTGTTGACGGTATAATTTCTGACAATATTAATGAATTAAAGAATATTTTAGTGGAAAGTGAATTTTGGTGATTTAATTCAATAGAAATTTGAAAGAAAATAATTTATTTTAAAAGATTATTTTACTTTATTTTTGTTTGCATATATTCATCTTTTTAGTTACGTAAATTTTAAATTAAAAATATTATAAAGTTGTATGTATTGGGGGTCCATGTAAATGAACCAAGATAATAGAAATCTTGTACTAGCTATTGTTTGTTCTGCTCTTCTCGTAATAGGGTATCAAATTTTTTATGAGCTCCCAAAGCAACAAGCTCTTGAAGAACAGGCACTACTGGAGCAAAAGGACCTAATTTTAACTGCACCAGAGGAAACATCAAATAATGAAAAAGTTGCGGAAACTTCTATACAGCAAACTGAAATCGTAAACGCACCTAGAATTACAATTGATACCCCTTCAATAGAAGGTTCTATATCACTAGCTGGGGCTAGAATTGATGATATTGTTTTAAAAAACTATACAAAAACACTTGATGAAAACTCATCAAAAATTCGGTTTTTTAACAGAATTGATGATACAAAGCCTTATTTTGCTGAGTTTGGTTGGATTGGATCTGAAGAAATAAATCTGCCAAATTCGACAAGCATATGGAATACTAATCAATCAGTTCTCCAGCCAGGAAAACCCGTTATTTTATCTTATGAAACAACTAATTTAAAATTTACTAGGGTTTTTGAAATAAATGAGGATTATTTAATTAAAATAACAGATAAAGTGAAAAATAAAGGTCTATCTGATACAACACTTTATCCCTATGGTTTAGTTCGTAGAACTGGCCTCCCAAAAGTAGACGGGCTATTTATTTTACATGAGGGACCTATCGCTGTTATAGATGAAGAGCTTAAAGAAGTTGATTACAATGACTTAATTGATGATGGAGATGAAATCATATCATCTGAAATAGATGGTGGATGGATAGGTATAACTGACAAGTATTGGCTTGCAGCACTCATTCCAGACCAAAAAGATAGATCTGAATTTGCTTTTAGGTATTCAAAGAAATCTACTGGTCAGTGGCAAAGTGATTGGAGAGGTTCTGCCAAGGTTTTGTCATCTGGATCAGAAATAGAAACAACTTCTCATCTATACGCAGGAGCAAAAAAATTAGCACTACTAGACAAGGTTGAAGAAGATATTGGCGCTTATAGATTTGATTTAGCCATTGATTTTGGGTGGTTTTATTTCCTTACAAAACCTTTTTTCTATACATTAAATTGGCTAAGCAAATATTTAGGGAATTTTGGTTTAGCTATTATTGGTCTTACAATTATCATTAAAATTTTATTTTTCCCACTCCAAAATGGGTCTTATAGATCAATGGCTAAAATGAGAGCCTTACAACCCAAACTAACAGAATTGAGAGAGAGGTATAAAGGTGACCAACAAGCTCTAAATAAGGCAATGATGGAAATGTATAGATCTGAGAAAGTAAACCCTGCTGCTGGTTGCTTGCCTATTTTTATACAGATACCAGTCTTTTTTGCTCTTTATAAGGTTTTATACGTAACTATTGAAATGAGGCATGCTCCATTCTACGGATGGATAAATGATCTCTCAGCGAAAGATCCAACATCTATTTTAAATTTATTTGGTTTATTACCTTATTCTGTTCAGAATTGGCCTATTCCTGATTTCTTTCAGCTAGGTGTTTGGCCTATTATTATGGGAGCTTCAATGTGGTTGCAATTTAGACTTAACCCAACACCCCCTGATCCAATTCAAGCAAGAATATTTGCATGGATGCCCGTAATTTTTACATTTTTACTTGCAACTTTTCCTGCGGGTCTTGTGATTTACTGGACAATTAACAATTTGTTGAGCATAGGTCAGCAATGGCTAATAATGAGACAGACAAACAAAGCAAAATAATAGACGACAACTATTTAAAAAATCCCAATTTTGATTTTACAGACGAAATAGTTGAAAAAGGCAAAAAATTATTTTCTCAATCAGTAAAATTTATAGCAGGATCCAATTCTATGAATTCTTTACCTGAAGAAACCGTAAGCGAAATTGCTTTTTCAGGTAGGTCTAATGTTGGCAAATCATCGCTTATAAACTCTATTACTGGAACTAAATTCACCGCTCGTACGTCACAAAATCCAGGAAGAACACAACAATTAAATTTTTTTGAGGTTGGTAATGGTCAGATAAGGCTAGTTGATTTTCCAGGGTTTGGATATGCTAAGGCATCTAAGTCATCTATTCAAAAATGGAATAATTTAATAAAATCTTATATAAAGTATAGATCGTCATTGGTAAGAGTTTTTTTACTAATTGATTCAAGAAGAGGCATAACTAACCCAGATAGAGATGCGATGGAAATTTTTAACAAACTTGCGGTTTCATATCAAATCGTATTAACAAAAATTGACAAACTAAAATCAAGTGAGCTTAAATCAATTTTTGAGGAGGTAATTAAAGAAAGCCATAAAAATGTAGCTGCGCACCCATTTATACATTTAACTTCATCAGTAAAGGGAATTGGTGTAAATTTTCTCAGAGCAGATATAGCTAGATTACTGTAAATTAAATTAAACCTTAGAGAGACATATGTCACATCAAAATGAGAGTAATCAATGGTTAAAAAAGGTAGAATTTTTATCTGAATTTTTACCATATATGCATCAGTATAATGGTTCATCAATTGTTATTAAATATGGTGGACATGCAATGACAAATAAAGAAATGCAAAGTTCTTTTGCCAAAGACATAGCTTTGTTACAGCAAGTTGGCATAAAACCTGTAGTTGTTCATGGTGGTGGGCCACAGATTGAGACAATGCTTGAAAAACTTAATATTAAAACAGACTTTGTTGATGGTTTAAGAGTTACAGATAAAGACACTGTAAATGTTGTTGAGATGGTATTATCAGGTGCAATAAATAAATCTATAGTTGCAGCTATAACTTCTGCTGGTGCTAAAGCAGTAGGCATCTCAGGAAAAGATGGAGGGCTAATTAAAGCAGAAAAAATTAAGTCAAGAAGAGATCCAAATTCAGCAATCGAAAAAGTTGTTGATCTTGGATTTGTTGGAAAGCCAACTAATATTGAAAATAAAGTTCTTAATGCTCTTATGGAAGGTAGTTTGATACCAGTGGTTGCACCTTTAGGATTAGGTAATGATGGTCAAACCTATAATATAAATGCAGACACTGTAGCAGGAGCAATTTCAAGCTCTCTCAATGCAAAAAGGATGTTGATGTTAACTGACGTACCAGGTGTTTTAGATAAAAATGGTAAACTTATAAAAGAACTAAGTTCTGAAGAAGCAAAAAAATTAATTGATCAGAAAGTAATTACCTCTGGCATGATACCAAAAGTCGAGACATGTATTGAAACAGTTGAAAATGGAACTGATGCGGCAGTGATTTTAGATGGAAGAGCCCCGCATGCTACTTTAATGGAACTATTTACAGAGCATGGTGGAGGAACTCTTATTAGAGAGTAAAGCACCATTTTTATGAGTAAAAAATTTAATCATGAAGATTTCTCGCATTGGATTTTTGATTTAGATAATACCCTTTATCCTGAAGATGAAAATATCTTTCCACAGGTAAAAAAAAGAATTATTGAATTTATTTCGCTTGAATTTCAAATCGATAAAGTATCAGCAAACAAAAAGCGACAAAGATTGTATAATGAGTATGGTACTTCTCTTCGTGGTTTGATGTCAGAAAATAAAATTAATCCAGACAAATTCCTAGAATATGTTCACGATATAGATTTATCTATAATCAACAAAAATTTGAAATTAAATAGGGCTTTAAAAAAAATCAATGGAACAAAATATATCTTCACAAACGGTTCTTTTAAGCATGCTGAAAGTGTTCTTCAAAAACTAGGTATTGAGAAAAATTTCCACAGCATACATAGCATAGAAACATCTGGTTATATTCCTAAACCCTCAAAACATGCTTATGAAAAAATGATATTAAAAGAAAATATTGATCCATTAAGAGCAATAATGTTTGAAGATACTAAATGGAACCTTCAAACAGCAAAGATACTTGAGATGACAACAGTATTAATTAGTTCGAAAAATGATCTTTTAGAAAATGAGAAAAATGACTATATTGATTATACGATTACTGATTTAGAAGAATTCCTTTCATAAGTAAAAATATTAAAATTGGAGAAAAAAATGGATGTATCAAAACTTGAAAATATAATTAATGATGCATGGGAAAATAGAGATACAATTAGTACTGATACTAAAGGTGAAGTTAGAAAATCAGTTGAAGAAGCTCTTAACGGTTTAGATAGCGGTTTATTCAGAGTCGCAGAACCGATTGGCAATCATCAATGGAAGGTTAATCAATGGCTTAAAAAAGCTGTCCTTTTATCATTTCGTTTGAATGATATGGGGTTGATCTCTGGTGCACCTGAAACTCCAAGTTTAGGAAAATCTTTTTGGTGGGATAAAATCCCTTCAAAATTTGCTGGTTACACAGAGCAAGACTATAGAAATGCTGGCTTTAGATCTGTTCCAGGATGTGTTGTAAGACATTCAGCATATATCGCAAAGGGGGTTGTTTTGATGCCTTGTTTTGTTAATATTGGAGCAAATGTAGGAGTATCTACAATGGTTGATACTTGGGCAACTGTTGGATCTTGTGCACAAATTGGGGCTAACGTACATCTTTCTGGAGGTGTTGGTATTGGGGGTGTATTGGAACCGCTCCAAGCAGGTCCTGTAATAATAGAAGACGACTGTTTTATTGGCGCTCGGTCAGAAGTTGTTGAAGGCGTTATTGTTGAAAGAGGGGCTGTACTTTCAATGGGTGTTTTCATAGGCGCTTCTACAAAAATTATTGATAGAAGCACAGGTGAAATACATATTGGAAGAGTGCCTGCTTACTCTGTAGTTGTTCCAGGAAGTTTACCTGGTAAAAATTTACCTGATGGATCTCCTGGCCCTAATTTATATTGCGCTGTAATTGTGAAAAAAGTAGATGCACAAACAAGGGAAAAAACATCCATAAATGATTTATTGAGAGATTAATTGGTGA
>CAZNBI010000007.1:0-21965 GCA_964571065.1 uncultured Rhodobacterales bacterium | reverse complement strand
AACAAAATTTTTGGTAGGGGTGCTGTAGACATGAAAGGTGCAATTGCATCATTTGCAAGTGCAGTAATTAATTGGATTAAAGATAATAAAAAATTTACAGGAAGTATAAGTTTTTTATTAACTGGTGACGAGGAAGGCCCAGCAATAAATGGTACATCAAAAGTTTTAAAATGGATGGATGAAAATAATCAAATACCTGATATGTGTATTGTTGGGGAACCTACAAATAAAGAAGAGATTGGTGACACAGTTAAAATAGGAAGAAGAGGGAGTTTAAATGGCAAGTTAGTTGTATATGGAAAACAAGGCCATGTTGCTTATCCGCATCAAGCATTAAGCCCATTCACAATAATGCAAAAAATGATAGAGCCGTTATTAAAAGGAGAATTAGACAAAGGAAGTAAAAGTTTCCCCCCTACTAATGCTTCTATTACAAGCATAGACACTGGTAATGATGCAGTAAATGTAATTCCTTCAAAAGTTGAGGTTAAATTTAATATTAGGTTCAATGAAAAGCAAAACCCTGAAAAACTTGAAAAATTTTTACGATCACATTTTGATCGTGTGCATAAAGACTATAAAGTTGAATTTACTTGTAATGCTAATCCATTTATTACAAAACCAGGTAAACTCATAAACTATATTAGTGAGGCTATTAAACTGAAAACTAATTCTTCAATTGATTTGTCAACAACTGGTGGAACTTCAGATGCAAGATTTATTTCTCTATATTGCCCAGTTATTGAATTTGGATTAGTAGGTAAAACAATGCATCAAGTTAATGAGCATGCTCTAATAAAAGATCTAAAACTATTAACTGAAATTTATTATGAGTTTTTAAATAAAACATTTATTGAGGTTCCTAAATGATTCCTTCAATTAGCCAACTTACATCTGGTTTGAGTTTTGCATTTTCATTATTACGAGGGAGGCCATTCGATTTAATTAAATCTCAAGTGAATATAGGCCCACTTGGTTTATGGCATGTTCTATTTATTACTTGTATAATTTCTATTTTAGCAAAATTAGCTATTTTCCAAATAGCTATACCTCATGAACTTCCAATAAGAATGATATTATCAACAATCCCGCTAATGGTAATTGAACTGTCCTTATTTGTTTTTTTTGTTTTTTATCTCTTGAGAATTATAAACAGAATTAATTATTTTTATAATTTTACAATTGCATTTTTTTGGTTGGTTACATTGCAATCCTCATTAGTGTTAGTGGTTACTATTCTATTGTGGGTTTTGCCAGGTATCTCTCTTTTAGTTGCAATAATAGGCGCAGTTATAAGTATTCAAATACTAATATCTCAATTTAAAATTGCCAAACAACTATTAGATGTTTCAACTTTAGCAGCAATTGGAATTGTTTTTGGCAATATAATTATTGGCTTAATAGTTGGATTTTTAGATCAGATATTTTATGGTTTTTTTGTGGGATAAATTTACAAATAAATTTCTTGAGGAAATTCAATCTTTACTAATGTAAGCCCACATGCTGGAGCAGTTGGGCCAGCTGACGTTCTATCCTTTTTTTCAAAAATTAATTTAATATCTTCTGGTTTATATTTTTCAGAACCAACAAGTTGCAAAGTTCCAACAATATTTCTTACCTGGTGGTGAAGAAAAGATTTAGCTTTTGCACGAATGAATATTTTATTTTCTTTTTGTACAACTGCAAGTTCATCAAGAGTTTTTATTGGACTCTTACTTTGGCACTGTGTAGCTCTAAATGAAGTAAAATCGTGGGTCCCTAAGAAATAACTAGCTGCTTCCTGCATTTTTTTAATATTAAGTATTCTTCTCTGATGCCAAACTTTACCTTCCTCAATTGCAGGTGGTGCAGAACGATTTAATATAACATATTCATATTCTCTGCTTAGTGCGGAAAATCTTGCATGTGCATCATCTATAGTTTTTCTTACATCTGTAACTTTTATCTTATGGTCTAACAAATAAGCATTAATAGCGTCCATCAATCTATTTTCTTCAAATTCTTTTGTTATGATATCAACATGAGCAACTTGACCAGTAGCGTGTACGCCAGCGTCTGTTCTGCCAGATCCATAAATATTCAAATTTATTTGAATGATTTTATATATGCTATTTTCAACAACCTCTTGAACAGATAAACCAGAGTTTTGTCTTTGCCAGCCAATATATTCAGATCCATCATACTCGATTGTAAGAAAAAATCTCATAAATTACAATTTATCTCTTCTAAATTTATCACCAATATTGATCTTATATCCTCTTAGAAAATCTTGACTATTCATTTTCTTTTTTCCTTCTTTTTGGATTTGAGTAATTTCCAAAAAGGAATTGCTTCCACATTGTATTATTGGTGAACCATTACCAGAATAACCTATAAACTCACCAGGTTTTATATTTTCTTTGCCAACTGAGAATTCAATTTTCTTTGCCTCATGAATTCTAATCCTATTTTGATTATGGTAAGTCCATCCTCCAGGCCAATTAGAAAGTGATCTTAACTTTCTTAATATTTCTTCATTGTTCTGGGACCAATTAATTAAAGTATCATTAGATGTGATTTTATTTGCATATGTGATACCAGTAATTTTTTGTTTAATTGGTTTGTATTTGTTTTGGATAATCTTATCCATAGATTCGATAAGAACATTTGCAGTCAGTTTTGATAACTTATCATGAAGGCTGCTTGCTGTATCTTTATTTAGGATGTTAATTTTTTTCTTAGCTATAACAGGCCCTGTATCAAGGGTTTCTTCCATAATCATTGCACATGCTGCAGTTGTTTTATCTCCTGCTTCAATTGCTCTTTGAATAGGAGCAGCCCCTCTCCACCTTGGCAAATCAGACGCATGACCATTAAGACAGAAAAAATTGGGAATATCTAATACTGTTTTTGGAAGAATTATTCCATATGCTACAACTATAATAAAATCAGGTTTTAGATTTTTAATTTCTTCAATAATATCAAAACTTTTGAAATTTTGAGGTGTTTTAACAGGTAAATTATAGTCATTTGATATTTCATGTATTGGGTTAAGTTTTGTTCTTAATCCTCTCCCTGACTTTTTTGGAGGCTGTGTATATACACTTAATACATGATATTCCTTGTGTATTTTTTCTAGACTTGGAACAGCAAAGTCTGGCGTACCCATGAAAATAACACTTTTTTTATTTCTCATTTTCACGGATTTGTTTTTTTACTTTTCTGAGAATTATATCTCTTTTTAATCTGGAAATATGATCAACAAACAGCACGCCGTTAAGGTGATCTATTTCATGTTGAATACACGCTGATAGAAGACCTTCTGCATCTATTATTTCTTCTAAGCCTTCAATATTTAAAAATTTAACTTTTATATTTGAAGGTCTTTTAACTATCGATTTATGTTCTGGAATTGAAAGACATCCCTCTTCAAGTTCAGATATTTCAGTAGATGAAAATATTATTTCTGGGTTTATCATTTTAATGAGGTTGGGATCTTCATCATCTGTTGAGCAATCCATAACAATTAACCTTTTAAGAATCCCAACTTGATTTGCTGCTAATCCAATTCCTGGAGCATCATACATTGTTTCTGCCATATCATTCAAAACAGAAATAATATCATTTGTAACAACTTTAACAGGTTCAGCTTTTTTTCTTAAAACGGGATCAGGGATAAGTTTTATTTCTAAAACGGTCATATTTTATTTTAACATTTATTAAATTTCATTAATCAAATATTTGAGCCTTTATGTTTCGTCAAGATAAAGTAATATGATAAAAAAATAAATTAATTTAAAGTTTAATTTTAATGGATAGTTCACTAATTATTATATTAATACTTTCTCTTTTAAGTTTTTGTTTCTTGATAATATTTTTGATATTCAGGACACGGAGTAATAAAAATTTACTAGAGTTAAATGAAATAAAAGCGCAACTTAATATTTTAGCTTCAGCTGGTAGTCAGAGCCAGCAAGCTGTATCGGACGCTTTATCAAAACAACAAGAAACTCTTAATAAAGGTCTAGAAAGCTCTTTAGCAAACTTATCAGACAGGCTTAACGTAAGGCTAACAGACCAGACCGCCCAGACCACTAAAGAGTTGTCTGAAATGCATAAAAGGTTGGCTGTTATTGATGCCGCTCAAAAAAACATTCTCGAATTGACACAGCAAGTATCTGGTTTGCAAAATATACTTTCTAATAAACAGGCTCGTGGAAGTTTTGGTGAAGTCCAATTAGAGAGCATTATTAAAGATATTTTATCTGAGAATTCATATTCCTTTCAACATACTCTTAGTAATGGCAAAAGGGTTGATTGTTTAGTAAAAATGCCAGGTCCGCCTGGTAATATATGTATTGATAGTAAATTTCCTTTAGAAGCTTGGAGGTCTTTTATTGAGAGTGAAAATCAAGATGAAAGATCTAATGCTTTAAAAAGACTGAAAATTGATGCCGAAAAACATATAAAAGATATTTCGGAAAAATATATTTTATCAGGTGAAACAGCTGACACGGCCGTAATGTTTTTGCCTTCTGAGTCTGTCTATGCTGGTATTAATATACACTTACCTGAAAGTATTATATTAGGAAGGCATAAAAGAGTTTTTATGGCAGGTCCTGATAATTTGATGTTATTATTACATACTGTTCGCGCAGTATTGAGGGATGCTAGCATGAGTGAAATGGCGGATGCTGTTCAGTCTGAAGTTTCAAAAATGATGGATGATGTTGGACGATTGGATGATAGAGTTAGTAAATTAATAAATCATTTTACCCAGGCTCAAAGTGATTTAAATGCAATTCAAATTTCTAGCAGAAAAATCTCAAGTCGTGGGCAAAAGATTGAAGAAATAGAAGTTAGTAAATTACCTTCTGTAGAAAATTAGTAAATTAATTTTTCTTTCGAAAAAAAAGTGTAACAGTAGCTATGTTTAAACCAAATTTATTTATTGTTGCTTTGTTAATGATAGTGCTTTCGTCAATTTTAAACATCCAGTCATTAAAATTTACCCTCAGTTCTCCAAAGCCTAAGTCTAAATCCATTTTATATTTCATATTAAATGCATTCCCTTGCTCTTTAGCGACTGCTTCTCCAATAATATCATTAGCCAAACCTTTATAAGATTTTTCATCAAATTTACTAAATTTCCAAATTCTTTTATCTATCTCGCCATCTGCATACACAAAATCTTCTTCTAAAGTCAGGGTGTCATTTTCGATAACTCCTGTCATATCAACAGTAAATTGTCTTCTTAAATTACCAAAGCGATCTTCAACTATCCCCCAAGCTTGAACCTTACCTTCAAAAAATTCCATTAAGTTGAATTCAGGTTTTGCATTAGCAAAGTTTTCAATTTTCATATTTGAGCATCCTAAAAGAGTAAATATTATTATAAAATAAGGTAATTTTTTAAACCAATACATAATTGTTGCCTAAAAATTTATAAAGTACTTAATAGATAGCTGAAAATAATAACAAATCAAAATAATTTTGATTTGTAATTTACAAATTTCATTATTAAATCTATCTATAGAAATACGAATTAACAATAGGATACTTTAAAATGCTAAATCTTCCAGAATTACCTTATGCATATGATTCATTAGCACCATATATGTCAAAAGAAACTTTAGAGTTTCATCATGACAAACATCACAATACATATGTTGTTAATGCAAATAAAATTATTGAAGATAATAATATTAATTATGATAATTTAGAGTCTTTAGTAAAAAATTCACATAGTTCAAATCAAGGTTTATTTAACAATGCTGCTCAGCATTGGAACCATATTGAATTTTGGCAATGGATGAAACCAAATGGAGGAGGAAATATCCCAAGTGAACTGGAATCTAAAATAGTTGAAGATTTTGGTTCATTTGATAAATTCAGAGCAGACTTTATCGCTGCTGGTGCAACTCAATTTGGCTCAGGTTGGTGTTGGTTGGTAAAAGGTGCAGATGGAAAACTTTCTGTAACTAAAACACCAAATGGAGAAAATCCAATTATACATGGCCAAAAAGCTTTATTAGGATGCGATGTTTGGGAACATTCTTATTACATAGATTATCGAAATGCTAGACCTAAGTACCTTGAAGCATTTATTGACAACTTAGTTAACTGGGAAAGAGTTGCTGAATTGTTCGGATCTTAGTTTGTAAAGATTAATGTTAATTTAAAATTTAAATCTTATATCATGGGATTTTTAAGTGATTTAAAATCTACTGTAAGTTTAAGTTTTATTTTTGGTGCACTATTTGTTCTTTTGATCATTTTTCTTGGAGACTTTCAAGGAATAGATTTTTTTTGGATTTGGTTATTAAGGTTTTTGCATGTAGTCGCTGGTATAATATGGGTTGGCTTATTATTTTATTTTAATTTTGTTCAAATACCAAACTTAAATAAAATACCTGAAAATCAAAGACCTGCTGTTGTAAAGTTTATAGCACCTACAGCTCTTTTTTGGTTTAGGTGGTCTGCTTTGATTACTATTTTATTAGGTATATTGTTAGCTTATTTTCAAGGGTATTTATTAGAGGCGTTTACACTATCTGCATCACACTGGATTATTGGAGTTGGAATGTACCTAGGCATAATAATGTTTTTAAATGTTTGGCTTGTTATTTGGCCTAATCAAAAAAAAGTGCTTGGGATTACTGTTGTTGAAAATGAAGAAAAAAATATTGCTGCGAAAAAAGCATTTAAATATTCAAGGATTAACCTAGCTCTCTCTATACCAATGTTAATTTCAATGACAGTTCACCAAAATTTATTTTCATAGAAAATGGATTTTTCAACATTAACTACTCTTATTATTCCAATATCAATTGGCGGTATTTTATCAGGTATCATAGCAGGGCTTTTTGGAGTTGGTGGAGGAATAATATTAGTTCCTTCTATTGTATTTACTCTTGAATTTCTAAATTATGATCAAAGTATAACTATGCATATAGCAGTTGCTACTTCTCTGGCTCTAATCATCCCTACTGCAATTTCATCTTCATGGGGGCATTTCAAGAAAAATGTTGTAGATTTTAATATTATCAGAAATTTTTTTATAGCTATAATAATTGGTTCAATTCTTGGTGCTTTGTTTGCTCAAAGAATTTCAGGTGACGGGCTGAGAATTTTATTTGGTATAATGGCTACTTTTGCATCTTTTAATATGCTTCAAAGAAATCAATTTATTCTTGGGTCTGAAATGCCTAGCAGTTTATCTTTTAATTCATTGATTGGTTTCATTATAGGATCATTTTCTTCGATGGTTGGAATTGGGGGTGGTGCGTTATCAATTCCCATTATGAATTGTTTTTCTGTACCCCAACATAAAGCAACAGGAACAGCATCAGCACTTGGGCTGATAATTGCTATCCCAAGTACAATTGTCTATTTATTGTCTAATACTAGTAAATATGCTTTTCCAGACTGGAGTATTGGTATGGTTTATTTACCAGTATTTATGGTATTTTTTCCATTAACAATTATTGGCGCGCAAGTAGGTGTGATTTTAGCACATAAAATCAATGGTTTAATTCTGAGAAGAATTTTTGCTATTTTTTTATTAATAATGGCGACAAGAATGATATATATTGCTTTTCAATAGGAGATCATTTTGAAAATTTCAATTATATCAGGTAGTAACAGAAAAAATTCGCAATCAATAAAGATATCAAAAATTTATTTTGAAAAATTAAATCATTTAGATGCATCTGTTAATTTAATTAGCTTGGAAAAAGAAAGACTGCCTTTTTGGGAAGATGACTTTGAAGGCTACATTCCACCATACAAAGAAGCATTCAAAAATATTTCAATTAAATTACATGAATCTGATGGTTTTGTTTTTGTGGTTCCTGAGTGGGGTGGCATGGTTCCGTCTCAGGTAAAAAATATTTTTTTACTGGCATCAAACAATGAGTTTGCTCATAAACCAGGATTAATAGTTACACTATCAGAGTCTTTGGGTGGATCTTATCCCGTAGTAGAATTAAGATCATTTTCTTATAAAAATACTAAAATTTGTTGGATACCTGATCATGTCATAATTCGTAAAGTCAAAGAATTTGATCCCGATAAAGATCTGCGATTGAATTCCAGACTGGATTATAGCTGTAAAATGCTTTTAGAATATTCAAAAGCTCTAGTATCTGTAAGAAATGCAGCTGATTTAAAAACTTTTAAAAATGGTATGTAATTAAATTTTTATTTTTACAATGAAAATCTTAATATCTCTTGTTGCTATTTTAATTTGCAAAATAAGGAAGGAGTTCTTAGGACCATTCTATAGAACCTATATTATCACAATTACTACATTTTACTGACCAAAAATCATAAGAAAAGCCACAAGAGCTACATACCCAGGCTTGAGAAGGATTTGCTTCTAATGCTTTTTCAAGTTCTTGATTAGATTTAGTTTTGTCATTACTTTGATCAGCTAATCTGCTCATTAGTTGGTGGTAAGTTTTATTATGTTGTTCTGTAGAAATTTTACTAAGTTGATCATTTGCTTCACCTTTTAAGCCAGCTGAAATAGCTTCATCAGCTATAATAAGTCTTGCTTGTGAATTGGCATTATCTTCTGTAAGGTTAATTAAGTTTGCTATATTTACTGAAGCTCTCTCATTTTTCCAAATTAGTTTTAATGTTTGTGCAATCTCAGGGTGTGGTTTTATTTTCCAAACCTTTGAAAGGAGAGAGAGTGCTTTTCTTTGATTGTCTTTGCCAATAAAAATTTTAGATAGTGATATAACAGCTGGAATAAAATCTGTTTTTTCTCTAAGTGCTAATGCAAATGATTTTTCTGCCTCACTTAATTGATTTTCTTCTAGTTTTTTCATTCCAATTTTAGTGTGTAAAGCTGCTGCTAGATTTTGGGCTTTTTCTTCCTCAATTGAACCAATCCTTCGTCCTTTTTGAAGAACTTCTATAGCTTCTTCAAAGTGCTCTTTCTTTGCCTCCATCATTACAAGCAAAGAATTTAATTTTGGATTTCTAGGTTGTATAGAATTTGCTGCTCTAGCTCTTATTAGTGCTTCATCATGATTGTTATTTTCTATAGCAAGTCTCATTAATCCTAATTGGCCATGAAATTTTGTACTACTTCTATTTGCTAAATTATTAAAATATTTAAAAGCTGCATTTTTATCCCCTGATAAATGAGCTGCATGTGCAGATAGCATTTCCGTTAAATCTTTATTATCTAAAAGTCGTTGTGCCTGAGCTGCATATTTTTGGGTACTTTCAATATCTCCTGCGGAAGATGCTGCAAGACCATAAGCAAGGGCATTATAACCTGTTTTTTGTCTATTTTCCTTTATTAATTTACTAATATTTGTAGGAAGATTAATTATTAATTTCCACAAATTATGAAGCCATAGAATTATAATGATTAGAAGTAAAAAACCTCCAAAAAGTATGGATGTTGGGATTTCCATTTTCCAACCGACCCAAACAATTTGTGAGTTGCCTTCCTGATTAGCAATAAATGCAACAATTATACAAATTGATATTATTTTAAGGGACCACCAAATTAATCTAATTATCATTTAATGAAATTCCTGTAATTATTTATAATTGTATTAATTGACCTATTTACCGTAATTCTTGAATTTAAATTTTCAAACCAGTCAAGTGCCGGCTGTTTCATCTTTGCTGGAAGATTTTCAAAGTTATCTAACACCTTATCTAAGTTTTCTTTTTCTAAATAGTATTCAACATTGGATAAAAAATCATAGGGTTTATTACCATCAGAAATTTCTGACTTTCGTAACTTTATAGAACTTATTACCCAGTTAATTTTATTATTTAGAAAACTTTTATTTTGTGAAGGTAAGTTTTGAAGAATAGATGGCAATAAAGCATTAAAGCTAAATTTTAATTCATCAAGTGTTGGTGGTGGAAGATAGGCATAATTTTTTAAAATATCTAATTCTTTTGAGAAATGGTTTATAAATCTTACATTATTATGCTCAAAAATAGCTTTAATCTGTTTACTCCAATTTTTATTTTTTTGAAAATTTAAATTTAAAGTTTCTAAGATTTGTTCCAAATCAGTTTCATGAATTTGTGCAGGATTTTTTGTTTCTTTATTAATATTCGGAGAATTATTAATTTTTACCTTTTGGTCTAAATCTTTAACTAAGCTATCAATCTTATTTTCAAGTTCTATTAGTTGAGAAATTATTTTTTTATTATTCAATTCGGTTTTATTTTGCCGATCTTCTAGTTTTAGTGAAACATCTGTAAGTTGAGTTATTTTTTTTGAATACAAATTATTGATTTCGTTTGTGATCTTTAAGTTGTTTTTTCTCGAATGTTCATTAATTTCATCAAAAACACTTGCCCTAAGTTCTGAAACCAGTTCCTCATTATTACTATTTTCAAGATTAATCCAGATATATGCAGAAAATCCTATAGAGCACAATAAAATAAGAAATAATAAAAAGTTGAAAATAAAAATGAAATTGTTGCTTTTATTTTTCTTGTTTTCTATAAGTTTTGGTTTCTCATCACTCATTATGAATTTTCCAAATTTTTATAAATTTCTAAACCTTTTGAAAGTACGGAAGCTCTTCTTTTCCTTCTTGAAATATAAACATTATCTAATTTTAGTTTTTTCAAATAATTAAAGATAGAATTATTTATCACAACATAATTAATTTTATATAAAGATTTAGTTAAATTTGATTTCTTTATCAATTTAATCCACATTTTGGCGCTGATAAGGGAGAAAAATAGTATTACCGAAACTTTATTATTTTTTATTAAATTAAGTGTATCATCGTCAATTGTATTTAAAGAAGATACTCTATAAAATGTTTCCTTGAATAAATGAAAATTATATTGCTTAAATTTCTTTTCAATCAAATCATTTTTTTGATTATTAGATGGCCACAAAACATTTGATCCTTTTTTTAAAACGCCTTTTATTAGAGAAATTAGGTGCAAAGCATCAGAGTTTCCTATAATTAAGTTTGTAGCACCAAAAGATCTAGCAATTTTTGCAGTTGAGCTTCCAACGCAGAATATTGGAATATTTTTATCTTTTAAATTTTTAACTATATGAGCGGCATGTCTACTAGTAAGAAATATTCCGTCAAAATTAAAATTAATATGTGGATTTTCCTTTTTAATTTTCATAGAAGGAGATGCTACAGCATTTACACTCCTTTTATTGAGAATTCTACAATCATTTAAAGCATCTTTGATAGGACGAGTAGTTATTAAATACATTTAAAAAAATTATTTCATTTGATTTATAATTTTGATAGCTAAATCTTTACCTAGTTTTTCTGCTTCTTTATAATATCCAGAAATATTATTTTTAGTGATTAAAGCTCCATCTGGACTAGCCAATGCACCAGAAAGCTCTAACGTATTATTAGAAATTTTTGCAGAAGCTCCTATAGGTGAGCTACAAGTACCATTTAAATTAAACACGAAGGATCTTTCAGCTAAAGTTTCATATTTTGTCTGCTCATGATTTAAAGATCTTATTAAGTCAAGTATTTGTTTATTATTAGATCTACATTGTACAGCAATAGCTCCCTGTCCTGCACTTGGAAGCATAATACTTTCATCAAATTCTGTATATTTGGTCTTTATATCTAATCTATCAACACCAGCTTTAGCTATTACAATTCCATCGAATTTACCGCTGTTATATTTATTGATTCTTGTATTTATATTTCCCCTTAACATTGAAATATTTAAGTCAGGCCTCTCTGATAAAATAAAAGCTTTTCTTCTAACAGAGGATGTTCCTATTTTTGCATTTTTAGGAAGTTCATAAATTGATTTATATTTACTTATTAAAATATCTTTTCTTGACCCCCTCTGTAAAAAAGCTGCTGTTTCAAGCCCATTAGTTTCTTTCCATTCCATATCTTTTAATGAGTGGACAGCAATATCTGCTACGTTATCGATTAAAGCCTTTTCCAGTTTTTTTATGAACAAGCTCTTTCCTTCAATATCTTGGAGACTTTTGTCTTGTATCTCATCACCTGTAGACACGATTTTTATAATTTTAGTTTTTAAAGATGGTAATTTCTCAATAAGAATTTCACACTGCTTAATAGCTAGTGGGGAAGATCTAGTGGCTATTCTAATTTCACTATTAAATGAATACATTTTGAAAATTAATTTTAATTACCAATTAATAAGTTAATGTAGTTTTTATATTTTTAATTATAGTTTAACATGAACTATTTAGTAAAAACATGCACCTATAATTACCATAAACTATGAATAATATTCTAAATAAAAATATTAATGTTTTAGGAATTGAAACAACTTGCGATGAAACTGCAGCTGCAATTGTTTCATTAAATACAAAAGGTGAAAGTAATTTACTTTCTAATATAGTTCATAGCCAATATAATGAGCATTCAAAGTTTGGTGGTATTGTTCCAGAAGTTGCTGCAAGATCTCATCTTAAGAATATTTCATTTATAGTTGCAGAGGCCATTAAACAAGCAAATATTTCCAATGAAGAAGTTAACGCTGTATCTGTTAGTTGTGGTCCAGGGCTAATAGGTGGCTTATTAGTAGGTTCTATGTTTGGCAAGGCCTACAGCCTAAGCAAGTCAATTCCATTTATCCCAATAAATCATCTGGAAGCACATATTTTATCACCTAGGCTTTTCCAAAATATTGACTTTCCTTATTTGGCTCTTTTAGTTTCTGGAGGCCATACACAATTACTATATGTAGAAGATTTAGATAAAATTAGAAGAATTGGAACTACATTAGATGATTCTGTAGGTGAAGCATTTGATAAAGCTTCAATAATTTTAGACTTAGGTTGGCCTGGTGGAAAAAATATTGAGAAAGCTGCTGAGAATGGAGATCCAGAAAGTTATAACCTACCAAGACCAATGATTAAAAGAAATAACGCTGATTTTTCTCTTTCAGGTTTAAAAACTGCACTTTTTAGAATAGCTGAAAAAGAAACGTTAAATAAAAAAGTTAAAAGTAATCTCGCAGCCTCATTTCAATCTGCTACAACAGATGTTATAGAGGATAGATGCTTAAACGCTTTTAAAATAATCAAAAAAATCAATAATAATTGTAAAAATTTTGTTGTTGTTGGCGGTGTGGCAGCAAATAAAGTTATTCGTAAAAGACTAACAGATCTATCTAAAATGAAAAATTTTTCACCATACTTTCCTCCTCTTGAAATTTGTACAGATAACGGAGCAATGATTGCGTGGAATGGTATAGAAAAAATTCTTAAATACGGAATATCAAATATTAATGATCCTGATTTTGAACCTCGAACAAGGTGGCCGCTTGACCCAATGGCTAAACCAATTAGAAATGCAAAAGAACCCAGATAAAAAATTATAGTTTAATTCTTATTAATTGATATAGTAGTACAAAATTTATTCTGGTGGTAATTAAAATGGCTTATTGGCTGTTAAAATCTGAACCTGGAACTTGGTCTTGGGATGATCAATTAAAAAAAGGTGATGAAGGTGAAGGTTGGGATGGTGTAAGGAACTATCAAGCTTCAAATAATATGAAAAAAATGGAGATTGGTGATCTAGCTTTTTTTTATCATTCTGTAAGTGAGAAGAGTATTGTAGGAATTGTTTCAATAATAGAGAAATATCAAGATGACCCAACTGACAAAACTGGACGTTTTGGAATGGTAGTTGTAAAGGCTATTAAATCATTTACAAAGTCAGTTTCATTATCTGAAATTAAATCTAATCAAAAATTACAAGAGATTTCACTGATCAAGCAATCAAGACTTTCAGTTATGCCAATTTCAAAAGAACATTGGGACATTATATTAGAAATGGGTAAAACGTCGATCTAAGCTCCATTTGTTTTTTTCTCTTTGAAAATAAGATACAAATTTCTAAGATAGATAAATAATCCAAGTCCTTGGCCGCAAATAAATACAGGGTCTTCCCTCCAAATTGCATAGATAAGCATTACAGCACCTCCTCCAACTGAACAGTACCAAAATCCAATGGGTATAATACTTCTTCCTACACTCTCTGAAGAAATCCATTGAATAATAAATCTGCTTGCAAATAAGGCTTGACCACCAAAACCAACAATCAACATAATCACTTCAGGTCTTTCAGTTAGATAAGTTGAAGTGAATGGCAAAAGCAAAATTATAAAACCAGCCAACTTCTGACTTCCTAAAGTTATTAAGTCTGATAAATACGAGATCATATTCAATTATTATTTTGTTTCTTCAAAAAAAGTAATGTCTTTAGGGGTTCTTTTTAAAACCCATAATACACCCAAAACGTCTATAATGCCTACCATAGCTCTTCCTAAGTTAGAATATTTTGATATCCCTTTAACTCTTTCCCGATGGTTAACGTTAACTCCTATTACATCAGCATTATATCTCAATGCTAAAATAGTGAAAAAACGATGCATATGATTAAAAAAAGGAAGAGCAGAATATAATTCTTTACTAAATACTCTTATTCCACATCCTGAGTCTGGGTGTGTATCAGAAAATAAAATTCTTCTTATGTACCTCGCAAAAACAGATGCAAGTTTTTTGCTAAAAGTGTCTTTTCTTTTATGCCTAATACCTGCAACCAAAGTTAATTTGCTATTACTTTTAAAATAAGCTTTTATCATTGCAGGTAAATCATTTGGGTCATTTTGTCCATCACCATCAAGTGTAGCAATTAAATCACAATTCGACTTTAGAATACCAGATCTCATTGCAATTGACTGTCCATAACATTTTTTATGAACGATCAATCTTACTTGTTTTAAATTATTTAAAGCTAAAACTGAATTTCTAGTGTCGTCTTTACTTCCATCATCAACAAAAATTATTTCATGTGAAAAATTCTTCAGTGCTTTATCAATTTCGTAAGCTAATTCTTTTATATTCTGTTCTTCATTTAATACAGGTATAACTACAGAAAGCTCTAATTTTTTTGTTTTGGTTTTCATAAACAAGCTAAAATTTTATTTATATTTCATAAACTTCATTCAAGTAAACCGCAAGTTAAGTATTATAATCTATTTATTTAAAATAGGCTTTATAACATTTATTTTAACTTTTTCTCCCTTAGCTAAATTATAACCTGAGAAACTTTTCAAATTCAAAAACTCACGGTTAAAACTTTCCATTATTTTTTTAACCTCCTGCATCGCTTTTTCCTCAACTATAGCAATTGTATTATCTCCTTCAATTAAAACAATTGCTGTTTCTTCAGGTTTAAGTAATAAGGTATCCCTTCCAAGAGAAAACACAAGAGACGGTTCATGATAACCTGTAGCAACAATAGTGTCAGGTTTAGTTTCAATACTTTCAATAAAACTTTCAATTTTTGAAGTAACATGAATTCTGTCAAGATTTGGAAAAATCATTGAAAAAAAAACGATGTTTGATAATCCTGCTAAAATAGCCATTAAATACAAAGGAGCAAGCTTTTGTCGTGATAGGTTAAAAAAATAAGTGTTGCCGGCAGTTATTGAGGAAAGCATTAGAACTGAAAATAAAATAGCATAAAAAATATTATAAATATTTGAAGAAAAAATGAATGTGAAATAGATAATAGCTAAACTTAAAATTATACTAAATATGAAAACAAAAATTCTAAAAACTATGCTTAATTTATTATAAATATCTCTGCCACTAGGTGGTGAAGACATTCCTAAATAAACTAGTAATAGTATTCCGGGGTAAATCGGAAATATATAGTGTGGTAATTTTGTTGGTGTTAATTCTAAAATAAACCAAAATGGTAATATCCAGGATATTAAAAATCTTATAAAACGATGATGTTTCCAATCAAAAAGGGCTCTTGCAGCATATGGAACAAACAAAACAATTGGCCAGAATGTTAAAAATAAAAGCAATATATAAGTACCAAAAGGTCCCCAATGATTTTCTTGCCCACTCTTGATTTTGTTAATAAAGTCACCTTTAATTGCATTTAAAATTAATGAGCCGTCAGTTGCTTTCCATGCTAAATAAACCCATGGAATTGTGATGACAAAAACTATCAAAAATCCCTGATACCATGAGAATAAACGCACCCAGGATAGGTTCCATTCTTTCTCTACAAATCTATCAAGAAGGACTACACTTACTAATGTAAGAAAAAAAAGCAGTGGAGAGATAGGTCCCTTAATAAGAATAGCTAATGCTAAAATAAACCAAAATAATCTTACTAGCCATGTATGATCACTATGCTTGTAAATATTCCAGCTTTCTTTGCCATAATTATATATTTTCCAGAAAATAAGTTGTTGTATAGTACACAGCATTAAAAGAATACTGTCTGTTTTTGCTTGTTTAATTTCTATAGCAAAACCAAAAATTATGGATAGCAATATGCTTGTAAGCAATGAATAATTAATAGCTGTTGAGAAAGCTACATCAAAATATCTGTATGCAATATTATAAACAAAAGCACTAAAAACTAACGTTAAAGTTATGAAAGCAATAACGTTGGGTATACGATATGACGTTATACTTTCCTTTCCAAAAATATAAGCGCTCAATGATTGAACCCAATATATTCCAATTGGTTTTTTTGCTCTTAATTCATCTTGGAATTTAATAACTACATAGTTATGATCCTCCAACATTTGCTTACTAGCTTGTGAAAATCTTGCTTCATCTCTATCTAATGGAGGAATAGACTTTATACCAGGCAAAAGAAAACAAATTACTAAAAAAGAAACAATTAGATATTTTAAATACATTGGGAGCTTTTCAACAAAGTCTCCAAATCCATCAGTAAAAACTATTAATTTTGAATTAATAATAGATAATATTGGAAAATTAAATTTATGCATGAAAACTATTGATAGGAATTATAATTGTTTTTAGGAAATAGCTTAAGATAATATCTTAATTCTTTCAATTGAACTTTGTTAAAGAAAATGAACTTTTCACAAATATATAACAAAAGCCCTTCTTTTATATCTATTTGGCAAATCACATGGCCAATTATTATTGCAAACTTAACATTGCCAATTGTTACAGCAACCGACACAGCTGTTATGGGGCGTGAGCAAAGTTCTACTTTTATTGCTGCAATTGCATTAGGCGGCATAGTTTTCAATATAATATATTTTTCATTAAACTTTCTTCGAATGAGTACGACTGGTCTTGTATCTCAAGAGAAAGGTAGAAAAAACGAAGAAGAGATAAAAAAAATCATAAGGTTAACACAAAGTATTGCTATCGCAATTGGATTTTTAATAATCTGTTTTTCATATCCTTTGATTGAAATTGCAAAAATTTTGATATCAGGCTCTGCGCAAGCAGAACATTTAATGTCAGAATATATATTTTATAGATCATTTGCGTCTCCTGCAACACTAATGAACATGGTATTCCTAGGTGTATTTATTGGAATGGGAGCTGCAAAATTTGCCATGTTTCAACTAGTCTCAATAAGTATATTAAATGCAATTCTAAGTATAGTCTTGGTATTATATTTTAATTTAGGAGTTTTTGGTGTTGCTTTAGGGACTGTAATAGCTCAATGGATAGGATGCTTATTAAGCATATTTATGCTCACAAAAGTTATAAATTACGATAATATAAATTTTGAAACTTTTTTTAAATTTAATTTTTATAGTGATAAAAAATTCAATTCAATTTTCAGTATTTCGAAAGATTTATTTATAAGAACTTTATGTATTGTTTTTGGTGAATTTATATTAATTAATAATGCTGCAAAATTAAATACAAACTCTTTAGCTGTAATACAAATATATATAGTTTTATTAGGTTTTGTTTCGTATATACTAGATGCCTTTGCTCACTCAGCTGAAACAATGCTTGGCCAATCAATAGGCAAAAAAGATAAAAATACTTCTTTAGTAATAATATTTAAAACATTTATATTTTCTTTATTGCTTGCATTTATCTTATCAATTTTGATTTTTTTGATTGGGTTCAATATTTTTGAGATATTTACTTCATTAGATGTAATATTAAATGAATGTAGGAAATTATTTCTTTATTTATTATTATTACCAATTGTTTCCGTTTGGGCGTTTATGTTGGATGGATTTTTCATAGGTGCGGCTAAGAGTAAGCCTATGAGGAATTCTACATTACTAGCATTTTGTGTCTTTATAATTCTTAATTACTTAGTTATGCTGATAAATCCAAATATTCAGTATCTTTGGTTGAGTTATTTAATTTTTCTTTTATCAAGAGGAGTTTTTTTATCATTCTATTTTAAGTCACTTTTTGTGTATGATAATTAATTACAAGGTAAAAGATTAATATGAAATACGATCAAAATTTAAAACTAGATATTAATCCTCAAACTGGATTAACAACAAACTCAAAAAATGCAATTAAATTAAGGTTGTTAAAGAGCTCACAATTTGCAAAGTGGCTTAGTGAATGTTCTAAAAGCCTCAAAAATTGGATTATTTCTAATAATTTTAAAACAAAACCTGGTTCTCTACTTACAATACCAGATAAAGATATGCGGATAATTGAAGTAATAGCAATAATTGGTGACAAAAATAATTTTTGGGATTTTTCAAGAATAAATAAAAAACTTTCCTCTGGAAACTATCAGATCGAATTTGTTTATAATGATAAAAATGAAAGTAAAAACAACCTTGCTATAGCTTGGGCACTAGAAAACTATTTATTTTCTCCATTTAATGCAGGATTAAATAAACCAGAAAAAAAAGCAGGGCTCGCAAAATTAGTTTTAAAAAGATCTGAAATTAAAAGTATTGCACCAATACTAAATGGTATTTTCTTGACTAGAGACTTAATTAACTCTCCTGCAAACATTGTTAAACCTAGTATACTAGAGGAAGTATGCAAAAAGTTAGCAAAATTGCATAATGCAAAGTTTAAAGTGATAAAAGATAATGATCTTGAAATTAATTTTCCTTTAATTCATACAGTAGGACGTGCAGCTGAGGATAAACCAAGGTTAATTGAAATTTCTCATATTAAAAATAAGTCCTTTCCAAATATTACGGTCATAGGAAAGGGAGTTACATTTGACAGTGGTGGCCTTGATTTAAAACCACCTAAAGCAATGGAGCTTATGAAAAAGGACATGGGAGGAGCAGCAATAGCAATTGGACTTACTCATTCTTTATTTATGGAAAACCTTGATCTAAACCTACGATTATTAGTGCCAGCAGTTGAAAATGCTGTATCCAGTAAGTCTATGAGACCTCAGGATATAATTCACTCAAGATCTGGTATTGATGTTGAAATTGGTAATACAGATGCAGAAGGCAGGCTAATTTTAGCAGATACTCTCTTCTATGCAGATGAGAAACCAACAGATCTTATTATAGATTTTGCAACTCTCACAGGAGCAGCAAGAGTTGCTTTAGGAACAGAACTTCCAGCATTATTTTCTAATGACAATGATGCAAGTGCAGACATAATAACGTCTGCAGAAGAAGTCGGAGACCCATTGTTTCGCTTACCATTATATAAACCTTATGAAAGATTTTTAGAAAATAAAAATGGCTCGATTTCTAGTATTGGATCATCACCATATGGTGGTGCAATTACAGCTGCTTTATTTTTACAAAAGTTTATAAAACAAAATACTTCTTGGATGCACTTGGATATCATGGCTTGGAATTTAAGTTATCAACCTGGAAGGCCTATTGGTGGGGAGGCAATGACTTTGAGAGCCTTCCATCATTATTTAAAAAAATTTATAAGAAAAAATTAATACCCATTTCTTCTATTTATCTGGTTTGGCGCTTCCAAACCTTCAGTTATACATCTCGCTGCGTTAACAATTTGATCAATTGAAGTTAATGTATTGGTTTGAGCTGAAACATGTGGCCAAACATAGACATTTTTATGTTCCCAAAAACTGTGATCTTTTGGTAAAGGTTCAGTTTCAAATACATCTAAATAGGCATTTTTTATATGACCCTTATCAATCATTTCTAAAAGATCAGTTTCATTAACGTGCCCACCTCTTCCAGCATTTATGAGTGTAGATCCTTTAGGAAGTAATGATAATGTTTCCTTACAAATAATATGCTTTGTTTCACTAGTGAGCGGTAAAAGGCAAACTAAAATGTTACAATCTTTAAGCATTTTGTGAAGTTCTTCCTCTCCAGAATAGCATTCAATGTTTTGAATATTTTTTTGATTTTTTGACCAACCTTTAATTTTGTAACCAAAATTTGTAAGTGATTTAGCGACATGTGATCCAATTGCTCCAATGCCCAATATACCAATTGTCCAGTTATTTCCCGGAATAAAGTTTACTGTTTTCCAAATTTTATTCTTTTGTTGTTCTAAATAATCATTTAGAAAACAAGTTTCCCTCAAAATTTGAAGAGATACCCATCCAGCCATTTGCTTGGACATATCTTCATCAACCAATCTAATAATTGGAAGTTTTTCAGGCACAACTCCTGGTATTAATAAATGATCTACACCTTGGCCAAGATTTATTACACCCTTTAGATTTTTGTATTTTTTAAGAAAACCTTTTGGTGGAAGCCAAACTAGTGCAACGTCAATATCATCTTCTATACAATTATCTTTATTAAAAACCTTAATGTCGGGTGCTTTTTCACTAAAAATTTTTTGCCATTTTTCGTATCCTTCAGCATCCCAGTAAAAAAGTAAATTTATATTTTTTTTCATATTTATTAATTTCCAATAATGTCCAAGACTTGTTTATGGAGATACTTATTGCTAGATGCAATTATACTACCATCACTTTCAGAATCAATTTCTCTTCCATTCCAGTCTGTAACATATCCACCGGCCTCTTCTATAATAGGTATTGTTGCAGCAATATCATGCCAAGATAAATTATGCTCTATTACAATATCGATAAAACCAGCTGATAGTAAAGCAAAGTTATGGCAATCACCTCCCCATACAGAATTAATGCATTTATTCTCAACATTTTTGAAAAGCTTTAATTGCTTTCCACTGAACATATTTGGAGAAGTGCATGCAATTGAAGCTGAGTGAATTGATCTAGTATTTTTTGTTTTTATTATATTTCCATTTAAATATGCACCATATCCTTTGACCCCAATATAGGTTTCTTCAAGTACTGGTATGTCAATTAAACCAGCTATTGGTTTATTACTATCGTATAAACCTACTAAAGTTCCAAATGTTGGTTTTCCAGTAATAAAAGATCGAGTCCCATCTATAGGATCGATTATCCAGTTATAATTAGAACCTGTAATTTTATCAGGAAATTCTTCACCTCTTATTTCGTCGTCAGGGAAATTTTTGTGGATTAAACTTCTAATATTTTTTTCAGCAGACTTATCAGCTTCTGTAACAGGGCTCAGATCTGTTTTTGTCTCTACATCTGTAATTTTTCTAAATAATGGAAGTATTATCTTTCGGTTTTCTAAAACTAATAAATTAAAAAAGTCATTTAATTTATTAAAATCAATCAAATTTTAAGAACCCATTCCTTCTTTTTCTTTTTCAATTTCTTCATCTGATGGAAGATTAGCCGGTGTTTCAGCAAGACTTCTTAACCAAAGTAATATATTCGCTCGGTCTTTTTCTTTTTTAAGACCAGCATAATTCATCTTAGTCCCCTTCATATATTCCTTTGGCTTAAGAAGAAATTGATTTAAGGAAGAGTAATCCCATTTACCACCAAAGGCCATCAATGCTTTTGAATATTTGTAACCATCTACTTGTCCCATTTCACGATTAAGAACATTCCATAGATTAGGCCCTACCTTATTAGGACCGCCAGCATTAAAACTATGACAAGCTGCACATTTTTTTGATAGTTTTTTACCAGCATCAATGTCAGCATTTGCAATCATTGCTAAAATAGGCACAATTTTAATAGGTGCTGAAGAAACAGCTGAGGCTTCAGTAATTGCACCTTCAGGAACTTCAATTGGGTATGAATTTTTTGATGAATGTTTTTCATCAGAGTGGTGGTCGTCATGGTGACCATCTGCTCCTTGCATAAAAGATGCAAACTTACCTGCACCTATCATTAAAAGGCACGCGCATAAAAAACCAGCAA
>CAZNBI010000006.1:24055-30482 GCA_964571065.1 uncultured Rhodobacterales bacterium | reverse complement strand
AAAGAATTAGCTATTTTAAAATATTCTGAAAAGCTTACAATAAATCCTTCAGAGATGAGAGAGGAAGATGTCCAAGAACTAAAAATAAATAATGTTTCAGATGGCGAAATCTTGGAGGCCAATCAAATCATATGTTATTTCAATTATGTTAATAGAACTATTAATGGTTTAGGAGTAACAACCGAAGGAGATATCGTAGGTTATTATAAAAAAAATTAAGACCGTATTTAAATTAATACAGCCCAAATAATTACAATAATAGTTAATAAAATTAATGATCTACTTAAGATTATGCTATTTGGCAAAGTTCGACTAAGAACTGCTCCTAAAAAACTCCAAAAATTATGTACAAATATCTGAACAACTGCAAAACTAGTAACTATTACAATTAATTGTATTGTAAAGCTTCCTAACTGTGGGCCAAATTCAGTCCATGCTATAAGTGTCATTACCCAAGCCTTTGGATTAAGAGGGTGAACAAGAATACCTTGCTTCCAATTTACTTTTGGTTTTTCTTCACTTTGTTGAAGATTAACATTCCAAGATTTAAGAGCTAGATAGATCATATATGCAGCCCCAGTAAATTTAATTACAGCTTGAAAAGTAGTAAAATTTACGAGTAATACACCCAACCCAAAACCCATGGCCAAATTAAGAAATATTTTACCAAGAGTTAGACCAATATTAAAAGAGACACATTTTAAAAATCCATAC
Source organism: uncultured Rhodobacterales bacterium (assembly GCA_964571065.1). Classification (GTDB taxonomy): domain Bacteria; phylum Pseudomonadota; class Alphaproteobacteria; order Puniceispirillales. The sequence continues at coordinate 29,768 of CAZNBI010000006.1, read as the reverse complement.
CTTGCACCAACAGACATAGCTAGCAGATTTGCAGGGCCTGGGGTCCCTACCATTAGTATAATAAATGTCCATAGACTTAATAATACACCTGTTTCAATCATCTATGAGGCTCGTTTGCGTAAATGTGATAATAAAATTTTCTTCCTTAAACGCAAACTCATTGGCGTTACCTCAAGTAGTTCATCATCAGCCATATAAGCCATCATTTGCTCTAAAGTCATCTTACGAGGTGGTGTTAAAATAATTGCCTGATCTGAACCAGAGGCTCTTACATTTGTTAATTTTTTTCCTTTTAAAACATTAACTTCTAGATCGTTATCTCTATTATGTTCACCAACAATCATCCCCTTATATACTTTAGTTTTAGGGTCAATAAACATTGCGCCTCTACTTTGAAGATTAAATAAAGCAAATGAGACAGCCTCACCTTTTTCAGTAGCTATTAAAACACCATTTCTTCTGCCTTTGATTTCTCCTTTATAATTGTCATAATCATCAAACACTCTATTTAAGACCCCTGTCCCTTTGGTTTCTGTTAAAAATTGACTTTGATAACCTATTAAGCCTCTTGAGGGAGCTTTAAAAATTAACCTCGTTTTTCCTATTCCTCCTGATTTCATCTCTCTCAATTCGGATTTCCTTTGATTCATACTATCGATAACTGCACTAGAAAATTCATTATCAAGATCAATTGTCACTTCTTCAAATGGTTCTAATTTCTCACCTTTGCTGTTTTTCTTAAATAAAACTCTGGGACGCGATACGTTTATTTCGTACCCTTCTCTTCTCATGGTTTCTATTAAAACACCTAATTGAAGTTCTCCTCTGCCACCTATTTCAAAAGCATCTTTGTTTTCATTTTCAGAGAATGTGACTGCTACGTTCGTTTCTGCTTCGGCTAATAATCTAGACCTAATTAATGTGGAGGTGACTTTTTTCCCTTCTGTTCCAGCAAATTCTGAATCATTAACAGTTATTGTTACAGCCATTGAGGGTGGGTCTATTGGTGTTGAAAGGATAGCTTTTTCAACGATTTCATTACAAATTGTATCAGATACAGAGGCTTGATTTAATCCTGCTATGCAAATTATATCTCCTGCAAATACTTCATCTACAGGAATTTTTTTCATGCCTTGAAATCTTAATAATTTAGTTAATCTTCCACTGTCAATTTTATTATTTTGTAAGTTAATTGCCTTAACATACTCATTAACTTTTACTGATCCTTGAATAACTTTGCCAATTAAACATCTCCCCAAATAAGGATCAAAATCTAATAAAGATGCAAGCATAGCAAAGGGTTTTGTATGATCATTTTGCGGTTTAGAAACGTAATCAATAATTTTCTCAAATAGTGGGTCAAGATTGTGTTTTTCATCTTTTAAATCTTGAACACACCAGCCATCTCTTCCTGACGAATATAAAATTGGAAAATCTAGTTGATTATCATTTGCCTCTAAAGCAATAAAAAGATCGAATACTTCATCAACCACTTTATCAATTCTACTATCTTTCTTGTCAACTTTGTTGATGACAACAATTGGCAATAAATTTTGTTTTAATGCTTTTGCTAAAACAAACTTTGTTTGAGGCATTGGGCCCTCAGAAGCATCTACTAATAAGATCACACCATCGGCCATGCCTAAAACCCTCTCAACTTCACCACCAAAGTCGGCGTGCCCTGGTGTATCTATAATGTTTAGTGTTATTCCTTTCCAGTCTATTGAGGTTGGCTTAGCTAAAATTGTTATGCCTCTTTCCTTTTCCAAATCACCTGTATCCATTAACCTTTCATCTACTGACTGATTGTCTCTAAAAACACCACTTTGTTTCATCATAGAATCTATAAGAGTAGTTTTTCCATGATCAACATGTGCAATTATTGCTAAATTTCTTAAATCTCTGCTCATATTCAGTTTTCTGTTGTAATTTAAAATAGAATAAAAATTAAATTGAAATATTTTGTTTTCAATACAGTTGAAAGGAAATATTATCAACTCTAAATATATATGGTAGGATTAAGTTAATTTTTTTTATTTAGTTAGAGGTTTTTATTTTGAGGTATGTGGCTGCAAAAAGTGCTGAGGAAGCTTCAAATTTTTTATTAAAAGAAACGGGAGTTACAAGAGTTCTTGCTGGAGGCACAGATGTTTTGGTTCAAATGAAATCAGGAATGATTGAACCTGACTTAATTGTTGATATAAAAAAAATTCCAGGCATTAGAAATATAACTGAACTTGATGGATTTTTCAGAATAGGTGCAGCTGTTTCAGGTTCTGAGGTTAAAGATCATGTAAATATTAATAAAATGCTTCCAGGCGTTGTTGAAGCATTGGATTTAATAGGCTCTACACAAATTCAAGGCCGTTGCACAATGGTAGGTAATTTATGCAATGCCTCTCCTGCGGCTGACAGTGTTCCTGCTTTAGTAGCTGTAAACGCTAAAGTTAATATTATTGGTCCTAAAGGAGAAAGGTCATGCAATGTTGAAGAAATACCTATTGCGCCAGGTAAAACATCATTGCAAAAAGGAGAGTTTATTGTATCTGTTGACATACCATATCGGCCAGAGTTTTCGAGTGATGCATACTTAAGATTTACACCTAGAACAGAAATGGATATAGCAGTAGTCTCTGCGTCTGTTGCAGTAGAGATATCTAAAGAAGGAATTTGCGAAAATGCAAAAGTCGTTCTTGGAGCTGTTGCTCCCACTGTAAAAATAGTTAGAGATGCTTCAAAAGAAATTGTTGGAACTAAACTTGATGAAACTTCACTTAAAAAAATGTCTTTGAAATGTGTTGAGATTTGCGAGCCGATTTCTGACAAAAGAGGCACTGTAGAATTCAGAACAGAAGTTGCGGGGGTTTTAGCATCTAGAGCAGCAAAAATTGCATATAAGAGAGCAGGATTTTGAAAATGTCACAGGTTCATATTAAAACAAAAATAAATGGTGATAATATTGAGTTTCTTTGTGATCCTGAAGAAACGCTTCTTGATATACTCAGAGATAAGTTGCACTTAACAGGGACAAAAGAAGGCTGTGGGACAGGTGATTGTGGCGCATGCAGTATAACTTTAGATGGTAAATTAGTGTGTTCCTGTCTAGTTTTAGGTGCTGAAGCAGACGATTCAGAAATTAGTACTATTGAAGGCATGTCAAATGGAGAAAAATTACACCCTCTTCAACAAAAATTTTTAGACCACGCTGCACTCCAATGTGGAGTTTGCACGCCTGGAATTCTTGTGGCTGCAAAATCACTTTTAGAGAAAAATCCAGATCCAACAGAGAGTGAAGTTAGATATTGGCTTGCAGGTAATTTATGTCGTTGTACTGGATATGATAAAATTATTAAAGCTGTACTTGATGCAGCAAAAGAAATGAGGAGTTAATAGGATGTCTCCACTAGATAATACATATGAAAAACAATTCAAAGTAATTGGAACCAGACCACCTAGACCAGATGGTATAGAGAAAGTTACAGGCAAAGCTCAATATGGAGCTGATCTTTACGTACCTGATATGCTTTATGCTAAGATTTTAAGATCCCCACATCCACACGCAAAAATTATTTCGATTGATACATCAGAGGCAGAGAAGTTAGACGGCGTAAAAGCCGTCGTTACTTCAAAAGATTTTAGCAAATTTTCTGATAATAAGCCAAGTGACACTTTGGTAAATTGCATTGCACACGAAAAAGCACTCTATGATGGTCACTGTGTTGCTGCTGTTGCAGCATTATCAAATACAATTGCCAAATCCGCACTTAAACTTATCAACGTAGAATATGAAATTTTACCTCATGTGACAGATGTAGATGAAGCAATGAAAACAGATTCACCAATTGTTAATAAAGGATATGTTTTAGAAAATGTTCCTAAAGGTTTTTCTGAAAATGTAACAAGCTACTATGAGTTTGGACATGGTGATTTAGATAATGGTTTTAATAATGCAGATTTAATAGTTGAAAGAACCTTTAAAACTGAAGCAGCTCATCAAGGATATATTGAACCTCATGCCTGTCTCGCATCTATGACCCCAGATGGTAAAGCTGACCTATGGTGTTGTACTCAAGGTCATTACAATGTTAGAGCCCTATGTGCAGACATAATGGGTATGGAATCCTCACAATTAAGAGTTACTCCTTCAGAAATAGGTGGTGGCTTTGGAGGGAAAACAACAATTTTTATTGAGCCAATCGCCCTAGCCTTATCTTTGAAAAGTGGTAAACCGGTAAAGCTTGTTATGACGAGGGATGAAGTATTTAAGGCTACAGGCCCTACTGTTTCTTCTTCTATGGATGTAAAAATTGGCATGACTAAAGATGGAATTATTACTGCAGGCGAGGCTAATTTAAGGTACCAAGGAGGAGCATTTCCTAATGGAACAGTTGAAATGGGAGCTCAAAGTGCTTTTGCTGCATATGATTTAAAGGCTGTTAGAACTAAAGGATGGAATGTGCTTACTAATAGACCAAAACAAGCAGCATATAGAGCTCCTGGAGCACCTCAAGCAATCTATGCTGTAGAAAGTGTTGTTGATGAACTTTGTCAAAAATTAAATTTAGATCCACTTGAAATAAGAATTAAAAACGCAGCTAAAAAGGGCACTAAATCATCTTATGGTCCAACTTTTGATGATATCGGTCTCATTGCTACATTAGAAGCGGCAAAAAAACACCCTCATTACTTAGCTCCTTTAGCAGAAAACCAAGGAAGAGGCCTCTCTTGTGGTTTCTGGTTTAATTTTGGTGGCGACACATGTGTTACACTCAATGTTAATTTTGACGGTACTATTGGTGTTACTGAAGGCAATCCTGATATTGGCGGTTCTAGAGCTTCAATAAGTCAAATGGCAGCAGAAGAACTCGGTATTTCTTATGATAAGGTACGTACAATTATTGCTGATACAAATTCATTAGGTCACAATGAAGTAACTGATGGTAGTAGAGTGACTTTTGCAGTAGGTTTAGCTACTATTAAAGCTGCACGAGCAGCGATCAAAGAAATGTGTAAAAGAGCATCACTTATTTGGGGAATTGATGAAGATGCTGTTCGATGGGAGAATGGGTCAGCTATTCCTGCTGGACCAAATGCCGGTCAATTTGACCCAATGAGCATTGAAGAAATAGCTGCTTTGTCCTCTCAAACCGGAGGTCCAATTGCAGGACACCATGAAGTTAATGCTGAAGGTGCTGGTGTAAGTTTTGGTGTTCATTTAGCAGATGTTGAAGTTGATAAGGAGACAGGATCAACAAAGGTTATAAGGTATACTGTCTTTCAGGACGCTGGTAAGGCTATTCATCCTTCATATGTTGAGGGTCAAATGCAAGGTGGCGCTGTTCAAGGAATTGGCTGGGCTCTTAATGAAGAGTATATATATGGTAAAGATGGTAGGCTTCAAAATGCTGGTTTTCTAGATTATAGAATACCTGTAGCGTCAGACCTTCCAATGATAGAACCCGTTATATTAGAAATACCTAACCCAGGTCATCCATATGGAGTACGTGGAGTCGGCGAAACATCAATCGTTCCACCTTTAGCTGCAATTAATAATGCAGTTTCACGGGCTACTAACATTCGTTTTTCAGAGCTTCCTCTTTCGCCTCCTAAGGTGTTATCCTCTTTAAAAAAAGAAATAAATGATGGTTAAAGTAAGGATTTGGGGATCTTTACAAAAAGCAACTGACAATAAAGAATTTGTTGAAGTCGAAGC
>CAZNBI010000006.1:0-23955 GCA_964571065.1 uncultured Rhodobacterales bacterium | reverse complement strand
TTTGGGGATCTTTACAAAAAGCAACTGACAATAAAGAATTTGTTGAAGTCGAAGCTGAGAATTTTAAGCAATTATTAGATAATTTATCATTAAAATACCCAAAATTAAAACCTCAGATTTCAAGAGGGGTTTCTGTTGCCATTGATGGACTAATTTACAAAAACTCATGGTTTACACCTATCAAACCTGAAAATGAAGTTGTGTTAATGCCCTACATGGTTGGCGGTTGATGTAGGTGTTTCAAAAGCAATAAATCTTTAAAAATATCTGATACATAAAATAGTAATAAAAGGTTCTAATTTTTTCAAAAAATACATAAATAACTTTACGGAATTGTTGTACCAATCCATATTAAAGTATGGTGTATTTTTAAAAGATGCGTTTATAACTTAATTTACATTATTGAATTTATAGGGAGATAAAAAATGAAAGAAATTGATTTAGCATATTTTCCAATTGTTGGGCGCGGTGAACAAATTAACATTATATGTGCAATACAAGGTATAAAAGTGAATAATTTAATTTCAACTCCAATGGGTAATGACTTTGACAAAGACAAGCAAGCACCATTTGGAACTGTACCTTGGATGAAAGACCAAAGTAATGGACTAGAATTAAATGACTCACTTTCAATTATTCAGTACTTAGTAACTAAATACGTGGGACCACTTACACCAAAAAGTTCTGAAGATGCTGCTTTAATAGCAATGTACTGGGGTTGGGTACAAGATTATTATTCATATGTCTTATCTCCCTTTCATGATATAATAACTGGCCATAATGAGGTTTTTTGGAGAAATTTGAGACTTACAGATACACTTGCCGATGGCGGCAAAGAGAAGGCAGTATCAAATCTTACTGAACTTCATAACAAACGAACTGCTTACTTGGAAAAACTTCTAAGCAATTCCAACTCAACAACTTTTTTAGCTGGAGAAGAATGCTCGTATGCTGATATATTTTTGTATACATGTGTTAGAACTGTTCAGCATACACCTGGCTTTGGAATATTAAGAGATGCATGTGGAGGTGACCCATTTTCGAATTGTACAAAAATCCTCAAAATTTGTGATGAAGTTGAAAAGATAGATAAAGTTACTGAAACTGTTGGCTCTAAGTTTAAAGAGTGCCCAATTTAATTTGAAAAAAGATCTTTTAAAAGCTTATAAATATAAATTTATTTTTTTTCAAATTTGAAAGTTTTTTTACCTTTCATCATTGCATCTATTTCATCTTTGCTTAATGCTGGCATGTCAGGTGGTATGCTTTCTACGGGAGGAATTCTTAACTTACCTTTAGTTGCATCTACACCGTCTTTTCTTACATAGCGTTTATCATCACCTATGCTGGCTATATAATCCCAATTTGGCTTTTCACCTGGAACTGATTTAATTAATAACCTTCTTTTTTGACTTTGAAGAATTTTATCATTTATTTTTTCAGGATCCCAATTTTGAAAACAAATTGATAATAAATTACTTAAATCATCCTTAAAATTATCATTATCTGCTAGATTTAAGAGTTCATGAGGATCATTTTTTAAATCATATAGAAGACTTGGATGACCATGTGTATAAATAAGTTTAAGGTTATCTTGTCTTATCATTCTAGTAGGAACACATGGTCCAATATGATAGTAATCTGAAATTGCAAAGCTGTTTTTTGTTTCTCCTTTATTATAAGCAAATTTTAAAAGACTTTTCCCCGATAAATCATCTGAAAAGGAAGTAGGTTTCTCATCATTCCCAATTTCCAAAATCGTTGGCAACAAATCTACTAAGGAAGTAATCACTGATGACCGCAGACCTTTTGGAGCTCCTGGAATCTTTGCAATCATTGGAACATGTGCTGACCATTCCCAAAAACATTGCTTAAACCACATTCCACGTTCTCCTAGCATTTCACCATGATCTGATACAAAAAATATTGCAGTATTATGGAGCTGGTTTGTTTCATCTAAAAGATTGATGATTTTTCCAATCTTATCATCAATATAAGAAATCATCCCATAATATGCATGGCGTGTTTTACGGATATGTTCTTCAGTAACCGTGTGACGATGACGACCATGAGCAAAAAAAAGTGACTTTGAAAAATAATCTAAATCATCAAATGGTATAGGTGAAACATAAGGAGGGTTTATATCTTTTTCGTCATATAAATCCCAATACTTCTGAGAAACGTTAAATGGTGTATGTGGACTGGTAAATGAAATTATTCCAAAAAAAGGATTTTGGTTTTCAAATCTCGAAAGATCATAAATTTTTCTTAGGCTTTGAAACTCGACTTCATCATCATAGTCTTCTTGCATAGTACGAGTACAGGGACCTGCTTCTACAATTCCATTTAGGGCTGTTCCTGAAGGGACATAAGAAGGCCCCTCTGTCCAATTCCCTATCCAGTCAAAATTTGCTGGATAAACATCAGTTGTCAGTCTTTCATTAAATCCATGTAATTGATCTGGACCAATAAAATGCATTTTGCCTGATAAAAAAGTCCAATAACCTAAACTTCTCATATAGTGGGCCATTGTAGGTACTGAACTTGCAAGCTCAGTTGCATTATCAAAGGCATCAATTTCTGGACATAATAGTCCACTTAGCATTGATGCCCTGCTTGGAACGCATACTGGATTATTACTATATGCATTCTCAAAGACTATACCTGAATTTGCTAATTCATCTAAATGAGGAGTTTTACATACTGGATTGCCATATAGTTTTAAAGCTTGAGCAGCCAATTGATCAGCCATTATTATCAAAACATTATTTTTTTTTACCATAATTCACTCTAATCAATTATTAAGATTTAGCCGTTTAAACATTTCTTTTGGTGCGTCGGCTTTAGTCATAAGATCAATCATTTCATGAACTAATTGCCTAACAGTTTCTGGTTCATCTAATTCCAACTCTTGTCTGGGATCAGAGTTCACATTAAACAGTTTGGAATTCGTGTCTTCAAATGTCATTCCTTGTACCTCAAGAGGGTCATTTTTATCGGAAACCTTTGGTTTTAATTTTAACAACTTCAAACCTTTCGAAAACTTAAAAGGATTAGAGAGTGTCATTTCAGACAGTTCTTTAATAGAAAAACGTGAAGTCATTCTAGTTGGCATTAGTGTGTACTCGTAAAGATCTGTAGCCGACATTTTCTCAGGATATCTAAAATAAGTATATTCACCATCAGTAATATTACAGGCCGAGCCAAAATATCCAAATATTAGCGCCTTCCTTATTTCATTATCTTTTTCTAAAACATTTAGAAGAGAGTTCCCAGATACATCACTTGGAATGTCTAAACCAAAAAAATCAAGAAATGTAGGCATTATATCAATAGTTTGTGTTAAAGAATTTATTCTTGCACCTGCTTTATTTTTAAAATCTGGGTGATAGATCATCAAAGGTATATGAGCAATTTCATTGTATACAGGCATTCTATTTTTTGCCCACCAATCATGCTCTCCTAACAAAAAACCATGGTCAGTGGTTAGAATAAGTGCTGTATCCTTCCATAAATCATAACGATCAAAATAATCTAAAAGTTTTCCAAAATATTCATCAACCATGGTAACAAGAGCGGCATAGTTAGCCTTTAATTCTGAAATTTCTTCTCTAGTTTCTTTAACTCTGTCATAAATAGGCCAATCTAAAATTGGTCCATCATAATTTGTTGGGAATAGTTCTTTAAATCGTTTGGGAGCATGAAAAGGTTCATGAGGGTCAAAGCATTCAATTTGCAGAAACCAGTTATCTATATCTTTATTTTTACTTAGAAACTGTTCTGCAAGAGCGAAAACTTGAGGAGTACAATATTCTTCTTCTTTTGTCATATACTCACGATTAATCATGTAATTTTTTCTGTGGTGCTGAACCTTATGATATTTCTTTTTAAGAGAGTCCATATCAGGTTGAACTTCACCTTTCCATCGGTCTATAGCTTGACCTCTTACTAATTCCCATGATGAATACCTTTGGTGATAAGTTGCACCACCATCAGCAAAATAATGATGGTGATCTGTAATTATATGAGAATAAACTCCATTATTCTTCATTATTTCTGGAAATGATTCATCAAAAGGCTCTAATGGGCCCCAACTTCTGTGAAGAAAATTTATTCTTCCTGTATGCAGGTCTCTTCTTGCTGGTATGCAAGGCAAGCTTCCAACATAATGATTATCAAATGTTAAGCATTTTTCCTGAAATCGTTTGAAATTTGGAGTTTTAATATTTGTTTTTTTGGAATAAGTCTCAATTGCATTTCTATTAAGAGAGTCCAATAAAATGAATACAGCTCTCACGCTAACTCCCTCTTTGAATTTCTAACAAAATAGTGAAATAGATATAATATTATGAACAAAACAAAGCCAATTATATCAGTAGTAAAAGAAACACTTAATAAGCAAAAAGTTACAACAATATAACCGAATCTCTCTATTAATAGTAATTTTGAAATCAAAAATCCTTGAATAAAAATTGAAAGACTTAAAGAACCAAAGATAGCTGAAAAAGCTGCTAAAAAAATCATTTGAATCGTAGCATCTAACCCAATCAAAACAGGGTTGAAAGCAAAGAAGTATGGAATAATAAAAGCTGCTATTCCAAACTGACAAGAAACAATTGCAATCCTAAACGGATTAGCGTTTGCTAAACCTGAAGCAGCATAAGCAGCAAGTGCAACTGGAGGTGTTATAGAAGATAACATTGCTGAATAAAAAACAAAAAGATGTGCAGCTAACTTGTTTATACCAAGCATTTCTAATGCAGGCGCTGCCAAAGTTGCCACCAAAATATAAGCTGCAGCAGTTGGTAAACCCATTCCAAGTATCAATGAAGCTATCATGGTAAGAAGCAAAGCAAGAAAGATATTTCCTCCTGATAGTGAAATCACAAGTGAGGAAAATTTTAGACCTAGACCAGTAAGAGTTATAATTCCAATTATAATACCTGCACAAGCACATGCAGTTGCAACTGGAATTACTGCATCAACACCGTTCTCAATTGTTCTAACAATTTTTCTTGGAGTTAACCATGTTGCCCTTCTAAGATAACTTAAGAAAACAGCCATCATAAGTGACCAAATAGAAGCATACATTACAGAATATCCATCAAACATCATATAAATAAAAACTGGAAGAGATAAAAGCAGATGCCCTCCTTGTTTAAGAGTGTCCCAAATAGAAGGAATATCTTTTGTGTCAATTATAGGGATTTTCATTTTAACAGCTTCTAAATGAACAACTGAGAAAAGAACTATATAATATAATATTGCTGGTAATAATGCTGCTCTCGCAATTTCATAATATGAAATACCTGTCATATCTGACATTAGAAATGCTGCAGCACCCATGACTGGAGGCATTAACTGTCCACCGGTAGAAGCAACTGCTTCTATAGCACCTGCTGTTTCAGGTCTATAACCTGTTCTTTTCATTAATGGTATAGAAATAGTACCTGTAGTTAAAACATTAGCAACTGCAGTTCCTGATATCATCCCCATAAGACTTGAACCTACAACAGCTGCTTTAGCAGGACCACCTCTAGATTTACCAGTCAGAGCATTAGCTATATCCATTAAAACTTTACCAGCTCCAGAATTTTCTAATACAGCCCCAAATAAAACAATTAAAATCACAAATGTAGCTGTAACACCCAAAGGTGTTCCAAAAATACCACTTCCTCCAAGATACAAATGAGACATTACCCTATGCAGGCTATAACCCCTATGCCCAGCCTCACCTGGGAAATAATTACCTAGTAATGCATAAAATAAAAATGCTATTGCTAATATTGCAATTGGCCAACCAATTGTTCGCCTTGTCGCGTCTAATAGAAAAAAAGTTGCAGCCAAACCAATATAGAATTCATAGTTTGTTAACTCGCCGTATCTGTCATTGATAGCGTCAAAAAAAATTATTTGATAAAACATCACTAATAAACTCAGTAATGCTAAAATCATAAATATGTATGTTTTGAATGACTTAAATAAAGCTTCTAGAGACATGTTTTGGAGTGGCATTAAATATACTAGAAAAAGTATTATTCCAATATGAAATGATCTTTGTATCATGTCAGGAAAAACACCAAAAAAAGCTGTATAAATACTAAATAAAGAGAGAATTGATGCTGCTAATATTCTTATAGTCCAAACTGGTGGACAATTAATAATATCATCAATTAATTTTTTCATTTAATACTCAACTTATTTTTTTCTAGGATTATGTGGCTCTATTGTCTCTACAAACGGGTACCTTTTCCTAGCTTTAGTTGCTGTAGTACTAGGGTCAATAGCTCCCCTAACATAAGCTTTTTTGGCATCTATAAAAGGCTGATGATCCCATCCTGTCCATTTGCCTTTTAACAATGTATTTTGAACAAAAAGTCTTCTCTTTTGAGATTTAATAACTTTATTTTCTAATTCATCATAATTCCATCTTTTATCAATTTCTGATTTCATCTCATTAGCCAAAGATAAGTAGGATGGCTCTAAGGCTAGATTATTTTTTTCTTCTGGATCAACATTTAAATCAAACATCATTGGGGGATCAGTTCTGCAATGGACATATTTTATACCATCACGAATAAATATAAGGGCGGGAGCATAAACACCTTCTCCAGTAAATTCCAACATCAACTCATTAGGAACGTCAATTTTTTTTCCTTGCATTAATCCAAATAGGGATTTTCCATCTAAATTGTCTGAATATTCATAACTTTTTTCATTTGTTGCCAAGTCAACAAATGTTGGCAAAAGGTCAACTAATGAAGTGTAATGCTTTTCGATTTTGCCTCTTACCATATTAGGTCCCGAAGCTATAATTGGAACTCTAACAGACCACTCAAAAGGCAAGAACTTAAACCAAGTTCCCCTTTCCCCGAGCATTTCTCCATGATCTGCTACAACAAAAATATACGTATTATCAAAAAAATCACATTCTTTAAGAGTTTTTATTATTCTTCCTATAAGGCTATCGAAATATGAAACCATGCCTAAATAGGCATGCCGTGAGTTTTTCAAATCATCTGTCGTTACATTATGCTCATCTTCTCTAATAGTTAATGCATATCTTTGTGACCATGGATCCCTAGAAGAAATAGGTGACCATGGAACCTTGGGCATTTGTATCTCGTTATGATTATATAAGTCCCAAAATTCTTTTGTAGTAACGAAGGGATTGTGAGGATGAGTGAATGATGCCATTAGCATAAATGGTGACCTGTCTTTATCTCTTGCAAAATCAAAAATCTTTTGAACAGCTTGATAGCAAACATCTTCATCGTAATCTATTTGTAAACTCCGCTTACATAAACCTGCTTCAACAATTGATCTTAAGCTCATTCTCGAAGGAGCATAAGGCTCATCTTGCTGTGTCCAGTCAGCTGTCCATCCAAAGTCAGAAGGATAAATATCAGTTGTCAGTCTCTCTTCAAACCCATGAAGTTGATCAGCACCAACAAAATGCATTTTTCCAGACAGACAAGTTTTATAACCTAAATCTCTCAAATAATGAGCAAATGTTGGAACTGAAGATAAAAACTCACCAGCATTATCGTAACATTCAACAGATGAAGAAAGTTGTCCAGAAATCATAGAGGCCCTTGAAGGTCCACAAACAGGATTGTTACAATATGAATTAAGGAAGGTTATGCCTGCATCAGCAAGACTTTTAATGTTTGGAACAACAGCCATCTCACTCCCATACATTGGTAAAACTTTTGAAGTAAGCTGGTCTGCTTGAATAAGCACAATATTTGGTTTGCTATTCATAGAGTTTTAAAAAGAGATATATTTCATATGAGGTTAAATATAACCTCATATGAATCTATTTGTTTAGTTAGAAGTTTTCTTTACAAAATCCTCAATACCAGGAACACCAATTTCTCTGTAATATTTTAATGCTCCAGGGTGCAATGGCGCACCAAATCCATTAAGAACTGTTGACTTTGTTACCTTGCCAAAAGCTGGATGAACAGATTTTAATTTATCAAGATTTTCAAAAATAGCTTTTGTCATTGAATATACTAAATCTTCTGGAACATCCTTTGAAATAACCATTCCATTCGCTAAACTAAAAGATGGTGTGTCATTATCAATCCCATTATATGTTCCACCAGGTATCGATAATCTTGCATAAGGTGGGTATTTCGCTTGGTGCTTAGCAAAAAACTCATCAGGAATTGGAATAAGCTTAACTTTTCGTGAAGCGATTAATTTCTTTACCGGGGGCAAAGGAAAACTACCATTCCACAAAGCAGCATCCAAGTTTCCGTCAGCTAAACCATTAGCCATAGCGCCTAATTTAATTCTAAACGCTTTAAAATCGTCACCTTCTTTTAATCCTAGCGTTTCCATCATGGCATCAGCATCTAGCATTGAAACTCCACCAGGTTGTCCCATGCCTACTCTTTTGCCTTTTAGATCTTCCATTGAATTAATTCCACTACCTTCTAAGGTAATTATATGCATGGCAACTGGTGCTATACCCATCCAGCTTAGTATTTTTCCTTTTTCAGTACCTTTGTAAGGGCCTTCTGCAGCATATGCTTGATAAGAAGATAATGTTGTAGCCATTGAAATTTCCAGTTCCTTATTTTGCAATAGCTTAATATTTGCAACATATCCCTTTGTTTCCTCAGCTGTTAAAGATACACCTTCTACATTATTATTAATCACATCTGCAATCCCAGCAGACCATGTGTAAGCAGTACAACCAATAGGACAAGAACCTATAGATAGTTTTGTATCTGCTGATGCGACTAAGTTAGTCATCAATATGCTTATAAAAGCCACAAAAATTAGATTAATTTTTTTTATCATTATATTTTCTCCCAAATGAATATTGAATAATATGAACGTTTTTAAAGTTTTTTTGCAAGTATAATTTAAACTTAATTTTTATGTTTTATAGTTTATATGACACCTTCATAAATGAGTCTCGAACCCAAAATGATAAAAGCTACCAAAACACAATTTCTAAAGGTCTGTTGATTAACAAAACTTCTCAAATATTCCCCAATTCTAAAACCTATTAAAACAAAAATCAAAGCTACAAATGATTGTATTGCAATAGCAAATGTTAATACACCTGCAAAATACAATCCTAGTCCTAGGGGGATACCACCTACCATAAAAAGGAAGCCTGTTGCACTTATAAAATCTTCTTTAGCGTAATCTCTTGCTATAAGATACATTGCAACAGGTGGAGACCAAATTGAGCTTAGTCCTCCAAGAACACCAGATAATGTTCCAATCAAAACTTGAAAGGAATAGCTTGGACCTATCTGAATTTTAAAACCAAACCATTGGTTCAATGAAAAAATGACCATGGAAGAACCAATTGCTATCGTTAATAAACTTTTAGGATATGCTGTTATGAATAAAGAGGTTACAAATATGCTTATAATTATACACAAAGCAAATACCCTGAGTTCTACATATGTTTTATATGGGTGAGAACTTCTTGCGTATTGAAATATATTGCTAAATAAAATTGGCGCCACCATAACTGAGATTGCATGAATTGGTTCAATTACAAGAGTAAGAAGCCCCATAGCTGTGGATGGCAACCCTAATCCTAAAAAACCTTTGATTATGCCTGATATTATAAAAGTAAAAGTTAGAAATACAATTAAACTTAAATGTAAATCAACAGATAAATGTTTTATAAAATCAATCATTTACTTAAGAAACGCTTTATAGTTATTATCTTTGGTTAGAATTATATTATTTGTAATTTGTTTATTTGAAAAAACTTATTTTTCCTAAATCCTTTTTTTTCTTAATTTAATTAATATATTAATAATTCCAAAGGAGATCTAGATATGTCAATAAGACCTGTAAAATTTTCAAGATTAGCACAACCTACTATGGAAGGTGCTGGTGTGAACTTACACCGAGTTTTTGGTTTTGGTGACACGAAACCATTTGATCCCTTTTTGATGATGGATGACTTTAGGAATGATGAACCAGATAAATATATGAAGGGTTTTCCATGGCACCCACATAGAGGTATAGAAACCATAACATATGTTTTAAGTGGAACAGTTGAGCATGCTGACAGCCTTGGCAACAATGGCTTGCTGGGCGATGGAGATATTCAATGGATGACTGCTGGTTCAGGGATAATTCACCAAGAAATGCCTAAAGGCAATAATAAGGGGGAGATGCATGGTTTTCAGTTGTGGGCAAATCTTCCATCTAACCAAAAAATGACTGCACCAAGATACCAGGACATTAAATCCAAAGAGATAAAATCACTAGTAGAAGATGATGGAACAGTAGTGAAAGTCATAGCCGGCAATTATAGAGGCTATAATGGTCCTGTCGATGGAATAGCAGCAGAACCTGAATATTTAGACATATATATACCACCATTAAAGTTCAAAAAATTCCCATTTGACACTAGAAGACAAGGTTTTGCATATATTTTTGAAGGTGAAGGTAACTTCCATAATGCTTCCAAACCAGTTGGCGTTAAAGTTGAAAAGGAATTTCAAGGTCAGGAGATTGAATTAAGAGATTTGTCAGGTAATAGAACTTTGGTTGTCTTTGATAGTGGTGACGAGGTAGCAGTCCAGGCTGGTGAAAATGGTGTAAGATTTTTACTAATTTCTGGAGCACCTATTAAAGAGCCTGTTGCATGGCATGGTCCAATTGTTATGAACAGTCAAGAAGAGTTAAGACAAGCTTTTAATGAATTAAATAACGGTACATTTATTAAATAGCCAAAATTCAAAAGTTAAAATATTATATATTTTATTTTTAAATAAATTTTGGTAATTGAATGTATATTTGGATCTGGGTAACTATTGCAGCAGCTTTATCTCAAAGCCTTAGAACTGCCCAGCAAAAAAACCTTCAACCAGTATTAGGCAATTTAGGTGCAAGCTTTGTAAGGTTTAGTTATGCAATACCATTTGCATGGGCTTGGATAATTTTTTACTCAATTTTTTTTGATATCGAATTCCCAGGATTAAATTTAATATTTTTTTTCTGGGTTACAATCGCTGGGTTAACTCAGATTGTTTTTACAGTTTTACTTATAACTCTCTTTTCACATAGATCTTTTGCTGCGGGAACTGCATTTTCAAAAACAGAAGTTTTACAAGCTGCAATCTTTGAAGCTATAATTCTTGGACATATTGTAAATTTTAAGTTAGGTTTTGCGATCATTCTAGGAGTTATTGCAGTCTTTCTGCTTTCATTAGCTAAAAGTAAACTTACATTTAAAAATCTTCTAAACTCACTTTTCACAAAACAAGCAGCATTAGGATTAGGAAGTGGAGCGTTTTTGGGATTTTGTACAGTTGCCTATAGAGCTGCTACTGATTCGCTGGGAAATGGAGATTTAATTATGAATGCAAGTATTACAGGGGGTATTTCTGTACTAATCCAGACTATTATCATGGGTGCATGGATGACTAGATATGCAAATAATGAATTAATTTTGACCTTCAAACATTGGAGAGGGTCCTCTCTTGTAGGATTATTCGGAGCAATTACGACAGCATGTTGGTTTTATGCATTTTCAGCCAATGCTGTAGCACCTGTAAGGGCTTTAGGTCAGATAGAGCTAGTAATCGCACTTTTAATTTCAATATTATTCTTCAAAGAGAAACCAACAATTAAAGAAATTACAGCTATCTTTTTACTAATTTTATCAATTATTTTAGTTGTTATTTATAATTGATTTCATTTTTTATTACCCTTAATTTATGTTACCTAATTTTTTTATTTAGAAAATTATTTTATTTAATTGCCTATTGTTATAAAGATACTAAATAGAAAATTATATTAAATTTCTTAAGGGAGAAATATTATGTTTTTAAAATATGCAGTTGGAGCTGGAACTGCTTTAGCAATTTCTATTGTTGGAGTTTCTGGACCAGCCCTAGCAAAAGTAGAAGGTGATACCATTACATTAGGTTCAGCACTTTCTTTTACTGGTAAATATGCAACCAATGGAATACATACTCAAAGAGGATATGATTTCGCAGTTGATAGAATTAATTCAACTGGTGGAGTTAAAGTTGGTGGCAAATCCTATAAATTAACAGTTAAGTACTATGATGATGAGTCAACACCAGCTAGAGGTGCTCAGTTAGCTGAGAGACTTATTCAACAGGATGGTGTTGATTTTATGCTTGGCCCATACAGTTCAGGTATGACAAAAGCGATTGCACCAGTTTCCGAAAAATTTGGAGTTCCTATGATTGAAGCAGAAGGTGCTTCGAGGTCTCTTTTTACACAAGGATATAAATATTTATTCGCAGTGTTATCAACTACTGACTTATACTTACCAGGTTCAGTTCATTTTGCAGCTGACCAAAAAAAGAGTATAGGCAAGTCACCAAGTGATACAAAAGTTGCAATGGCATTTGAAGGTGATCCATTTTCAATGGATATTAGGGCTGGTCTAGTCGATTTAATCAAAGAATACGGAATGAAAATAATAATCGACGATCAACTACCAGCTGATTTGTCAGATATGTCAACTACGCTTACAAAAGTTAAAGCATTGAAGCCAGATATTTTAATTGTATCAGGTCACTCAAAAGGTGCTGCAACAGCTGCAAGGCAAATTGATGAAATGAAAATCAATGTTCCTATCATTGCTATGACACATTGCGAATCTGCTAAAGTTCATGAAAAGTTTCCAAATGCATCAACTGGCTTTTTATGTCCAACTCAATGGGTGCCAGATATTGATAAAAAAGACCCAATGTTTGGTACAGCTGCACAATGGAATGCTGATTTCATAAAAGCTCATCCTGAATATTCTTCAGTACCATATCAGTCTGCGCAAGCTTCAGCAGCTGTTTACGTATGGAAGGAAGCATTCGAAGCAGCAAATAGCTTTGACAAAGATACAGTAAGAGATGCTATTGCTGGTGTTGAAATGGAAACATTCTATGGGGATGTGAAATTTGGACCTGACGGCAATAATATTGCTAAGCCAATGTTCTTAAGACAGATTGGTGCAGACGGTTCTTATAATCTTGTAGGTTCTTTTGCGGACCTAGCTTATCCAAGAAACGTAAAATACTAAAACTTTTAATAACAAAGGAAAGTTTATACTTTCCTTTGTTATTTTTCGGAGAAAATAATGCTTGATAATCTTCAGCTACTTTTTGTTTGGGCTCCTATAATTAATCTTCAGGTTATACTCGATGGTATTTTTGTGGGTGCTGTATTTGCCCTTAGTGCATATGGACTTGCGCTAGTTTGGGGAGTAATGAATATAAAGAATTTGGCACAAGGTGATTTTGTCATAATGGGAGGTTATTTAGCATTATCATTACATTATTTAGGCATTCCATTACCATTAATACTAATTATTGTTGTTGCATTGATGTTTGTTTTTGGTTGGGGCATTTATATTCTTATAATTCGCAGAATTATAGATCAGGACATGTTTGTTTCTTTATTAGCTACCTTTGGCCTGTCATTGCTTCTGCAGCAGGTTATTAATCTATTTTATGGTCCAGAAGTACAAACAATTGACATGAAAATGGGTGCTTACGATGCATTTGATTATATGGTCTCAATACCCTATTCGAAAGTGCTTTCTCTCATACTTGCAGCTATAATTACTATTTGTGTGGTTATCTTTATGAAAAGATCACGAATGGGACAGGCAATTAGAGCAACTGCACAGGACCCAAGGGCTGCTCGTGTTCTTGGAATTGATACTGACAGAGTTTACGCTTTTACATTTGCATTTAACGCAGCTCTTTGTGGGGCCGCCGGGGTGTTAGTTTCTATTATATGGGTAATACAACCATTTTATGGAATAACATATTCTGTAAGATCATTTGCAATTGTAACTGCTGCTGGTTTAGGAAATTTACCAGGAGTTATAAGTGCGGCCTTTGGAATTGGACTTTTTGAAAAGTATACAGGAATGATTTTAGGAACAGCCTATGAAGTGGCTGCTCCAGTAGCTATTCTTCTTATAGTATTGATAATTAGACAAATAAGCATGAAAAGAAATAGGCAGCCAGTAAGATGATTGGTAGACGTGAATTAATAACATATATTGGATTAGGCGTTTTTGGTGTTTTAGGCCCATATCTTTTCCCTAATTATACATTATCAATTGCTTATCTTTGGATGATGGTAATGATGGCACAAACTTGGGATATCCTTGGTGGGCAAATGGGATACAATTCCTTAGGTAATATAACATTTTTTGGTGTTGGAATGTATGTTTCAGCAATTATTCAAGTTGCAATCTTTTATGAGCCTGGTGTAGCAGCCTACACTTCTGCGATGGGAGCTATAAAGCCTGTATTTACTCAATCCCAATATTTTTGGGGCTTGTTTTTGGGTGTTGTTGGTGGAGCCTTAGCTGCCTTGGCGCTATGTATGATTTTTAGTAGCTTTATGTTTGGCCTAAGAGGTCCTTACTTTGCCATCGGATCATTAGGATTAGCAATAGCAGCCGCTGAAGTAACCATTACTATAGACTATGTTGGTGGCGCTTCAGGTATATCAATGCCACTTTTTCCTGGAGACATAGAAATGAGGTCAGTATTTTTCTATGTTCTTTGTTTTGGGCTCGCAATTGCTGCCCATTTCGTTGTCCGGTGGATGATTTCAACACAATATGGATTAGCCATAAACGCTATTCGTGATGATGAAGATAAAGCTGAAGCTATGGGTATACCTACTTTAAGGTATAAACAAATTGGCTGGGCTATAACAGCAATTTTTATGGGGGCTATGGGCGCAGTTGCTGGAAATTTATCAGGCTTTATTGATAAAGAAGTAGCATACCCTATTCCTACCTTTGGAATATTTATGGTCGCATGTGTTTTATTAGGTGGCAAGGGCACTTTATGGGGACCAGTCCTTGGTGCAATTATTTTTCATGTAGTTAAAGAGACAACTTGGACATACCTTTTAGGATGGCAATGGGTTGCCCTTGGCCTAATACTAATTATAAATATCGTTTATTTCCAACAAGGGATAATGGGATGGCTTCAAACCAGATATCCTGAGATGTTTGGTATCATAGTTGACCGATCTTCTTCTGAAAATGAAGAGAAAGAGAAAGTCTGAAATGGAAGATATAATTGAAGTTAAGAATGTCTCTAAGTCATTTGGTGGGGTCAAAGCAAATATTGATATATCACTTAAAGTAAAAAAAGGGTCAATTACAGGCATTATTGGACCAAATGGTTGCGGTAAAACAACTTTATTCAATTCTATTGTAGGCTATCACCCTATTGATAATGGTTCGATAATTTTTGATAATAATGAAATTTCAAAGTTACTTGTCGGGGATATAGCAAGACTTGGAATGTTAAGGACATTCCAGCAAACTAGGATATATTCAAAAATGAATTGTGTGGATAATATGCAAATTTCTGTCTCACACCGAAAAGACTCAAAAGATTCCATGTTTGCTAGCAGAAAAGGAGAAATAAAAGAAAGAGCGGAAAATCTTCTTGAATTTGTAGGCCTATATTCAAAACGAAATCTTATTTCAGGAGATCTTTCTTTTGGGCAACAAAAGCTACTGGAATTTGCAATGGCATTAATGAATGACCCCAAGGTTTTGCTTTTAGATGAACCTACTGCAGGAATTAATCCAACATTAATTAATGGACTTATTGATAGATTAAGAAAAGCAAATGAAGAATTAGGAATTACATTATGTGTTATAGAACATAACATGAGAGTGATTATGAACTTAGCTTCACATATTTATTGTTTGGCAAACGGGAAAGTTCTTGCGAATGGCTCACCCAGTGAACTTCAAAAAGATCAACGGGTTATTGATGCTTATTTAGGGGGTCATTAGAATGGTTAAGAAAAAGAATGTAAGTGGTTATGGTCAAGGTGGTGTTGATGTTGTCATGTCAGTTGACCAAGTTGCTAAAGAAGCAGCAGCTATCTCAGCTAAAGCACCTAAGGCCAAAGATTTAGAAAAACTCTCTAAAAGCGAACCATTATTATCAATTAAAAATCTTAAAGCTGGTTATGGAAAAATGGAAATACTCCATGATTTCAACCTTTTTATTGGCGAGGGACAATCACTGTGTTTGATTGGGCCTAATGGAGCTGGCAAGTCTACAGTTCTTCACTCTATATTTGGGTTTACAAATATTTTTTCAGGAAATATTACTATTGGAGGTAAAGATATTACTAATCTAACTCCTAATCAAAAATTATCTAATGCTGGTATTGCTTATATTTTGCAAGATAAATCTGTATTTCCACAAATGACTGTTGAAGAAAATCTGCTTATGGGTGGATTTTTGAAAAACAAACCGTCAGAAGCTAAAGAAGCTACTGAAATGGTTTTTGACAAATATGAAAGATTGGCTGCTCGAAGAAATAAACCAGCTGGAGTTTTATCAGGAGGTGAAAGACGTCTTCTTGAAATATCTCGTGCCTTAGTTATGCAACCACAAATATTACTAGTTGATGAGCCTTCTATTGGATTAGAACCTAGGTTTATTGATATGGTTTTTGGAATTTTAGATGACCTTCAAAAGAAAGACGGCAAAACAATCATAATGGTTGAACAGAACGCTAAAAAGGGTCTGTCCTTCGCTGATATAGGTTATGTTCTTGTTTCAGGAGAAACAGCTATAGCTGAAACTGGTGACAATGTGTTATCAAACCCAGCTGTTGGAAGATTATTTTTAGGCGGATAATTCTATAAACCTTTTGTTAAACCACCGTCTACTCTAATCATTGAACCTGTTATATAACTTGCAGCATCACTTGATAAAAAAGTAACAACAGAAGCAAATTCTTCTGGTTGCCCATATCTTCCTGCTGGAATTGATAATTTAGCCTCTTTCTCAACCTCCTCAAGACTTTGTCCAACCCTATTTGCTTTCCCTTGGTCTAATTCACGCAATCTGTCAGTTGCAACCCTCCCTGGAAGAACCATATTAACCGTAACACCATCACATGCAACTTCATTAGCCAATGACTTTGACCAACCTGCAATTGCACCTCTAATACCATTTGATAAAGCTAAATTAGGAATAGGTTGTTCAATACCAGAAGAGCCTATTGTTACTATTCGACCCCATTTTTGTGATACCATATTAGGAAGTAATGCATTTGTTATTGAGAACATAGGCAATGCCATCGATTTGAATGCGTTTTCCCAAACTTCATTCTTCTGACCAGCAGCAGGTCCAGCTGGCGGTCCACCACAATTATTTACAAGAATTGAAACTTTTTCTTTAGAAGCAAACTTAATTAAGTTTTCTACTGCAGTTGAATTACTTAAATCACATTTATATGATTTAATTGAAAGTGTTTTTGACCATTCGTCTATTGAAGATGTATTCCTTGCTACACCAATAACGCTAGCGCCCTCTTCTGCAAGCATTTTTGCAATTGCGCCTCCTAAACCTCTACTAGCACCGAGTACAAGAGCAACTTTTCCATTTAATTTTAGATCCATATAAAAATTCCAACAATAATAAATTTAATATTATAAATCCTAATATGTTGTTTAATTTTTTAATAGATGTTTTTTAAAAATAATATGTATTATCAGTGTAAGGAGATTTTTATGACTCAAAAAGATAAATATTTTTATAATTTAAATGATGACAAGAAAGGCATTTTAAGGGAATTAGGCGATGGAATTAAAACTAGAATTTTTCCTGGCGAGCAAGCTATGGTTTCTGTTGTAAGCATTGAACCAAACTCAACTGGTAAAATTCATTCACATCCACAAGAGCAATGGAGTTTATTGATAGAAGGAAGCGCCCTAAGGATTCAGAATGAAGAAAAAATACCAGTAACTAAAGGTGACTTTTGGTGCACTCCTGGAGGGATTAGACATGGAATAGTTGGCGGTCCAGATGGAGCAATTATTTTTGATATTTTTGCACCACAAAGAGATGAATATAAAAAACCAGGATCAGGATTTGCTGCAGATTAAAATGAATATTGTTAGATCACAAGTAAGTTTTAAAAGGCTAAAAGACAAAGAGTTAAGTAAGTGGCAGAAAATACCTACTTCTATTGCTGGTGATAGTATGAATAGACAAAATGTAATGTCATCAAGAATTTCTTCTATAAGAGAGGGCATGACTTTATGTGGCCAAGCTAGAACTGTTTCTGTAACGCATGGAGACAACTCAGCAATACATGCTGCTTTAACAATAATTAATAAGGGTGAAATTTTAGTAGTTGAAGGTGGAGGCTTTACAGATAGAGCTGTTTGGGGGGAATTAATGAGTCTCTCTTCTATACATATTGGATTAGGTGGAGTTGTAATAGATGGTGCTGTAAGAGACCTTGGAGATTTAAAAAAAATGAATTTACCTCTTTTTGCATCAGGTAGAACTGCTGCAGGACCTACAAAAGGTGGTGGTGGCAGGGTAGATATCCCCATTAGCTGTGGAAATGTTGCATTAAAACCTGGGGATATAATAATTGGGGATGATGACGGTGTTGCAGTCATCCCCTTTGAAATTCAAAACCAAATTTTATTATCTTCAGAAGAAAGAATAATTTATGAGAAAGAAATTATAAAAAAAATCAAAGATGGGAATACTCATAAAGATATCTTTGATATAAAAGATATCCCTATAGTGAATGACGATAATTGATTTATGAAGCTGTTTTTTTATATTGCTTGTCTAGCTCTTTAAACCTTTCTAGAGCATCAAAATCAATTTCAACTTTTGCTGGCTCATCTTTCAAAAAATGATTAAATTCATCATTACCACGAACACAAATTGCTGTATCTTTATCATTTTTTAATTGTTTAATATTAGTAGCAATATATTGAATATTTAATCCAATACGGCGGTCATCACTCTTATTAGGCATCGAAGTATGGAGTGTCCACCCATGATGAAAAGAGGCCTGACCAGGCTTCAAAGAGCAAAGAACTGATAATTCTTCGTTAACATTTCTTACTGTTTGACCTTGCAACAAAACATTATCCTTATCATTTGTAGTTTCATGCATTTTCTTACCCATTTTATGACTTCCCGGTATCATTTTCATAGCGCCACTTAAATCATTTGCTTCTGATAGGGCAAGCCATGCAGACACCTGCTCATCACCGCTAAATCCCCAATATGTCATATCCTGATGCCAGCTTACATGTGCAGCACTATTAGGTTCTTTAATAATATAAGTAACATTGTATAAAAGAATATTAGGCCCTAAAATCTTCTCAACAACATCAAGAATATTTTTGTTGGTTGCAAGATCAAATGCAGATTTGAGAACAGTATGTACTTTTGACTTATAATGTATTGGACCTAATTTTTTTTCAGCATCTTCAAGTTTTTTTCTATGATTTAGAGCTTCATCTTGGTCTATTATTTTGACAGGTGATAAGAAACCTTTTTCAAAATAGTCATTAATGTTAATTTTGTTATCTATCATTACTTTCATTTTTGAAATTTTTTTTCCTAATTTTTAACAACAAAATTAGACCTTTATTACTTTTTGAGTTTTAATTTATCTCTTGTTTCTTGTGGTGATAAAACCCTGCTACCCATTCGTTGTATAATCTCAATTACCCGAGTAACTAATTGATCATTTGAAGCCAGAACACCCTTTTCTAAGTAAAGATTATCTTCAAGACCAACTCTAACATTTCCTCCCATTGCAACGGCTGCAGCTGCCATAGGCATTTGCATTCTGCCTATTCCAAAACTTGCCCAACTGGCGTTAGTAGGCAACTCATCTTTCATTACCTTCATAGAATCTACAGTTTGCTCAGCTCCCCATGGAATACCAAGACAAATTTGAAACATTGGAGGCTCATTAATCAGACCTTCTTTAATCATTTGTTTTGCAAATCTAATTTGCCCTAACTCAAAAACTTCTAGCTCTGGCTTAACTCCCCACTCTTGTATCATTGAAGCCATTTCTCTTAAGTATCCTGGAGGTGATATGTAAATTTCATTTCCATTACCAAAATTCATTGTACCACAATCTAAGCTACAAATTTCAGGATGGATTTCTTTTACATGGGCTAATCTTTCCTCAGGACCAATCATATCTGTTCCTGGGCCAGGCATTGATGGATTTTCTTCACTTGGAACCCAGTCTCCACCCATGCCAGCTGTTAAATTTATTACAACATCAGTTTCGCTATCCCTAATTCTTTCAACAACTTCCTTAAATAAATTTACATCTCTAGAACCCAAACCTGTTTCTGGGTCTCTAACATGAATATGAGCAACGCTTGCTCCTGCTTTTGCAGCAGCAATTGCTGCATTAGAAATCTGTTCAGGAGTAACTGGCACTTCTGGATGTTTTCCAAGTGTATCTCCAGCACCAGTTACGGCGCATGTTACTATTACCTCATTATTCATTTAAAACTCCCAGTTTTAGTTAAGATTTTTTCTTCAATGCATTTAAAACACTTACTATTGCTTCATCTCTTTTTGATGCAAGTATCTCAAAATTTGTATCACCAGCCATTTCATTACACCCATTTACCATTTTATCTCTTAATTCTGTTGTTAACTCAGGCGCTTGAAGCCTTGTCCATGGCCA
Source organism: uncultured Rhodobacterales bacterium (assembly GCA_964571065.1). Taxonomy (GTDB): domain Bacteria; phylum Pseudomonadota; class Alphaproteobacteria; order Puniceispirillales. The sequence continues at coordinate 3,453 of CAZNBI010000006.1, read as the reverse complement.
TTTTAATGCTGGACCGAATTGATCAAGATTAGTAGCCATCCCTCCTTCACCACATGCAACATGAAATGCCATACACTGCCCCTGAACCACCATTCTTGGGGCAGGACCATTAATCAAAGCTTTATCAATATCTGAGGGTGAAGCTTCCCCATTATCAACCATGTGTAATGCCTCTCGCCATAATGCTTCTTGTAAACGAGTTGCTACGAAACCAGGCACTTCTTTCTTTAAAATTAAAGGTTCTTTTCCAGAAAATTTAAAAAAATCAAAAGCCCATTGTACTGCAGATTTACTGGTTTTTTTACCACCTACAACTTCTACTAGAGGAAGAATATATGGCGGATTAAAAGGATGGCCTATTACTGTTCTTTCTGGTGTTGAACATCTGGTTTGTATTTCTGACATCATGAAACCTGAAGTGCTAGATGAAATTATAATATTATTAGGCAGTAACCGGCCCATTTTCGAATAAAGGTCTTGTTTTAATTCTAGATTTTCTGGTGCGCTTTCCTGAACAAAGTGAACACCATTTAGAGCCTTCTCTAGTTCAGAGGTTATATGCAAATTCTTTAAAGATGCATTTTCTGCCAGACCTAATTTTTCTAAACTTTTCCAAGCAGTATTTACTATTTTCATAAAAACATCTTCTTCATTTTTGTCATGCAAATAAGAAACAACATTAAACCCTTTTGAAAGGAAAAAAGCAGTCCACCCACCTCCAATAGGCCCTCCACCAATACTAGATATCGTTTTTACTTCACTTAACTTCAATAATTCCATAATTTTATTTACCTTTAAATACTGGTTGTCTTTTCTCTACCCAGGCCCTAACACCTTCTGCAGCATCTTCAGATTTAAGCATTTTATTATATATATCTAGTTTTCCATTTCGAATAAGATCAAATTTTTCTTTAACCGACATACTTTCGGTGCTTCTTAAAACTTCTTTAATTGATTGTATTGCAAGAGGTGCAGATTTAGAAATTTTTCTTGCCCATTCTCTTGCACTGTCGATCAGATTTTCATATGGAACAACTTTATTTACGAGACCAAAGTTCATTGCTTCTTTTGCTGTTAATCTTCTTCCTAGCAAAAACATTTCCATAGAAATATTATATGGAAGCAGTTTTGGTAATCTTTGCAAGGCACCTGCATCTGGTACTATTCCTAATGGAATTTCTGGCAATCCAAATTCTATATGATCTGAAGCTATTAATAAATCACATGCCATTGCAATTTCAAATCCACCACCAATAACTAAACCATTGAGAGCACCTATAACTGGTTTATTAAGAGACCAGTTTTCTGTTAGACCTGCAAAGCCACCTTCACCATAATCTCCATCATCCCACCATTGATCTAATTTAATATCACCTTCATTGAGTGCTTTTAAATCCCAACCTGCAGAAAATATTTTACTACCTTCAGCCGTAATAATTCCAACTCTCAAATCATCATTTTCATTTAATTCTTTAAAAGCATCAGCAATCTCCTTACTCATACTAGTATCTATTGCATTTACCTTTGGCTTATCTAATTTGACTTCAATGATTCCGTCATATTTTTCAATATGGACATTAGTATTCATATGTATTCCAATACTCTATTTTTATTGTATCTTTATCAAATTCAAATATTACTGCAATTTATTTTAATAAGTAAGTAATTTACCATATGCAAAACAATCATAACTTAAAGCTAGACAATTTTTTTTTAATTATTCAAGATAAAGTATGAAAAATATTTAAATAAAAAAAATTTAATTTAGTCAATTTATAGGGAGGAAAATATGACTAGTTCAAAAAATCCGGAAACTATAGCACTGCACGCTGGTTGGAGAAAAGATGATTCCACCAATTCCGTAGCTGTTCCAATCTATCAAACAACAAGTTATCAATTTAATAGCCAAGAGCATGCTGCCAATCTTTTTTCATTAAAAGAACTTGGGAATATATATACACGCATTATGAACCCAACAACTGCAGTTTTAGAAGAGAGAATTGCTCAATTAGAAGGTGGATTAGCTGCTGTTGCTGTTTCTTCTGGGCAAGCTGCATCAGCATTTGCAATTCAAAATTTATGCCGTGCAGGCGACAATATAGTTTCTTCTACTGATTTATATGGAGGAACTTGGAACCAATTTGAAAATACATTCAAACAACTTGGGATAGAAGTAAGATTTGCTGACCCAGCAGATCCAAATTCATTTGCAGAATTAACTGATGATAGAACTAGGGGATATTATGCAGAGACACTTCCTAACCCAAAGTTACATGTTTTCCCAATAGCAGAAGTAGCAGAAATTGGTAAAAAGCTTGGCATTCCCCTTATTGTGGATAACACATCTGCACCAATTACATGCAAGCCAATCAAGCATGGCGCTGCTGTTGTTGTTCATTCATTAACTAAATGGATAGGTGGTCATGGTAATTCTATAGGTGGTATTGTAGTTGATGGTGGTAATTTTGATTGGACAAAGTTTCCAGATCGCCAGCCTCTTTATAATGAGCCAGAACCAAGTTATTGGGATTGGGTTTTGGGCAAAGTAGTTCCTGAGGTTTTAGGAGCTAATATCACATTTGCTGTAAGAGCTAGATTTGTATTATTGAGGGATTTGGGATCTGCATTATCCCCTGCTAATGCTTTTAATATTATTCAGGGTTTAGAGACACTTCCACTAAGAGTAAGGCAGAGTCAGGAAAATGCAGAAAAGGTTGCAAGCCATTTGGCAAATAAAAAAGGTGTTTCAAGGGTTATTCATCCAAGCCACCAAGAAGGCATCTACAAAGAAAGAGCTGGAAAGTATTTAGAAGAAGGAAATGGTTCTCTTGTAGGTTTTGAACTTGAGGGTGGTTTAGAAGCAGGCAAAGAATTTATTGATAAGTTAAAGTTGTTTTATCATGTAGCCAATATCGGCGATTCTAGAAGCTTAGCTATACATCCTGCTTCTACAACACACTCACAATTAAGTGCAGATGATCAAGTAAGAGCTGGTGTTACACCAGGCTATGTAAGATTGTCAGTAGGTATAGAGCATATTGACGATATCATTGCTGATCTTGATCAAGCTTTAGCATAAAAAAACAATAAGAGGCCAATATTAATTGGCCTCTTAAAAAATCTCAGTTCAAGTCTAAATAAATGTTTTCCAATTAGAGCCCCATATTTTTTTCCAAAACTTGGGATTAGAAACATTAGATTTAGCTGTTCCACCAATCCATAAGTTATATTTAGAATCACCATATTTATTGAAGTAATCATTTATTTCTTTAGAAAATGTCTTAATAATTTCCCTACAACTCTCTTCTTTAAATAAATTTTTCCGTTCATCAGGATCTTCTATTAAATTATATAATTCAGGCTCAATATAAGACATTCCCTCTTTATTAAATCTCTCAATATATAGCCATTCGTGAGTTCTTACTGCTCTGGTCTCCTCTTGCTCCATAAAAA
>CAZNBI010000005.1:0-34054 GCA_964571065.1 uncultured Rhodobacterales bacterium | reverse complement strand
CATCATTAAAATTCAAGTCAATGCTTGCCACATCGACAGTTTTATCAGCACTTACTCCAGCTAATGTTTTATCTTGAAGTTTTTTGTGGGTTATAGAAAATCCTGAAGAAAGATTTATTTCACCGAATTTAGGAAGTTTTTTTAATAATTGAAAAGAATAATTATTGGCAGTTCCTTGAGCTTGAACGTCTTTAAATTGTTTCCCAAGTTCATAATCTAGAAATGAATAACTTAGTTCAGCTCTAGTTCCATCATAGCTTACTGGAAAATTAAAACCCAGGGAGGTGTAAGTTATACCCTCAGATTTTAAACTTGATAGAACAAATCTATCACCGTAATTAAATAAACCATCTACATTAACCTGTCCTGAAAGTCTCAAATCTCCTGCGGAATTTGAACCATGATTATCCATTCGAACTGATCCAGAAAAAAGCTGTGTGTTACTCATATTAACTGCTATATCAGTTTCACCAGGATTCATTCCTGCCATAAGTGATGCAGCGGCTGTAATTCCTGGAACATCATCTAAATTTTTAATTGATTCCTCAAGTTTCTGCACATCAAGCATTTCTCCTGAAATTTGCCCTCTCAAGATATATTTTTCTGCGTCCTCTTTTGATAAATTTAGGTTATTATCTGCATCCTTGCTTTCAAAAAACTTTACAGAACCGATTTTACCTTCCAAAATCTGAATACGAACTACGCCATTACTGAGTTCTTGTTCTGGTAAATAAGCCATAGCCCAAAAACCTTGAGACCTATACTCCTTACTAACTAAAGATGCTGCGAACTCTAGATCATTAAAGTTTAAATTTTTCTCAATAAATTTAGATAAAATTGCTCGTAATGTACTGGATTTAATTTTGCTGTTACCTCGAAATTCAAATCTTTTCACAAAAACTGTAATGTCTTCATTGATTGTGGAAGGTTCTTTAACTGGTTTTGTTGCTTGCCCCCATTTATTTAATAATGAATTGTCTGTAGGCATACTTGAAATAATATCCCCAGCTTTAGGTTGACCTGCATATGAAACAGAAGAAGTTATCAAACTTGATAAAATAATAGCACTTAAACCAGAAATATTTTTTGATTTATATACTTTTTTCTTGTGAGTGGTTGTTTTCTTAATTAATTGTATGTTTTTATTCATTTATTTACAATTTTCAAAATAAATCTAATTTATCAAGACTATACCCTAAATAACTTATGCAAACTACTAAAATTTATGAATTTATAAAATCATTTATTTGGATAATTTCATTATAAAATTAATAAAGTATAATTTTAAAAATTAATTTTAAATTTTAATTTAACTAATTACAGTTAACTTATTTTTTTGTAATAATTACAGTATTTTACTATTTATCTAAAATTCGTTTGATCCAAAGATTTGGTCTAATTTTAACCTCAGTAATGCAGCAATTTTTGGGAATGGCGGCAGTCTGTTAGCTTGCGGGAAACTTGCTACTAAATTTAAGCGGCTATTTTTTATTTTAAGAGCGCTATCTATCATAGCCGCCCCAAAAAGCACGCTCAAACCAAGTCCACCACCATTATAAGCTCCAGCAAAAAATATTTTTTCATCAAGATTACCAAAAACTGGCTTGCCATTTCTTGATACCGATATAAAACCGCTCCATGAGTTTTCGATATCAATATCAGGAAACTGAGGGAAGCGCCTTAGTAAGCCCTTTTTATGTTTTTCAATACATTTTTTGTAATTAAAATTATGTTCAAAATGGGGTTCACTAGTGTTTCTAATCATTATTCGATAATCATCAGTATATCTTAATGTTGCACCTGTTGGCTTAACAGACAAAACGCCCCAAGGTTTTGGATTTCCTAAAGCTAAACGTTCTTTTAATGTCAAGGGCCTTGTGATACTCGAAGTTAGAATTAGAGGGATTGAAAAGTCCTGTTTAATTTTTAATTCTGGCATCCAGGAATTTATTGCAACAATTATTTTTTTTGCCTGAATTTTAAAACCTTCATTCGTATATGCTAAAGTTCCTTGATCAATATTAAATTTTTCAATTTTAGTATTTTCATAAACATCTATACCCTTGCAAATTTTTGGGACTAGACCTAAGCAAAGTTTTTGTGGATTGAGCAAAATACCGCCATTTGTCTTAATGGCATATTTATAAAAGTTTGTACCAAGTAGATTTGATAATTCATCTTGATGAAATTCTTTACAACTAATACCTATTTTCATCAGAAGATTATGAAATTTTTTTAACTTGAAAAATTCACTTTTGTTTGTAGCAGCGTGATATTTACCATTAGCCGACCAGTCACAATTAATTTTGTTTTCATCAACTATCGCTTTTAATTCAGAGATGCCAGCAAGATTTAGCGCATATTTTTCTTTATATTCTTTAATACTTGAAATTGTAGTTGCACCATTATTTAGAGTTGAATCAACTAGAAAGCCAGAGTTTCTCGAACTTGAACCTTGGCCTATTTTATCTGCGTCTACCATTGTAATTGTATCAGAGACATTTTGTTTTTTTAGCTGATTTAATGCAGACAAACCTGTAAGACCTCCTCCAATTATTAACCAATCTGTTTTTATATCCTTGTTTAAAGATGGAAAACTTGTTTTGAAATCACTCAAATTGGGATTAATCTCCCAACCAAAACTTTGAAATTTGTTCATTTTTTATTTAAACGTTATTAAGTAACTGTATAAATTTGAGAGTAACTTAGAAAATGTGGAAGGTAAATTATCATATAGTTTTTAAATTAAATGATGGTAATATTATTAAAAAGAATAATTCAATGAACATTAAGAGCTCTTTAGTAAGCTCTGCTAAAGATGCCGAAAATTATGTTCTGAAAAAATATAAAAATGGCTTTCAGCCTCTTGTGAACACAGATGATATTTTTATTTCTATAATTAATGAAAAAATTATAATAGAATCCATTGAAAAACTATATTGATGAAATAATGACAGAAACAAAAAATCCCGGAAAAAAATTTTTTGAGCTTTTAGAAGAAAAGGAGCCACTTCAAATTGTAGGCTGTATAAATGCTTATTGCGCTGTGATGGCTGAAAAAGTTGGTCACAAATCAATCTATTTATCAGGCGCTGGTGTGGCTAATGCATCTTTTGGTATCCCAGATTTAGGAATAACTAACTTAGGTGACGTTGTTGAGGATGCTAAAAGAATTACAAGCGTTACAGATGTCCCTCTATTAGTTGATATAGATACTGGTTGGGGAGGAGCTTTTAATATTTCCAGGACTATTAAAGAGTTATCTAGAGCTGGTGTTGCAGCAGTTCATATAGAAGATCAAGTAGGGCAAAAAAGATGTGGTCACAGACCAAATAAAGAAATGGTTTCAACTCAAGAAATGGTTGATAGAATTAAGGCTTGCATTGATGCTAGAGATGACAAAGATTTTTTTATTATGGCAAGGACTGACGCCTTTGCAAAAGAAGGAATGAGTGCCTCCATAGATAGATCCCATGCTTATATTGAAGCTGGTGCAGATGGAATTTTTGCAGAAGCCATGACTGACATTAATCATTATAAGGAATTTAAAAACAGTCTTAAAGTTCCAATACTTGCTAATATGACAGAATTTGGGAAAACTCCATTATCTAATATTAAAGAACTAGCTTCAGTTGGAGTTGACATGGTTTTATACCCACTAAGCGCATTTCGTGCAATGAGTAAAGCTGCATTAAATATCTACGAGACCCTTAAAATTGAGGGCGACCAGAAAAAAGTTCTTAAAACTATGCAAACTAGAAATGAACTTTATGAATTTTTAGATTATAATTCATATGAAGAAAAACTTGATAAACTTTTTGAGAAAAACAAAAGTTCAGATTAAATTTTTTAGTTTCCAAAAATATGAACCAAAATAGTTCGGTTTTTATTTATTTCTCTATGCTCAAAGAGGTATATCCCTTGCCAAATTCCCAACTGAACAACCCCCTCTAAAACACTTAACGTTAAATTTGAGTTTGTAAGTGTTGATTTAATATGAGCTGGCATGTCATCAACACCCTCTGATGAATGTACATAATCACCATTCATTGGAACTAATTTTCTATAAAATGTTTGCAAGTCTTTCAAAACATCTGGATCTGCGTTTTCTTGAATAATAAGAGACGCTGTTGTATTAAGTATGCTTACATTAACGATGCCATTTTTAATCTTAGATTTAAAAACTATATCCTTAATCCGATGAGTAATATTTTCAATTTTTGACCCATCAGAAGAAAGATGTAATTTTTTATAATATTGTTTCATTGTACGATTTTAAATTGAATTGATGTATACTATACTTTTTAAGGAATATTATGACAGTTTTACTTTATATTTTCACTAATAATAAAAATCTTTAATTTTTGAAATGACTGATCTTTTACCTGTTGATGTATCAAATTTAGGGCTTGCCGGTTGCGCTATTGCAATTGCTTTAGGAGGCTTTTTAAGAGGCTTTTTAGGTTTTGGAGCAGCTCTATTAATGGTCCCCATACTTTCTAGTATTCTAACCCCTGCAGTAGGCCTAGTAATAATGTATTTAGTTGAAGTCCCTACAGTTTTATATTTGATGCCACCAGCTTTAAAAAAAGGTAAAGTTAAAATTGTTTTTCCAATGATACTAGCTCTTTTAGTAACCATCCCAATTGGTTTTTATTTTGTAGTTTCTTTAGATCCTGAAATTATAAGGATAGTGATTTCTGTTATGGTAATTCTAATGGTCGCATTACTTGCAAGTGGTTGGAAACCTAAAGGCGAAATCAATCTTTTAACTATGATTTTGGGAGGAGGATTTTCAGGTCTTGTGAATGGAGCTGCTGGAGTAGGAGGTCCGCCTTTTGTAACTGTATTAATGGCAAGAAATGATGATGCAGAAATAACGAGATCAAACATTATTATTACAATGGGGTGCATGTCATTGTTAACAACACTTACTCAAGTATTTTATGGAATGATGACACTTAATTTAGTCATAGTAAGTATTTTTGCATTTCCAATTTATATTGGTTTTACTTGGTTAGGCGCAACTTATTTTAACAAATCAGGTAATGAGTATTTTAGGAAAGCCGCCTTATTGATGTTGATATCTATCGCTGTAATTACAATAATCATAAATATTTAATTTTAAATTTTTTAATAGTTAAAAAGATGGATGAAAATGTATTAGTTAAAAATTTGCTACCCTGTGTTAAAGAAGCGGGCAGTAAAATAATAGGTATATATAATTCAAAACCTAATGCTGAACAAAAAAATGATGGCAGCCCTGTTACAATTGCAGACAAAGCAGCTGAAAAAATAATTATAAAAAAAATAAAATCTTTATACCCATCAATTCCAATAGTTTCTGAAGAAAATCCGGAAAGTCATAACTTGAAATCTCTAAGTGAATTTTTTCTTGTTGACCCTTTAGATGGAACTAAGGAGTTTTTAAAATTTGATGGCAAGGGTTCATTTACTGTAAATATAGCACTTATAAGAGAAAATGAACCATTAATTGGTATTGTTTATGCCCCTGCAATTAAACGTTTATTTTATGCAGGTAAAACTTTTGGCTCTTATGAAGAAAATAAAGATGGGAGAAAGAAAATAAGAATTAGAAAAAGTGATAAAAATAAAATTGTAGCTGTCGCAAGCTCATCACATTTAGATCAAAAAACGAAAGATTGGCTTATAAAGAATAATATAGCTCGAACAGTTTCAATAGGTTCTTCATTGAAATTTTGTTTAGTTGCAAGTGGAGAAGCCGATGTGTATCCAAGATTTGGTCCTACAATGGAATGGGATACAGCAGCAGGTGATGCTGTTTTGCGCTATGCTGGAGGAAGTGTAGAATATTTAGATAGCAGTAAGTTTACTTATGGAAAGAAAAACTTTAAAAATACTCCATTTATTGCAAAAGGAGATTTTTAGCTTTTTCATAGATATTTAAATAATTTGCCTGCATCTCTTTTTCTTTTTCATTTATTTCAACAATTAAATTATTATTTTCTTCACTTGGGGAGTAAACTACACCAGTTTTTGGTGAGTATTTAACCCAATTTAATTTTTCAAGTTGCATTACCCTTCTTCTTACAGTTTCTAAGGGTATTGCAGATAATTCTGATAGCAAAGTAAGAGTAAGTTTTTTTGATGAAAAATTGACACCAAAAGAGTTATTCCAATAATGTAAAGCTTTCTGAAATTCAGTGCTTTCTTTTTTTAAATTATCATTCAATAAAGAAGTTAAATGATGCCAACAAACAATTTGAATTATACAACTATCTACTGCTCCTCCCAAATTATGATTTATAAAGCTTTGCCTAAAAACAATGGTTTGTAAAAAACACAGATGTATCGTTGAAAAGTTTTTATCTATAAATTCTTTGTTTACTTTCATAAAACAAGAACGAATGTTAAAAATATAATATTACAAAATATGGAATAATTGTCTATAATTTATATATTCTTAATAAAAAATGAACATAAATAATTTTCATAATTCAGAAGATTTAAACATCTTTAATAAAGCAAAAAATTTTATCGAACAGAATAAAAGATTTGCAGTATCAACAGTTATATCTACATGGGGCAGCTCGCCAAGACCAATAGGCAGCCAGATGCTAGTTACTGAGAATAATGAAATAGTTGGTTCTGTTTCAGGAGGATGCATTGAAGGTTCTGTAATTCAAACTTCTTTAGATATTATAAATGGATCACAACCAAGAGTTTTAAATTTTGGTGTAAGTGATGAAAAAGCTTGGGAAGTTGGCTTGACTTGTGGTGGTAAAATAAGTGTTTACGTTGAAAGAGATTTTGATTTCTCACATTTGCTTGATGAAATGATAATGAAAATTAACTCAAGAACTCCGTTTTGCATTATTAAAGATATTAAAGAACATAAAAATCACCTTTATTTAAATTCAACAGAAAAAAGTAAAAATCAAAATATAAAATCTATTTTTAAGAATATTAATTTATCCTCAAGTGGAATGACTGAAGACAAAAATAATTTCGTAAGAATTTTTTTGCCAAAAATTAAAATCATAATAATAGGTGCTGTTCATATTGCTCAACATTTAGAGACTTTATGCAGTGAATGTGGTTTTTTTGTTGATATAATTGATCCTAGAGAGACCTTTGCTACCAAAGAAAGATTTAAAATTGGAGAATTAATTAATTTATGGCCTGAAGAGTATTTTGAGAGAAATATAATTGATGAACGAACTGCCGTTGTTTTGTTAACTCACGATCCAAAAATAGATGATCAGGGAATTCATGCCTCACTAAATAGCAATGCTTTTTATATTGGATGTTTAGGAAGCAAAAGAACTCACTTAAAGAGATTGGAAAGGCTTAAAGATGCTGGGTTTAATGACAAACAGCTCAATAGAATACATGGGCCTATTGGTTTGGACATTTCAGCTAAAAGCCCAGCAGAAATTTCAGTTTCAATAATGGCTCAAATCATACAGATACAAAATAAACTTGAAGCACTCTAAATTTGGAAATTGATAATGACTGACGCAATAATTTTAGCAGCAGGAAACTCAAAAAGATTTGGAAAAGATAACAAGCTATTCACTGATTTCAATTCTACATTATTAATCACTCATGTTGTAAGTGAAATATGTAAATCTAAACTCAGAAATATAATTGTAATTACTGGCAAAGACCATGTTAAAATAAATAAACTATTAAAAAAATTTAGAGTTCAAGTTATAAAAAATTTAAATTACAATGAAGGCATTAATTCTTCAATTTCATTAGGTATAAAAAAGTTACCAAAAAATAGTTTGTCAACAATGATTTGTCTTGCAGACATGCCTTTATTGAAATCTGAAGACTATAACTTAATGATTGAATTCGAAGAAAAATTCAGAAATAAATCAAAAATTATTGTTCCTTTAAATAAAACCACAAGGGGCAATCCTGTAATATTTGGAAAGGACTATTTTAATACCCTTATTAACTTAGAGGGAGATAATGGGGGAAAGAAAATATTAGAAAAAAACAAAGATGTTATTTTTTATGATACAAACTCTGAAGGTTTTTATTTTGATATCGATACAAAGAAAGACTTAATAAAATTGAAAAATAATTGATTTATTTTTTATATTCCATTGCATTTTTATTCCATTGATCTTTATTTAAAGGAATATTTTTTTTTCCATATTCACTCGCATTTTTGTTCCAATGATCATTTTTATAATTTTCATTTTTTTTTGATAAACCAGAATTTTCTAAATCATTTTTGGGGTCATACTTTAATGCGTTTTTGTTCCAGCCGTCATGAGAGGATGAATTGGTTTTTTCACCATACCCCAATGCATTTTTATTCCATTTATTATTGCTCATCTTGAAGCCTCTTTACATTTCAATCTTTAAGATTAATTCAATTATAGCATTTATTTTTTATTATTAAAATGTCTTCCAACAATTGTTTTATTCGAACCCATTTTGCTATTAATTTCATCAATTGCAAACTCTAGATTATTTTTTTTATTATTAACTTCATCTTCAAAATTTAACTGAAAGTTATTATCTTGGTCTTCTTTAAAATTAGAAACTCCAATCCCAATTAGCCTATAATCAACATTGTCTTTTATTTCATTCTTAAGCAACTCCTCTGACCTTGAGTACAAATCATGTGCCATCTGTAGAGGCTGGTTTGAAGTTATTGATCTCGTTATAGATTTGAATTTAGTTGTTTTTAGTTTTAATGTTAATGTTTTACCAATAAAGTTTTTATCTTTTAGTCTTGAAGATAACTTAAGGCATAAAAGATGAAGTTCATTTTTTATTTCTTTTTCATTTTTTATTTTTGAAAATGTTGTTTCAACAGAAATACTTTTTGCTTTAGAGTTTTTAACAACCCTTCTGTTATCTATACCCTCTGCCAATTTTAATATTTTATGTGTATTGCTTCCTAATATTTTTTTTAATTTTAAATTCTCAAAGTTAAATAAATCTTTACAAAAATGAATACCTACGGAATTTAATTTTTTAACTGTTGATTTACCTAAGCCAAAAATTATTGAAACAGGTTTTTCTGATAACCAGTTCTTAGCTTCTTCTTTACCAAGGACAAAAAAACCATTGGGCTTTTTTTGTTCAGAAGCTAACTTAGCCATAGACTTGTTATAAGACAACCCCACAGAAACAGTTATACCAATGTCAGAGTAGATTTTTTTTTGAATTTTCAACATTGATATAGCAGGGATACATTTATGTAATTTTTCAGTTCCCGACAAATCTAAAAAGGCCTCATCAATTGAAACTGGTTCAACAGCTGGGGTAACAGAATCCATCATTAATCTTATCTGCCTACTAATCTTAATATAATGTTCCATCCTGGGCTTTAAAATAACTAAGTCAGGACAAAGTTGTTTAGCTTTAAAAGTGGGCATTGCTGATTTAATGCCATACTTCCTTGCAACATAACATGCAGCTGCGACAACACCTCTATCAGTCCCACCTACAGCGACAGGTTTATTCTTCAGAGTATTGTTGTCTCTTTTTTCAACTGCTGCATAAAAGGAATCACAATCTAAATGAGCAATACTCAATTCATTAAACTCTTTATGAAAATACACATTGTTTGATTGACAAAAATTACACTTTAATAGGATGTTTGTACTATCCCATTTTTTAAAGCATTCTCTGCAAATGTGAATTAATTTTGTCAAATCACTACAAGCTAAAATTTACTTTAATTTTATATACTGAAAAATTATTATCTATATAGTGTTAATTATATTATGAATATAAATGCTTTAAATTCTTCAAGTTTTAGACTTTATCTATTTGGGAGTTTTATAGCTCTTAACGGGCTTTGGATACAAAGAATTATTATCGGTTGGCTTGCTTGGGAAATAACTAAATCCCCTTTTTATGTTGGAATTGCAGCTTTCCTCAGTCTCGCACCAACTATATTTAGTGGTCCAGTATTTGGAGTTTTGATTGATAGGGTAAATATAAGGGTTGCTTTCTTTTTATCCTATAGTTCGATGATTATATGTTCCACAATATTGTTTGTTCTTATTTTAACAAATCTCCTTTCAATCCAATCTTTGTTACTTATATGTCTATTTATTGGAGTGATTGCTTCAGCAGCTCACCCTATAAGGATGTCTCTTGCTCCAAGACTAATTGAAGAGTATCAAGTGCCCTCTCTTGTAGCTATTACAGCAGTTAATTTTAATACTACAAGACTTATTGGACCAGCTATAGGTGGTTTTTTAATACAATATTTTGGCGCAAGCCAAGCAGTTTTAATATCAATTTTTACATATATTCCTGTAATGTTTTTTATTTTATTTATTAAACCTAGAGATTTAGTTTTAAGTGGAAAAAATAAGTCTTTCATATTTGATTTTTTTGAAGGTATTAAACTTATTTTCTCCAACTCAATTATTAAATTTTCGATTGTTCTTAGTGGTTTGACGTCTTTTGTGGGCAGAGGCGTTTTAGAAACCTTGCCTTTGATTTCTGAAGGTATTTTCCAGCAAGGACCTTCAGGATTGGGTTTAATAACTGCAACTGCTGGAGCAGGAGCACTTTTTGCCTCTATTACTAAAGCTCTTGGAAAAGCTGAAACTATGGGCACTAATATTCCAGATAGTATTCTTTTTACAGCTTTAACAATCCCATTAACTGTTTTGCTCATTGGATATGTTGATACATTTTATAAGGCATTATTTTTAATTTTTATTTTAGGATTTTTAGCAACCACAATTGGTATTTCCATTCAATCTAAAATTCAGCTTGAATTAAAAGATATTTTCAGAGGAAGAGTAATGAGCATTTGGATAATGATTAATATGGGTTCAGCTGCATTAGGGTCAATTTTATTTGGAATGATTAGTGATTATTCAAACATTCAATTTACACATATTTTATTTGGATATATATTTATAATTTTAATTGTTTTTCTAATATCAGTTAATAAAATAGGAAATGTAATTAAAATTGAGTCCTGAAGAAATTAAGTAATGGAAAAAGTAAGTAATTTTAGAGATGTCTCTATTCCTAAAAAATGGGACCGTAAAGGGCTTCCAAGCTGGACATATAAGAGTAAGCAATTGCTTGAAATTGAAAAAGAAAGTTTGTTCTTTAATCATTGGCAACTGATTTGCCATCAGTCTGATTTGAGTTCTGTTGGGGACTTTCTTACATTTGATTTATGTAACGAAAGAATTCTTATTATTAGAGATAATGAAAATATTATTAGAGCGTTTTACAACCTTTGCAGACACAGAGGATCAAGGGTTATGGCTAATGAAAAAGGTAATTGCACCGCAATTGTGTGCCCATTTCATGGATGGGTTTATAATTTAGATGGCACACTTCGTGGAGCATCTCAGCCGAAATCATTTCCAAAGTTTAATAAAAATGATTTTGGACTAAAAAAAATTGAAAGTGAAATTTGGAATGGATTTGTTTTTGTAAGATTAAACAAAGGGCCTCAAAAATCAGTTAAAAGCCTTATGTCACCTTTTTCAGAGGAACTAGGTAATTATAAAATAGAAAACATGGTTCCAACTGACAGTATATGGACACAAAAGACTGAAGTTAATTGGAAATCAGTAAGGGATGTAGACAACGAAGGTTATCACGTCCCGATGGCTCATCCTTCTTTACAAGATCTATATGGAAAAAATTATTTTGATGAGCCTTTTGTAAACGGAACATCAAAAACTCATGCAAGCTTTAGTGGTAAAACAGCAAGAAACTGGAGTGTTAAAAATTATAAAAAACTCTCTACCCCAGCAGCTCATCTGCCAGACAAATATAAGAACTCATGGAATTACTTTGGAATTTTTCCAAATGCTGTTATTGCTGTCACGCCGGAAACAGTCCAGTTTTACCAAGAATTTCCTATTTCTACTAATCTTACATTATTAAGAGGCGGTATATACCGACATAAAAATGAAACTCGCCAACAAAGAATTGCACGTTATCTTAGTAATCGAATTGACAATCATACTGTAGCTGAAGATGTACAACTCACTATTTGGTCAAATGAGTCAATGAACTCTAAATCCTTTGAGGGATTTTATTTATCAGACCTTGAATATGGAGTTAAGTCTCATCACGATCATATGAGAAAACAAATTCCTATCTTAAAGATTGAAAAACAGCCTGAAGAACATTTGATTTATAAATTAAATAAGGAAATGCTTGTAAATACTGATTTAAAGTAATTACCAAATTTTCAAATTTTTATTAATTGAATTTCTTAGTTATACCTTATAATAATATTTGGATAAATTTAAATTTAATATTCAATTAGAATATATTTCAAATTGATATATTGAGGGGAAATTTTGAAAATTACTTTTAATAATGATACTAAGAAAGGTTGGCGTTTATTATCAGCGCCTTTTATTTATAGCATTTTGCTTTTAGCTGCCCCGCTTTCGTTAATGTTTCTTCTAAGTTTTTGGACCCAAGATTACTTAATATTAGATAAAACATTTACTTTCAATAATTATATCGAAGCATTTACTCAACCTGTCTACCAGCTTTTATTTTCTAGATCACTTACAATTTCATTAACTGTAACTTTTTTCACTGTTTTGTTAGCCTATCCTATGGCTTATTATATCTCTTTCTATGGAGGTGAAAGGAAAGCTTTATGGTTATTTTTAATTACAATTCCATTTTGGACTAGTTACTTACTTCGAATGTTTCTTTGGAAGGTAATTTTAGGTTATAACGGTGTTTTTAATTCAT
The DNA here is from genome assembly GCA_964571065.1 of uncultured Rhodobacterales bacterium. GTDB lineage: Bacteria > Pseudomonadota > Alphaproteobacteria > Puniceispirillales. The sequence goes on along the minus strand of CAZNBI010000005.1, from coordinate 21,340 downwards.
TTTTTATATGGCTCCAAGTTATTGAGGAACCGATGACCTTTATTCTTTACAATACAAATGCTGTTATTATTGCTCTAACGCACGGTTGGGCTCCATTTGCTATTTTACCTATTTTTGTTTCACTAGAAAAAATTGATAGATCACTTCTTGAGGCGAGTAAAGATTTAGGAGATGGTCCTATTCAACAGTTTTTTAGAGTTATACTACCTCTATCAGCACCTGGCGTGGTAGGTGCTGCACTAATTATATTTATACCCACTGTTGGAGATTTTATTACACCTAAGCTTGTTGGGGGCCCAGAAGGATTAATGATTGCAAATATGATTCAAGTTCAATTTTCAAAAGCCAATAATGCACCGTTAGCAGCAGCATTATCAGTATCCTCATTGATGATAGTAGCTTTTATATCAATTGTTTTTGTTTTGATAAACAGAAAATATTTAAGGAGGTATTAAATTGTCTAGAGTATCTAAGTACCTAAAAATATTCGCATATACTTACTTAATCTTTCTTTATGCACCTGCACTTCTTCTTCCTATATTTTCATTTAACTCAAGCCAAATTATTTCTTTTCCTCTAACTGGTTTTACTACCTATTGGTTTGAAAGACTATTATATCAAGAAACATTACATGAGGCATTCAAAAATTCGATGATTGTAGCAATCTCTTCAAGTATTTTAGCAACCACTTTAGGCGTTTTAGCTTCACGTTCATCTACTAGATATAACTTTACTGGAAAACAAATATCTTTAACATTTATACTTGCACCACTCGTATTGCCTGAAATAATAGTAGGAGTTTCTTTGCTAACTGTATTAATTCAACTTGGATTATCTTTGAATCTTTGGAGTGTAGTACTTGGGCATACTTTGCTAATAATGCCTTTTTCAATCCTTATAATGAACTCAGCCTTTAACAACCTAGATATAAGTTTAGAAGAAGCTTCTTTGGACCTAGGAGAGAATCAAATAGGAACATTTTTTAGAATAATATTGCCTTTGGTTTTTCCCGGTATAATGGCAAGCTTACTAATTGGATTTACACTTTCATTAGATGAATTTATAATAGCTTTCTTTTTAACAGGCACTGAAACAACCTTGCCAGTATATATATGGTCTTTATTCAGATTTCCTAAAGAACTTCCAACAACTATGGCATTAGGAACTCTTCTTTTGCTTGTCTCTTTAATTTTACTTTCGCTAAGTGAATATTTTCGAAGAAGATCGGCTTTTTCAAAAGACTCAATATTAAATTAACAGAAGTGGTTTTTCATATGGTCAATCAAGTTCAAGTAAAAAATGTATATAGAAATTTTGGAAATGTAAAAGCTGTTGATGGAGTTTCAATAGATATAAAAAAAGGGGAATTTTTTTCTCTTCTTGGTCCATCTGGTTGTGGCAAAACGACACTTTTAAGACTGATAGCTGGATTTGAAACTCCTAATTTTGGTGAAATTTTGATTGATGGTAAATCTATGAAAGATGTTGAACCAAATTTAAGGCCTACAAATATGGTTTTTCAGAACTATGCCATTTTCCCACATTTGAATGTTGAAGAAAATGTTGCATATGGCCTTAGAAAAAAGAAACTTTCTAAAAATGAAAAATTAGAGATGATTAACAAATCTCTTGAGCTGGTTGGTCTATCGGGACTAAACAATAGATCTTCAAATGCCTTGTCTGGTGGACAAAAACAAAGAGTTGCGCTAGCAAGGGCTCTCATCCTAAAACCGAAAGTTTTACTTCTTGATGAACCATTATCCGCCTTAGATAAAAAATTAAGAGAGCAAATGCAATCAGAATTGCGCCACCTACAAAGAGCAGTTGGTATTACTTTTGTATTAGTTACACATGACCAAGAGGAAGCATTAACAATGAGTGATAAAGTTGCTGTAATGTTTGATGGTAAGGTTGAGCAAATTGCTTCACCTAGAGAACTTTACGAAAAGCCTATCTCTCAGAGAGTGGCTTCATTCATTGGAGCAATGAATTTTATAAATGGAAAGATAATCAAAGATGACAAAAAAATTATATTTAAAACTAATATTTTTGGAGAGTTGAATTTATCTAAAAAACAAATCTCAGGAAAAAATCAAAATGGTAAACTAACCTTGGGAATTAGGCCTGAGTTGATTTCTATTAACCCTTTAAAAGCAACTTCTAAAGAATTGATGATGGGAACCATCAAAGATATTTCATATTTTGGTGAAACAACATACTACAAAATAAGCTGTGGTAAAAGTAATGAACTATTAACTGTTTCATCACAAAATTCTTTTGGTCAAATTAGTTATAAGGTTGGAGAAAAAGTAAAGTTTAAAATTGATACAGAAAGTGTAGTTGGTTTCTTTGATTAATTTCAGAGGCGAAAATTTATCGCCTCTGAATATGTTTTTAATTAAAAGCCACTTTTTATCAATTCCCACTCTTTAATCATTCTCTCTCTAAGAGCTGGATCTGAAGGCTTTTGAAATAATGAACCTTGAGTATAACTTTCTAATGGCTCCCAACCATTTTCTTTTCCAACGGTAGCCATTATTTCTTTATTTGTATGACCATACCCCCATTCATTAAGAATGTATGCTGCAGACTCATCAGATAACCAAGCGTCAAGAAAATCATATGCTTTTTGTTCAGAGCCAGGTGCATCTTTCATCATTGTATATCCGCAGACCCAAGTTGATGAACCTTCTTTAGTACCTCTATTAAATACTACTGGTGGTGCATCATCTTCGTATCCAAGTGTAAAAGCCACTTCATTCCAAGTCCACTCTAATAGAATTTCACCACTTTTCATTAATGCAGCCCCTTCAGCACCATCTGCGTGATATTGTCTTACATTTTTATGAACCTGTCTTAAAAAATCAGACGCTTTTTTAAAGTCTTCATCATTAGATTTTGTCCAATCCATAACACCTACAGCCAACATTCCAAGGGCATAAGCATCATCTACATTGTCTATTAATGAAACCCTTCCTTTGAATTTAGGATCGGCAAAAGCGTATAGAGAGCTAGCTTCCTCAGCTGAAACTTCATCTGTATTATATGTTAATGCTGTAGCACCCCAGTCTATTGGCAAAGCCCATTGAACACCATCAACTTGAAACCCTTCCATTCCAGCAAACCCTGGGTCAACTTTACTCCAATTTTTTAAACGTGAAGTGTCAATTGGTTTGATGATACCTGCATTTCTCCATTTTACAACCGATTGAGAACATGGATGTCCTAAATCAGCTCTAAATCCAGCTCTAACTTTTTGAAAGGCTTCTTCTTCATCAGAAAAGAAAGAATATGTTGGACTATCACCGTATTTTTCAATATATGCTTGAAAAAATCCAGGATCCTCATAACCACCCCAATCAAAAACTATTAATTCACTATCAGCTGCAATAGAATTTAAAGAGAAGCCGATAATAAAAACTAGTCCTGATAAAGGACCTATAATATAATTCTTTATTAGTCTCATTATTTCCTCCATTTGAAACTTTATTTGATGATACTTCACGAAATATTGACTATTTTCAAGCATTTCTTGCAAAATTTCAAATAATCTTGTTATTTTAAAATTTTTAAGTAAATAATAGAGTATTATCTATATGAATTCTCAGAATAAAAACTACGATGTAATTATTATTGGAGCAGGGCATAATGGCCTTGTTAATGCGTGTTATTTACAAAAAGCAGGATTAAATGTTCTTGTACTAGAAAAAAATGATTGGATTGGTGGCGCAGCAGTAAGTAGGGAATTAACTCCAAATATTTTGTATTCTAATTGCTCTTATGTTTGTAGCTTATTTAGGCCTGAAATAATGCGGGATTTGGAATTGCCTAAACATGGTCTTCAAATAATAGGAATTGAAGGGGGAACTACTTTCACACAGGATGGAAGATATTTAGCTAATTATAGAAATTACCATTCTAAACGTCGTGAAATGGCAAGATTTAGCGTAAAGGATAGTGAAGCATATGAGAGATATGCAAGGGATGTAACAAGACAATGCAGATTTATACAACCACTATTAATGAGGACAGCACCAGACCCAGCCAGCTTTAAACCTAAAGATATTGGAGAAATCTTTTACCTTATTAAACAATTTAATGAACTTAGCCCCGATCAAATGGCTGATACAATACGTTTCTGGACAATGTCTATTTCAGATTACCTTGATGAATACTTTGAGAATGACGTTATTAAAGCTTCCTTGGCACTATCAGGTATTATTGGGACTGCTTTAGGTCCAATGTCTCCAGGAACAGCTTACGTTCTCTTACACCATTACATGGGTGAAGTTGATGGTTCAATAGGTTCATGGGGTTATGCAAGAGGTGGAATGGGGGCAATTACTCAAGCTTTATCATCTTCATTTAAATCTTTTGGTGGAGAATTAATTACTGAATCTGAAGTAGAAAATATACTAGTTAAAAATAACCAGGCAAAAGGTGTTGTTTTAAAAAACGGTAATGAATTTTACTCTTCAAATATAGTTTCAAATGCTGATGTAAAACGAACCTTTTTAAAGCTGGTGGATGATAAGTTTCTCCCACCCTCTTTCGTGAAAAAAGTAAAAAATTTCAAAATTAGGGGCTCCTCTGGAAAGGTTAATATTGGCCTTGATAGTATGCCAGATTTTCCTGCAGTTCCTAAAGGAGACCCATGTATCAAAGGGGATATACATTTTACAGATAGCATTGAGAGAATGGAAAAAGCTTATGATGACTGGAAGAATGGAACTTGGTCTCAAGACCCTTTCCTTGACATGATGATACCTACCGCAACTGATCCAACAATGGCCCCACCAGGAAAACATTTTATGAGTTGCTTTGTGCAATATTGTCCACCAAAAGTTTATGGTAAGGATTGGACTCAAGAGAAAAAAGAAGCTTTTGGTGAAACTGTGATTAAGCAAATAGAAGATTATTCGCCTGGTTTTCGTGAAAAGATAATCCACATGGAAATTCGTACACCAAAAGAATTAGAAGATGAAGTAGGGTTGACAGAAGGTAATATTTTCCAAGGTGAATTAACCTTTGACCAATTGTTATTTAATAGACCTGTGCCAGGTTATGCTCAATACAGAAGCCCATTAAAAGGATTATATATTTGTGGGTCTTCTACCCATCCAGGTGGTGGAGTGATGGGAGCACCAGGAAGAAATGCAGCTATTGAAATTTTGAAAGATCTTAAAAAACCTTCATCTCATGCAAGAAGCGCTTATGAAGTCATATGATGTAATTATTATTGGAGCAGGACATAATGGAATGGCTGCCTCAATTAAATTGGCAAAAACAGGTCGGAAAGTTCTTATATTAGAAAGTTCTTCTGAATTTGGAGGTATGGCGTCATCTAATATTTTATTAAATGACAATGTAAACCAACCTTTGCCTCATTTGATTAATCATCTATGCTCCAAATCTATTAAAGATCTCGATTTAATAAAATATGGTCTAAAGACTAAAAAATTTTTTATTCCTTCTATTTCTGTTGATAAAAATCAGAACTATATTTCTTTTTCTGGTAGTTACGGATCACAAATTGATGGAATGGATTCTAATGAGAAGGCTAATTGGGAAAAACTTAAAAAAAGAATGTTTTTTCAAGCAAATTTATTGAAAAAATTTCTTTATAAATCCCCTATAAACCGAGAGAATAACTCATTATTTGATAAACTAGATTTTCTTAAAACAGGTCTTAATCTTAGAATAAAAGGTAGAGAAGAATTTCAAGAATTCTTTAGAATGATGCTAATGTGTGTTGCTGATATTTTAGAAGAAGAAATTAACAATGACTTGCTTAAAGGATTGTTAGCATTTGATGCGACTTTAGGTATCAACTTGGGTCCAAGATCTCCTACTTCTTATATGGGCCTTTTATATAGACTAGCAGGTGAATTTAATGGAGCACAAGGTGCTCAAATATTTCCTGAAGGCGGAATTCCCAAATTAATTGAAACTTTTTATAAATCAAGCACAAGCGCAGGCGTTGAATTTATATTTAAAAATGAAGCTAAAAACTTAATCTTTGAAAACAACAAAGTTACTGGAATAAAGACTCAAAATGGAGAAGAGTTTTTTGCTGATATTGTTTTATCATCTGTAAGCCCCATTAAAACATTTTTTGATTTTATTGGACCACAAAGATTAGACACAGGCCTTTTAAGAGAAATTAAATCACTTCGATATAAAGGAAATGTCTCTAAATTAAACTTATTATTAAACAAAATACCAAAATCTAGTTTTTTAAGTAATGAACAACTTTCTGCAAGAATTACATATACACCGTCTATTAATCATATTGAAAAAAACTTTAATCCCTCAAAATATCAACAACTACCCGAAGATCCAAATTTTGAGTTATTATTTCCAAGCATTATTGACGAAACAAATATAAATAATAATGGAATTATAGCATCAATAATCATACAGAACACGCCATACTCACTCAAGGATGGTTGGGACAGTTCAAAAAAACTTCTTTATAGTAAAATTATGCTAACCCTGGAAAAAATTTTTCCAGATATTAAAAAATCTGTTTTAGCCTCAAAACTTATTTCACCTTTAGATATTGAAACTATCTTTAATGTTCCTGGGGGCCATTGGCATCACAGCGAATTACAGATTGATAGAATGTACTCTTTAAGGCCTGTGTTTAAATACTCAAGTTATAGAACTCCTATTCATGGCCTATATATTTGTGGAGCGGGAACTCATCCTGGTGGCGGTATTAGTGGTAAATCAGGTATAAATGCTGCAAATCAGATAATTAAGGATCAAAAGCAAAACAACCATTAATATGAAAAAAGAATTAATTAAATCAAAAAGCAACTTCAATAACCCATTAAAGAAAACTCCTTTCTATGAAAAGTTTTCTAGCCAAATGACCCAAGGTTATTGGTATGACTGGTCTGGTTATAAAGCTGCAAGTATAATACAAGATCAGGAATTAGAGTACTTTGCAATTAGATCTACGACAAGTCTGTTCGATATTTCTCCATTGATTAAGTATAGAATAAAAGGAAAAGATACTGAAAAATTTCTTAATAAATTGACTGTAAGAAATGTTAGTCTCCAAAAAAATAATACAGTTCAATATACTCTTTGGTGCAACGATGATGGACATGTTCTAGATGATGGAACTTTATTTAAATTTAGTGAGCTTGATTATAGACTATGTTGTCAAGAAAGACATCTGCCCTGGCTATTAGATTCTGCTATGGGATTTGACATTGAACTATTTGAAGAAACAGACTTAGTTTCTGGTCTATCTATACAGGGCCCTACTTCTGCATCTGTTTTAAATAATGCAGGCTTTAGTATAATAAATACACTCAAGCCTTTTGATTTTGTAGAGATTGAAAAAAATATCCTAATTTCACGAACAGGATTTACAGGTGATTTAGGGTATGAAATATTTTTACCAAATCAACTTGCAAATGATTTCTGGGACAAAATTTGGGAAGCTGGAAAATATCTTGGCATAAAAGCCATTGGTTTTAATGCACTTAATATAGCAAGGGTTGAAACAGGATTTATAGTAGCAAACTCAGATTTCATTACAGCAGAACATGCAATAAGAAACAATCGAACAAGAAACCCAGATGAAATTGGATTGTCATGGATGGTAGACATGAGCAAACCCTTTTTTAATGGAAAGGATGCAATAGTAAAAATAAGAAAAAATAAATTAAGTAAATATGTTTTTGCAGCTTTAGAAATAGATGGCAAAGAGCCAGCAGATGGAGCTATAATTTATCATGATAAGAAATATGAAGTTGGAATTATAACGGCAGCAACATGGTCGCCTACTGCTAAAAAGAGTATTGCTTTAGCAAGCATGAAGTTACCCTATGGACAGAAAATAAAATCAAATCTCTGGGTTGAAATTTATGTATTGCGTGAACTTGAATATTATAAAATGATGAAAAAGGTTTCAATAGTCAAAACTCCCTTTGTAAAGTTAAAAAGACGAACTCTTACACCACCTTTAAAAAATTAATATGAAAAAATTCTTAAAAACAAAAGAAGATTTTTTACAATATAAGTATTTAAATATTCCTCTTAAGGTAGATGAGTCTGGTTATACTCGTTATGGCGCTGCAATGTACTTTTATAATAAAGGATTGATTTCTGAAGAGATTTTAGAAAGATATAGAATATGCTGTAAGTTTGACTCTTACGATCCCAAAGATACTTCTTATTAGAATTATTTAATAAAAATTCTTTATCACTTAACAGTCAATTCGTAAAAATTCCAATCAGTTTTGGTTGATATTTTATCATATAAAGTTCTAGCCGTATAATTGTCATCTTTTGTTATCCAGTTAATATATGGCCAGTTCTTACTTTTACCAATTTGATGAACTTTTTCAATTAATGAGTAACCAATTTTTTTACCTCTATACTCTTGCAGAACGAATAGATCATCTAGAAAACCTACTTCACAAGAATCTAAGGGACTTGGCAAAGATCTAAAATGAGCAAAACCAACAGTTTTAGAATCTACATCAGCTAAAATACCCCAGAAAGGGTAATTTTCACTAGTAAGCCATTTCCAAGTTAGATCAAAATTATCTTTAGGTATATCTACTTGATAATACTCTGCATATTTATGATACAACTCAATCCAAACTTCATAATGTTTTTTCTGGATATCACTGATTTCTAAATTTGACATAAACATTCTTTACTAAAATAGTTTTATTTCTCTAACATCTATTTGTGCTTTATGGTCTCTACCATACGCAACAATCCCTATAGTACGAACACTGGAGGGTTTAAAGTTTTTCCTCATAAAACTACTTGATTTTTTAAAATCTGAAAACTTTAACTCTACTTCACTCCAATTTTCAGTTGCTAAAAATTTTTTCCCATAATATTGCCACGGTAAAACAGAGCCACTTGTTCTTATATGCACAAAATAATCTTGATTGTTTCCTCTGACAGTAAGTTTTATTCCATTGGATTCATCTTTCAATTTATAGGAAAGTTGTGCACGGAACTGAATAAAGCCACCATTATTTTCAGTTGTTACATTCCCTGACATTCTTGCGAATTTTATATTATTTTCAGAAACAAAATTTAATTTTCCATAAGATTTTCCACCCATAACCTGATCAGTAAAAAATTGCCATCTGTTTTCAGGACTGTTTTTAAAGTTTTCCATTGTAGTTTCTCCATATAAAGTAAATGGAAAAATTAATATTAAAAAAAATAATAGACGTTTCATATGTGCACCAAACTTATATTACATAATTTATATAACATAATATAGTCACATTTTTGAAAATATGTCGTCATTATTACCAAATATAAATCGAATAAATTAATGAAAGGATCGTTATTATGTTTGCTTTATTATTAGGTATGTCGATGTTTGGTGTAGCAATTACAGATATTGGCAACGATAATCCTGAATGGGAGTACGTTGGCGCTCAAGAGTGTATTCCTGGCTATAAAAAAAGTGGTTTTTCTTTTACAATTGGAAAGAAAGTCTTTTTCAAACAAAAAAATATTGATGGTACATTAGGATCTGTTTGTTCATATTAAATTTATGATAATAAAAATATTTAATTATTTTATTCTTGCTATTTTGCTGTTTTTACCACATTCATTTGCTGGCGAGAAGTTTACTGACATCTGCAAACTGGAGAAAAGCACCTTAATAAATCAAAAAACTAAATGCACCTATAAATGTACTAATACAATTAAGTATTTGATGATTAAAAATAACGAAGAATGTTTTACGGATTTAAAATTTATAAATCCAAAGAAAAAACAAATGTCCCTTAAACCTTCAAAATTTTCTTTTGGTTTTAGTTCTTTAAGTGGCGCATCAATTGGAATTAGTTTAGATTTAGAAAAGTAGATTGCCTAAATCATTATAGAGAATAAAATTTTAAAGCTAATTAAATCGAACGTTTTTCTAGCAATAACTTCAATGTTAATGGGAATTATTTTCGTCGATTTTTATGGTGTAATCATAAAATTTATTGGGAACAGTTACTCTTCACCACAATTAGCTTTCTTTAGAAATTTTTTTGCCCTAATTCCAATAATTTTTTTATTTATTATTACTAGAGACATTAAAAATATTTTTGTTGGTATATCAAAAAAATTTTTATTTCTTTGTTTTCTTAGGGGGATTAGTTTTGTTCTAATGCAAATTTTTTATTATATTTCAATAATTAATATGGATTTTGCAACTGCTACAACCCTTACATTTTCTTCTCCAATTTTTATTGTAGTTTTATCAATGTTAGTATTAAAAGAAAAGATTGGTTTATTTAGATGGTCTGCTATTTTTATTGGATTTGGCGGCGTTTTATTAATTATGAACCCCACAAGTGAGTTATTTTCCTATATTTCTATTTTACCATTATTAGCAGCATTATGTTGGGCTATATCAAATATTGTTCTTAAATTTATTCCTGAAGATATTTCTAGTGTTAAGATTAATTTCTATTCAATAAATTTTTCTTATATTGGGTCTTTAATAATTTTACTTTTTTCTTCAGATTTTTCTCCTGTTGAAAATAGTTTCGACTGGTTACTCCTTATTTTAATTGGAATTCTTGGAGGTGTTGCTTCAATTTTATTCAGTTTTGCTTACCGTGTAGTTTCACCAAGTACTCTTGCTCCTTTTGAATACCTTGGAATCCCGTCATCTTTTATACTGGGCTGGATATTTTTTTATGAGGCACCAATTGAACAGCTATTTCCTGGTGTTTTGGGTATAGTTGCAGCTGGGTTTATTATTATTTGGAGAGAAAAGAAGTTATCTATAGGCAATATAGTTTCTAATAAGATACACTGATTTTATAATTTTTACTTTTATAATTTTAAGTTTTATTTATTTTGAACACATGAATAAAATTAATTTTTTAGATAGTGTTGATTGGTCTTTCCCAGTACCAATATCTTATGGTCCTAATCGTATTAATGAACTTCCAGATATTTGCAAAACTCATAATTTGGCAAGACCACTTTTAGTTACTGATAAAAGTTCAAAAGATTTACCTTTTATAAAAAAAATTCTTCAGGATTTAAACAGATCCTCTCTCAAGAGTGACATCTTTTCAGACATAAGTCCAAATCCAGTAGACGATGAAATCTATAAGGGAAGATCTTTTTATAAAGAAGGAAAACACGATTCAATTATTGCAATTGGAGGTGGTTCTGGAATGGATGGTGGAAAAGCTATAAGCTTAATAGCCAATAATAGTGAAAATTTATGGGACTTTGAATATGAAAAGTCTCCCATAAAGAAATTATCGTGTTTTCCACCTTTGATTTGTATTCCAACAACAGCTGGTACTGGTGCAGAGACAGAAAGTACAGCCATGGTTACAAATTCAGAGCTTGGAATGAAATTATGTGTATGGCACCCAAAGCAAAAACCAATAACAGCTTTACTAGATCCATGTCTCACTGTCAGCTTACCCAAAAATCTTACTGCTTGGACTGGCACAGACGCCTTGGTGCATGGAATTGAGGCATTTTGTGTTGACTCACTTTATTCAGTTGCTGATGGAATGGCTTTACAAGGATTGAATTTAATTGGAAATAATTTATTAGAAGTTTACAAGAATCCAGATAACCTCAATGCTAGGGGAGCAATGTTAATTGGCTCTTGTCTCACTGGGATTTCATTTCTCAAAGGCCTTGGACTAGTTCACGCAATAAGCCATATGGTTGGAGCGGTTTATGACACACAGCATGGCCTAACTAATGCTGTAATTTTACCTCAGGTTTTGAATTACAACAAAAATGAAATTCGATCAAAAATTAACTCTATGAACTTTTCCATTTTTAATGAACCAGGTAATTTTGATAATTTTTATTCAAGCATCACTCAAATTCTTGATACTTTAGATATACCTGATAATCTTGAAAAGATTGGTGTTAAGGATAACAAAATTACTGAGTTAGCTATGAAATCAAGTAAAGACTCAGCTGCGTTTACAAATCCAAAAAAAGCCAGCATAGAAGATCTAGAAAAAATAATTAAAAAAACGATTAAAAAAGCTCGATAAAAAGTTTTAAGTTGAAATAATATTTGCAATAAAGATTAAAATTTAATTTTATCTAAATTAAATTAAGGAGATGTTATATAAATAATTTTGATTACATCATTATTGGAGCAGGGTCAGCCGGTTGCGCTTTAGCTTACAGATTAACTGAAGACAAAAAGAATACTGTTGCACTAATCGAATATGGTGGAAGTGACTTTGGGCCTTTTATTCAAATGCCATCAGCGCTTTCATATCCAATGAACATGAACCGTTATAATTGGGGATATGAGACTGAACCAGAAGAAGGATTAAATAATCGTAGACTTTCTTGCCCAAGGGGGAAAGTCTTAGGTGGCTCATCATCAATTAATGGAATGATATATGTAAGGGGGAATGCTGAGGATTTTAATTTCTGGGAGGAAAGTGGTGCAAGAGGTTGGGGTTTTGCTGATGTTTTGCCTTACTTTAAAAGGCAAGAGAACTCTCATGAAGGTGATGCTAGTTGGAGAGGAAAGAATGGGCCTTTGCATATAACTAGAGGCACACGAGAAAATCCATTAAATGATGTTTTAGTTAGTGCAGCACAAGAAGCAGGATTTTTAGCAACTGAGGATTATAATGGTTTCCAGCAAGAAGGATTTGGTCCAGCTGACAGAACTATTTGGAAAGGATCAAGATGGTCTGCAGCAAAAGCATATCTTAAACCCTCTATTCAAACAAAGAAACTAAAAATATTTAAGAATGCTCTTGTTGATAAAATAAACTTTTCAGATAGAAAAGCTATAGGAGTAACATTTACACAAAATGGCAGATCAGAAAAAATTTTAGCTAGAAGGGAAGTTATATGTTCAGCAGGTAGTATAAATAGCCCTTTAATATTGCAACGTTCGGGGATTGGCCCTTCACATCTCTTAAAAAGTCATAATATTGATGTACTGTTAGATAATAAAAATGTTGGTGAAAATTTACAAGATCACTTGGAAGTTTATTTTCAAGTAAAGTGCAAAAAACCTATCACTTTATACAAATATAATAATTTTTTTTCAAAAGGAATTATAGGCTTAAATTGGCTATTGTTCAAAAAAGGAATAGGTGCCTCAAATCATTTTGAAACACTTGGATTTTTAAGATCAAATAATAAAGTAAAATATCCTGATATTCAATTTCACTTGCTACCAATTGCTATTAATTATGATGGCAGTTCAGCTATAAATGATCATGGTTTTCAATTGCATACTGGTCCTATGAGATCTAAATCTAGAGGTTGGGTAAAAATCACTAGTTCAAATCCAAAATCAAATCCAAAAATTAAATTTAATTATATGAAACATCCCGATGATTGGGTTGAATTTAGAAATTGTATTAAAATTACTAGGAAGATTTTAAATCAACCATCATTTAAAGATTTTTATGGAGAAGAAATTCAACCTGGAAAGCAAAAAATCTCTAATGATGATTTAGATAATTTTATCAAAGAGGAGGCTGAAAGTGCTTATCATCCATGTGGCACGATAAAAATGGGAGATAAAAATGACCCATCATCCGTTGTGGATCCAAATTGTAAAGTTATTGGTATTGAAAATCTAAGAGTAGTAGATGCATCAATTTTTCCTAGAATTACCAATGGAAATACTAATGCACCTAGTATAATGGTGGGGGAAAAAGCATCAGATATTATTTTAGGGAAAATGCCTCTACCTAGAGAAAATCTAGAACCCTTTAAACATACTTAATATTCTAATTAAGATAGTCTGGTTCCTCCTCATCAAGGACCTCTAGTATAGCTTTGAAATGGAGATCAGAAAAATAATTTTCTGACTGTTGAGCTGTTTTTTCTGCAATTTCATGAGAAGCAATTTTTAACTTCTGTCCTGTTTGAAGGGCAGTAATATATATTCTAGCAGATCTTTCAAAGTAGTACATTCTATCAAAGGCCTCTCCAACTGTTTTTCCTGTCACTAGAACGCCATGTTGACCCATCATAAGCACAGAGTGATTACCTAATTTGCTTGCAAGTCTCTCTCCTTCATCACCAATACCAAGACCTCCATAATCCAGATCATAAGAAACCCTATTATAAAAAGTCATACTTTCCTGGTTAATGGCTGGCAATTTAGGATCTTCAAGGCATGATAAAGCTGTAGCATATTTTGGATGTAAATGCATAACACAACGCGCACTTGGAACTTGCCTGTGTATAGCACCATGAATACACCAGGCAGTTTCATCTACGATTGGACCAATATTTTTAGGATCTTTTCTAGCATCTAATTCAAGGATATCGCTTGATTTAATTTTTGACCAATATTTCCCAGCAGGATTCATTAGAAATTCCTGTCCATCATCAGAAACAGCCAAACTAAAATGATTGGCTATGCCTTCATTCATATCTAACCGAGCAAACCATCTAAGTGCAGCAGCTAAATCTTTTTTTTCATTTGAATATTTCATATCATGAACTTTTTTTATTAAATTTAAATCTAAGTAATTCTGCTTTACATCCAAACATATTTGATTATTGCAAAATATCTCATAATTTGTAATATTTTAATATTATTTCTGATATTAATTATTATTTATTTTAAATGTCAATTTCTAAAACAGAGAACAATAACACAAAACCTAAAGCCAGACAGAAAGCTGTAGCTTGGGCTGTACACGGTTTTACAACCTCAGGAATTGTATTAGGTTTTCTGGGATTAGTGGCTGTTTTTGAGGGAAAACAGGAGGTTGCATTTATTTTCATGGCACTCGCTCTATTTGTAGATGGGATTGATGGAACATTAGCAAGGCTTGCCAAAGTTACTCAAGTAACACCTCAGGTAGATGGGGCATCTTTAGACAATGTAGTTGATATGTTTAATTATTCTGTTCTCCCTGCCTTAATGATCTATTGGTTTGAAATGGTTCCTGAACAATTTTTAATACCTGCTGCCGCAGCCATATTGGCTGTAAGCTGTTATACTTTTGCAGATACATCAATGAAAACTAGTGATTACTATTTTAAGGGTTTTGCGGCTTTCTGGAACCTTT
Source organism: uncultured Rhodobacterales bacterium (assembly GCA_964571065.1). GTDB lineage: Bacteria > Pseudomonadota > Alphaproteobacteria > Puniceispirillales. The sequence goes on along the minus strand of CAZNBI010000005.1, from coordinate 6,299 downwards.
TAGTTCTTTTCTTTTTTCTTCTTGAAACCAGCCAAATAACTAATTTAATAACAATTGCTATTTGTTGTATACTTACTTTTGCACCAATCAAATTAGTTCACCCATTACGAGTTAAAGCTTGGAGGCGCATTACTTTTCCAATGGCAGTATTATGGAGTGCTACAGCATTTTGGTTAATTCTTGATAGAATTGAACCAAATGAGGCAGGAACTACTTCTAATATTATCTATTGGTCTTGGATTGCTTCATCTATTTATTTCTTTACAATATCTGTTGTCAGAACAATTTCCAGAAAATCTTAATAAATATTTGATTCTAAACCAATAGCAAAGCCTAAACTCAAGTTAATGCATTGATCAATAAACTTTTTCTGCCAAGGACCTTTACAAATTAATATTTCTTGAACTAACCTCCATTTTAAACCTTTAATAATACTTTTCATTTGTATAGTAGTACCAGTTCCATCATGACCTGCACGTATCCAAACAGCTACAGGCATGCCCTCTTTTTTTTCAATTACATTGTAGTAATTTCTATCAAAAAAGTCTTTGGTTGCACCAGCCATACTAGCTAGATTTTCAGTTGTACCAATTAATAAACCATCAGCCTTTAAAATATCTTCAGTATTAGCAAAAAAAGGATTTTTAATAATAATATTTAAATTAGATGTCTCACTTTTTAATTTTTCTGAGACTTTTTGTTCGATTAAAGATGTATTATTTGATGGTGAGTGAATTATACATAAAAGTGTTTTCATTAAATTCTCATTTTTATTTTACTAATGAAATATTTTTTATTGTCTAAGGCTGGATTTTTAAAAAATACTATATATATAAATTTTGTTTCCTCCCAGAAATAAACCCTACCTTTAAGGTAGGGTTTTTATTTGAACTTTATCTCCTACAGAAATTATACCACCATTAATTACAGAACAACATACACCCCCTCTCCATTTTGGCTCTAAGGCTTGTTTTAAGCCTTGGTGCGTTGACTCCATAACTTCACATGGATCAGTCTCAAAACTTACTTTGAGTTTAATATTACCAATCTCAATGATATCTCCCTCTTTTTGCGGGCCCCTCATTCCTTTTACAAATAGATTAGCTCTTCTCTTTGTCCAGTGAAGGTCTTTGTCGATATCTTTACAAGCATCATACCAATCATCTTCAAATAAAATGGTAATTTGTCTATTTCTTTTTTTACCTCTAGCATCTCCTTCAATACCTGATGAAATTGAAACATTTGCGCTTTCAATTTCCTCCATTTTACCCATAATTTTTCTGGTAATTGCAATACCAATTAATTCGCTCACAATTTTCTCCAAAATGGTTAAAAGCTTAAATGTAATTTTTAAGCTTTCCTATAATATTTAAATTTTATAGTAGATTAATGTGAATTAGAGGTAAAAGCAACGGAACTTATTATTAAACTGGCAATATACCAAAGACCTTTTGTTTTCTTTTTTTTGAAACTTGAATTAATTATAGATGATGCTAAAAAATATTGACCAACTGTATAATTACTATTAATGAGCATTTGAACACCTTTCAAATTTTTGACATTTTTTATATGAATTTTAAAGGCAAAATATATGCCATGAAGTCTAACATCCTTAAAATAATCAATGGTATGCGTTAAATGAACTTAATAGATCAAATTTTTTGGAGATGTGTAGATGCCATTGAGTATCTTGGAAACTTATCAGGCCTTGGATATGAATTAACCAATATAATTTTATTTATTATTATTCAGCCACTTCTTATTTTAGTTTTTTTATTTCTATGGTTAAAAGAGAGAAGAAAAAACAAAAATCTTGTCTCACATAACCTACCTTCTCCTAAGTCTAAGTTAATTGATTTTTTCTGGAGATTATCAAGGCTTTTATCAATATTAGTGTTAGGAATTGAATTATTAATTGTATATTCAATATATTTTAATGCTTTTACATTACCAATAAAAAGTTTTTTTGGGACAGGATTAATGCAATATTTTTCAGTAATTTTTCCAATAGCAATTTTGCTAGCCTACAATTTTTTAGTATTTGGAAAAGTTACAATTTGGCTCAAAAGGCCATAATCGATTATCCCAGAACCGACATACTGCTCTCTGAATTAATTGCTCTATTTCGAGAGTAAAAGCCTATGTCAATTTCTCTATTGATATATTTTAAATGCAGCTTTACAGGATCTTTATCATGGTCCTGACCCTTTTCACATTGTTCAATAAGCTTAGCCATCATAACCCCAGCTATTGGCGCGTTTTTATACTGATTTCCACTTGAACCAACAGCCATATAAAAACCAGGCAAACTAGATTTATCATAAATCGGTATCCAGTCATCCGACACATCATATAAGGAAACAACACCTTTAACTTTAGATGATAATGGTAAATTTGGATATCTTTGAGCTTGTCTATATAGCTGCGTATTCCATTGATCTGTAAAATTTTCATCCCATTTATCAGGGTCAACAAAAATTCTTTCATCACATTCTGGATCTTCACTACCTATCAAGATATGATTACCTGTTTCTGGTCTACTGTAGCAGCCAATATCACTATCCGACACGACGAAGGCATCCTTTTCATAATTGAAATTTTCGGGCGGTTTTACATGAGATACCTCAACCTTTAAAGCTTTTGTCTTAATATTCATATCATCTTCCACACCAGCCATTTGATTGACTTTCATAGAATGTGGACCAGCAACATTAACTACAATATTTGCTAATATCTTGGTACCATCTTTGAGTTGGATACCTGATACTCTTCCATTTTCCTTTAGAATATTTTCAACTGAACTATTAAATAAAAATTCACCCCCGTATTGCTCAGAAGCTCTTTGCAAATTATGTGCAGATAATTGTGGATCATTTATATAACCGGCCGTTGGGAAAAAAACTGAACCTACAAGTTGTTTATTTTTATGTTTACCAAAATCTACATCAGAAGTAGTTTTCACAGGGCCAAATTTGTGAGTATCTACTATAGGAAGATTATCTTTTATTTCATTTGGCCCCCATTCCTCATATGGTATATTTAATTCATCTGCTCTTTGTATAACCTTCTTAAGATTTTGATTAGCTTCAGTTTTATAAATCATACAACCACATTCTATAAACTTTGCTAATCCGCTTTCATCATTAAATTCCAAATATTTTTCCCAGTCTTTCCAGTAATGATATCCTTCATATGCCAGCGCACATCCATCAAAGGTAGAATAGTGTACTCTAATAATCGCACATGAAGCTGCTGTTGAGCCATATCCAGAAGTAGGATTTCTGTCTATATTTACAGTTTTATAGCCTTTTTTTGATAGTTCAAAACTAATTGCAGAACCAATTACACCAGCTCCAATTATTATTGCATCATACTTTTTATCCATTTATTCTCTTCCTAATTTTTTATCTACTAACTCTACAATATATTTTCCTATAGGCAAAGATGATGTTGCAGCAGGGGAAGGTGCATTACAGACATGCAATGACCTTTTAGTTTCTTCAACTAAAAAATCGTGAATTAGTTTACCATTTTTCGAAACAGCTTGAGCTCTTACGCCTGACCTATAAGGTTCCAAATCAGATAATTTTAAAGATGGACAATATTTTTGACAAACTTTTAAATAACTTTTCTTATTTAAAGAACTATAGATTTCACTTAATCCAGGCTTCCAGCTTCTCAAAATAAGTTTCCAAAAACCTGAAAATGAAAACATTTGCTTTAAATCTTTTAAGTTAAAGTTTATTTTACTGTACCCTTCTCTTGAAAAGTTTAATACAGCATTAGGCCCTACAGTTACAGATCCATCTATCATCTTTGTTAAGTGAACACCTAAAAACGGATATGCTGGATCGGGTATAGGATAAATTAAGTGTTTAACAATAGTATTATGTCTTTTATTGAGTTTATAGTAGTCACCACGAAAAGGTATAATTTGAAAATCAATTTTTAAACCCATTAATTTTGCTAATCTATCTGACTGTAAACCTGCGCAGGCTATTAAAAATTCCGCTTTAATCTTATTTTCATTTTTGATTTGAATTTCAACATAATCTTGCTCTTCTTTTAAATTTATAATTTCAGAGTTAAGTTTTATTTCACCTCCATTGGAAATAAATTCTTTTGCCATTTTGTTAGCCATAGATATGTAATCTACGATCCCTGTTTCTGTTACTTTAATAGCTGCTAAACCAGTAACATTTGGCTCAAGTGATTTTAATTTTTCTTGATCTAAAATAGTTGGATTTAAACCATTTTTCTTACACCTTTCAAACAAATCTTGCATGCGCATGATTTCTTTTTGATTGGTTGCAACTATAAGCTTACCACATTGTTCATAAGGTATTTGATGTTTAGTACAAAATTCTACAGTCTGTTCCAAACCCAATTTACAAAATTTAGCTTTTAAACTTCCAGGTTCGTAATATACTCCTGCATGAATAACACCGCTATTATGCCCTGTTTGATGAGATGCTAATTGTTTTTCTTTTTCCAGTAGAAGTATTTTTTTCTTTTTATAAGAACTTTGAAGTTGCATTGCAGTTGATAAACCAACTATACCACCACCAATTATAATAAAATCATATTTCTCAGACATAATAATTTAGAACTACTTTTTACATTAAATGTAAATACTAAATTAGAATATTTATAAGTTATTCATAATATCTGAAAACTTTGATAAGATTGGCACTGATACTTTTCTTTTTTTTGCAGTTCTTGATTGAAGGTTTTCAGGGTCTGAAGAAATAAAAAAAAGATCCATCATTGGACTAATATCACTAAAAAATCTATCACCAATAGTGTTTTGATTTGAATAAATTCCACTATTATTTTTTTGAAGAAATGATTTTTCATTATATCCAAATTCTAGAATTTTAGAATTCAGATTAAATTGCCTATAATTTGATAGGAAGATTTTTTCGTCATTATTTAATGTATTATAATCTGATTTATCAATTAAATAATGATAATAATTATCATAAATTATTTTATTTCCCTTAATAGATAATAACTCTTTTCTCAAATTTGAGACTTCTTTAAACAATTCGCCCAGATAATTATTCTTAGTATTCATAGATAAATTTTCAATATTCTCAATATTGGAATTATTAAAATAATATACCTTAGGGTATAAATGAGCTAAATTAATATTTTCTTTTATGAGCAACCTATTTAGGCTTTTTGCTGTTAATAGCAGGTGGTCCTGATTGAGTTTTCTACATTCATCAAGTGAGTCTCGTGCTTCGTGCATATCCCAGTAATCCTTGGCTTTTTTTAAAGATTTTACATTTATTCCCCTTTTGTAACTTTTATCTTTAAACTCTTTATTTAAACTCAAAATTGGCTTTGATTTAAGGTTAGTACAATTAACTGAATATTCTCTAAAATTTTCTTTATTTATTTCAGATTTAATAATTGGATCTTTGATTGAATTAATATCAGATTTAGTTTCTTTTATTAATTCTAATTCTTCTAATTTTTTATTACGCTCATTATTTGATTCATTACTAATTACGTTTTCAATTATGTATACATCGTCATTAAATTCTGATGTTTCTACATAGAATGTATAGGAAAAGCCTTTAACAGATACAAAATTAATGACGATTAAAAAAACAGTAAAATTTATTTTTAAAGAAAAATTCATTATCAATGCTCTTTTATAAATAAATACTTACGACAAATTTAGAATTATTATATTTATTTTACTTTGTCTTTAGGATTTATTTTAAAAGCTATAAAATTTATTAAATAATGAATAAGTAAAGAAAGAGCTATACAACCTAAAGCAAAATAGAACATTCTACTATTAACATGAAGAGACCCGCCAATTAAAACAATAGATAAAATACCAAAGAAAATATAATTTCCTATAATTAAAAACCTTCTGCTAAACTCAATAAATATTTCCATTGTCTACTTCTCATCACCAGAATACTCTTTTTCAAATTTTTCTTGAATGTTTTTAAGCTCCTCAATTGCTGCTCGAATATCAGAACTATCAATAACATTAATTTCAATTCTTTCACCAGAATGTGAAAGCATCTTTCTTTTATCTTTATGACTTTGAGACTTGAAATCTTTTAATATAAAAGTATCAATCGGCCTGACAAATCCCTTTGGTGTAATGGTATTATTTTTTTCTGTTTGAACTACATCATTAATTAAATTATTTGTATTCTCATCAATTAAAATACCATTTCTTTCAGCAGCTGACTGAAGGCGGGCTGCAAGGTTTACGGGGCTTCCAAGAACAGTATAATCTAACCTCAAATCTGATCCAAAATTGCCAACCG
>CAZNBI010000004.1:35721-39387 GCA_964571065.1 uncultured Rhodobacterales bacterium | reverse complement strand
GAAAAGTTGTTGCCCATTACAAAAATAGAATCTCGCCTCTCAATATCCGGTAAACTATAAAAAATCTTTTCCCAAAAATTTCTAATTTCGCAATGCCCACTTAATTTATTAAATGGATGAGAGATAAGTACTTCAGCATTTTCGTTATAAATTTCTGATATATTTTTTCCCAAACAAATAGAGGAAATTTGATTGAAAAAAACATTTCCGGTTTCTTTGCTTTTTGACATTTTTTAATTATTTCATACTTAATAACATTTTGATATTAATTTTTGCAATCGTATGCAAAAAATACTTGTTTATTTTATATTGCAGGATTAATGATTAAAGTTAGCAAGTAAAAAACTTTTTTTGTAGGAGAAATCAATGAAAATTAAATTATTTCTATTAGGAATTGCATTCGCCTTGGTGTCAAATATTTCTTGGGCAGGATGCGGTTTCACAAATGTGACAGAGGTTAGGTCTTTGACAAACAGCTTTGACGCTTGGAAAGGTGTTACGGAAGCTATGAGTGAATGCGGTAATGTAACTGCAACACTTGATAGTGAATTTAAAGATAAGCAACCAGATGCATTCGCTGCAAACCCTTCATTATATGAAATTGGTGGCGTTTCAGGTTCAACCATTACACCTCTTCTAAACGCAGGCACGATAAGACCATTAGACGACCTTGTTGCTAAATATGGTCAAAATCTTAACCCAAATCAATTAATTAAAATTGATGGTAAGATTATGGGCATTGCTATGTCTGTAAATAATCAGCATTTAATGTACAGAAAGGATATTTTTGACAATTTAGGTATTGCAGAGCCAAAAACACATGATGATGTTCTTGCTGCAGCTGAAAAAATTAAGGCTGCCAATGTTGTGGATTATCCGTTTGGTGCAGCATATAAGTCAGGTTGGAATTTAGCTGAAGAATTTGTAAATATGTATTTAGGTAATGGTGGAGAATTTTTTGGTGATGGTAATTCACCAGCAATAAATAATGCAGCAGGTGTAAAGTCTTTAGAAACAATGAAGAAACTGACTGCATACATGGACCCAGAATACTTAACTTCAGATTCAACTTACGCTCAAAAACAAATGCAACAAGAAAAGATTGCAATGGCTTATTTATGGGCAACACGAGCTGCGGCTATGGACAATGCTGAAGAAAGCAAAGTAGTTGGCAAGATAGTTATGGCAAGTGCTCCAATGGGTGATGTTCGTCCTGCTTCAACATTATGGTGGGATGGAATTGTAATTGCTAAAAATATTTCTGATGCAAAAGCTGATGCAGCTTTTAAAGTTGCAATGGAAGGCTTAGATACTGAAATGGTAACAGCTCATAATGATGATGCAGTATGGCTAATAACTGGTTTTAAACCAGGTCCAAGTGCAGCTGGAGCTTCAGCAACAGCAGCTAATGGAGCCGCACCTTATCCATCAGGTAGCAGAATGGGTGTAATGCACACTGCTCTAGGCAATGGCATAGCTGATTTTTTAACTGGTAAGAAGGATGCAGCCTCAGCATTAGCAGATATTGAAGCAGCCTACACTTCTGCGGCTAAAGAAAAAGGCCTAATGTAAATAAGTATTTAAAAGAAGAGAATTTTGAGATTCTCTTCTTTTTATAAACAATGAAAAAAAGAGATTTTTATTTTTTTGTAGTTCCATCACTTTTAATGATGTTTTTATTTATTGCAGTCCCACTTGCAATAGTTTTTAAGCAAAGTTTTTATATTACACAAAACGTTTTTGAAAAAATAGAAGTTGAAACTTGTACGCCCGGGTTTTTAAAGCAAATATGTGAAACCAAAATAGAAAGCAAACCAAAACTTGATGAAAATGGAAATATTATTGAGGTAAGTGTTTTTGTAGGTTTTGAAAATTATAAAAATTTACTCCAAATTGATAAATTTAAAAATGCAGTATACAATTTATCACTTAATGAGATTGAAAAAATAAACTTTTGGAAAGCCTTTAGATTTACAATTTCATTTTGTTTAATAACCTTGCCGTTAGTAATATTTTTAGGATTGTTAATTGCTTTAACAGTAAACAATTTAACACGATCCCTTAAAGGTCCTGTAATATTCATTTCACTATTACCATTTATTATAACTCCAATTATAGGAGCATTAGCAATTAGATGGTTATTTGTTGGGGAAGGAATATTAACAGCTCTTTTAGAGTATTTAATGCAAAAAGATATTGCAATGTTTGCAAATGCTTGGACTTTGGAATTACTAATGATCATTTACAGAGTCTGGCATGTAGCTCCTTTTGCATTCATCGTATTTTATGCAGGTCTCCAAACAGTCAACAAAGAAACCCTCGAAAGCGCTGTAATTGATGGGGCAAATAGATATGAAAGATTAAGATATATTATTATCCCACATTTAATGCCTTTGATAATTTTTGTTTCCCTTATCCATCTTATGGATAGTTATAGAGTTTTTGAGGAAATAGTCGCTTTCTCATCACAAGCTTATGTAATTTCACTTCAATGGCTTACATATGATTTTTTAATACCAGATGAAACTGGCAATAGACTAATAAATAGAGCTTCAACAAGTGCAATGCTAACAATGGTTGGAGTATCAATAATAATAACACCACTTTTGAAAAGGACTTGGGAAGACTACAGAGAGGGTAAGCTATGATTGAAACCAAGTCATTAAAACAATCATTTGGCTTACAATTGACTTCTTCATTTTTTGTTTTTTTATGGTGTCTTATTGCATCTTTTCCAATTTTCTGGATTACAATTATGAGCATTAAATTACCTGTTGATGCTTTTTCCTCAAATCCTATAACTGTAATTTTTGGACCTCTTACTTCTCAAGAGAGGGCCAGCTTATCTTTAAATGATTTAATTATATTATCTCTATTGATATTTGCATTTTATAAATTAAGATTAAAAATTTTCATTATATTTAATCAAGTTTTGAATTTTAATTTTATATTAAAAATTCCTTTCTTTTATATATGCTTATCAATATTATTTCTTTTCTTATTTAGGGCTTTAAATTTTTTATTAGAGCAACTTAACTTTATTGATTTTGAAATTTTAGGTTTCACTTTTGAACATTATAAAACTGTATGGTTTGAAAGAGATTTTTTTAAATATTTTTGGAATTCTGTGATAGTTACCTCAGGTGTTGTTGTTGTTTCCCTTACTTTTGGAACACTGGCAGGATTCGCTCTTGCGAGATATAAGTCTTCTTTAGCATTTTGGATCTTGGTTATTGCATTAGTATTTAGAGCATTGCCTCATTCTATTTTAGTTGCAGGCTATTTACCTTTTTTTATGAACTCGTCTGAAATTTTGAGACCTCTTTTGGGTGATTTGGCTCCTACTTTATTTGGAAAACCGTTTGCAGTTATTGCTGTTTTAGTTGCAATAAATCAGCCTTTTACTATTTGGTTAATGCGTTCTTTTTTCCAAAATATACCATCTGAATTAGATGAAGCAGCAAGAATTGATGGATGTTCACATTTTCAAGCTTTCATAAAAGTTATAATGCCAATTATGTGGCCAGGCGTTATCACAACAGGTTTATTTAGTTTCATGTTAGGTTATAATGATTATCTAGTTACATCTTTACTATTAGATGCACAAAACCAAACTATGGTTCCTGCTATTAGTGGGCTATTTAACAGAGACACATCAACAACAGA
>CAZNBI010000004.1:0-35621 GCA_964571065.1 uncultured Rhodobacterales bacterium | reverse complement strand
GGAGAATTCATGGGAATTGAACCAACAGGGAAAAAAGTTGAAATAAGGTATATGGATTTTTGGAAAGTATCAGAGGGGAAAATTCAAGATAATTGGGTCATGGTGGATTTCCCATTTGTGATGAAACAACTTGGTGTTGATGTCTTTAATGGAATGGGCTGGGAAAAATTTGATAACAAATAAAAGAGATTAGGTGTAACTTAAATGATTAAATACATAAAAGAAAGTAAACCAGAATTAGAAAAAAATGAAGACGATAGAAAGGTAAGGAACTCTGTAGAGGAAATACTTGCTACCATCAAAAAAGATGGAGATAAAGCAATAAGATTGTATTCAGAAAAGTTTGATAACTATTCTCCAGCAGTTTTCAAATTGTCTGATAAAGAAATCCAGGAATGTTTAACTAAAGTACCTGATAAAGATTTAAACGATATTAAATTTGCTCAAGAGCAAATAAAGAAATTTGCAAAAATACAATTGAACTCAATGAAAGAAGTAGAGGAGGAAACACTTCCTGGGGTTATTCTTGGTCATAAAAATATTCCTGTACAATCTGTTGGATGTTATGTGCCAGGTGGGAAGTTTCCGATGATAGCTTCAGCACATATGTCGGTTATAACTGCAAGTGTTGCAGGGGTTAAAAGAATAGTGGCTTCAGCACCACCTCAAAATGGAGCCCCTCACCCAGCAATTGTTGCTGCAATGTATTTAGGAGGAGCGCATGAAATATATTGTTTAGGAGGTATTCAGGCTGTAGGAGCTATGGCTTTAGGAACTGAAACAATAAATCCTGTACATATGCTTGTGGGTCCAGGCAATGCATACGTAGCTGAAGCTAAAAGGCAACTTTTTGGAACTGTTGGAATAGATTTATTTGCAGGCCCCACAGAAACAATGGTTATAGCTGATGAAACTGTTGATGCAGAAATTTGTGCTACAGATTTACTTGGACAAGCTGAGCATGGATATAATTCACCAGCAGTTTTAGTCACAAACTCTCTAAAACTGGCTAAAGAAACCCAACAAGAAATAGATCGAATTCTTGATATTCTTCCAACATCTGAGACAGCAAGAAAAAGTTGGGAAGATTATGGTGAAGTAGTTTTATGCGACACATATCAAGAAATGCTTGAAATCTCAGATGAGATTGCATCAGAGCATGTTCAAGTTATGACCAATAGAGATGATTGGTTTCTTGAAAATATGAAGTCATATGGAGCTTTATTTCTTGGTCCAAGAACAAATGTTGCTAATGGTGATAAAGTTATAGGAACGAACCACACTCTTCCTACAAAAAAAGCAGGTAGATATACAGGCGGCTTATGGGTTGGCAAATTTCTGAAAACACACAGTTATCAGAAAATATTAACAGATGAAGCAGCGACAATGATAGGAGAAAAATGCTCTAGACTTTGTATGCTCGAAGGATTTGTAGGACATGCTGAGCAAGCTAATGTTCGAGTGAGGAGATATGGAAAAAAGAATGTTGGTTACGGTAAAGCTGCAGAATAATGACACCTGAGGAAAACTATAAAAAACTATTTAAGCCTTTGCGTTTATCAATGTATGATTTTAACGAAAATTCTGTTCGCAAAGAGTTAGAAACCTTAGTTGATAGTAATGCAATAATTCATCTTTCTTTTCCATTAAATGACACTGTTGGACCAGATGCTTTTTACGATTTAAGTTATAAAAAACTTTTTCACTCTTTTCCAGATTTAGAAAGGAGAGATTATATAGTAATTTCAGGCAGGACTGAAAAGAATTTCTATTGGGTTGGAACCTGTGGAATTTATTGTGGTACTTTTATAAATCCCTTCTTGGACATTCCTCCAACAGGACATTTATCACATATGAGATTCCATGAATTTTTTAAATTTGAAAATAATAAGATTACAGAAGTTCAAGCGATTTGGGATATACCTGAGCTTATGATGCAAGCCAAGGCATGGCCTATGGCCCCAAGCCTTGGAAGAGAATGGTGTGTTCCTGGTCCATCAACTTTAGATGGCATTAATGAAGGTAAAATTTTTACTGAAAAAAGCAGTTCATCTCTTGAACACATAGTCAGCATGGCAAATGCGATGAAGCGTCACCCTTCTGAAGGTGGTCCTGAACTTATGGAACTAGAAAAATATTGGCATAAGAACATGAATTGGTATGGACCATCAGGAATTGGGACAAGTAGAGGAATTGATGGTTTTCGAAATTGGCATCAAATTCCCTTTCTAAATGCTATGCCAGATAGAGGTAAATTGACATCCTATGATAAAAAAGATGGATGGGGAGAGGATATCTTTTATCATTTTTTCTCTGAAAATGAGTATGTAGCAGTTACGGGATGGCCAAACATGAAACAAACAATTTCTCATGATGGTTGGCTTGGCATTGCACCTGTAAATAAAGTTATTACTTTACGTTCACTTGATTTTTGGCGTTTAGAACACGGTAAAATAAGAGAGAACTGGGTGTTAGTAGACCTATTAGATATATATAATCAAATTGGTGTAAATGTTTTCTCAAGATTAAAAGAGTTTAATAAAGCCAATACAAAGGGAGTTTACCAATGAAGTTACCAAAAATGCCTTCTTTTCGTTTAGACAATAAAAGAGCTTTAATAGTCGGCTCTTCTTCTGGGATTGGCATTGGGTGCGCAACAGCGCTAGCTGATGCTGGTGCATCTGTTGTACTGGCTGCACGAAGAAAGGATTTATTAGATGACTTAAAAAATTCACTTGAGGAAAAAGGTCATAATGCTGAAACAATAAAATTAGATATCTCAGAAGTTGAAGATGTAAAAAAAACAATCGATTCACAAGAGTGCTTTGATATTATGGTTAATAGCTCTGGTCTTGCGCGACATACTCCAGCAGTTGATACTAATGAGCAGGACTTTGATAATGTTATAGATGTCAATTTAAAGGGAGCATATTTTTTAACTAAAGAAATTGCTAATAAGCTGATCCAAAACAAACGAATAGGTTCATTGATTAATATCTCATCTCAAATGGCTTATGTAGGAGGAATTGAAAGAGCTGTATATTGTGCCTCTAAACATGCAGTTGAGGGTTTTACAAAATCTATGGCTATAGAATTTGGTCCACATGGCATAAGAGTAAACACAATTTGTCCAACTTTTATTTCAACACCTTTAACAGCTCCAACTTTTGATGATCCAAAAAAAATTAAATGGATTGAAAGTAAAATTAAATTAGGAAGAGTAGGTGAAGTTGAGGATATTATGGGTGCTGTGGTTTATCTTGCGTCTGATGCTTCTTCACTTGTAACTGGCTCTTCTCTAATGATTGATGGTGGATGGACCATAGGTTAATGAGTAAGGAAAGCATTACATCAATTGACGTTGCAAAAGCAGCTGGGGTAAGCCAGTCAGCAGTTTCAAGATATTATACACCTGGTGCAAGTGTTTCTAAAAAAACTGCAGAAAAAGTAAAGGTTGCTTCTGATCTTTTAGGATACAGACCTAATGTTTTAGCTCGATCATTGATAACAGGAAAATCAAAAATTATCGGTTTAGTGGTTGCATATTTAGATAATTATTTTTACCCAGAGGCTGTAGAAAAAATTTCTAACACTCTTCAGTTAGAGGGCTATCATGTACTCGTTTTCATGGCGTCTAAAACAGCAGGCGATATAGATAAAGTTCTTTCTGAAATACTGGATTATCAGGTTGATGGAATTATTGTAGCTTCTGTAGCAATGTCATCAAGCCTTGCAACTAGGTGCCAAGAAGCAGGTGTTCCTATAGTATTGTTCAATCGAGATCAGGATAATTCAACATTATCATCTGTTACATCTGATAATATAGAGGGTGGAAAAAAAGTAGCTGATCTATTAATCACCTTAGGACATAAAAGGATATCTTATTTAGCTGGTTGGGAAGGTGCCTCAACACAAAGAGATAGAGAGTTTGGTTTTGTCACAAAATTAAATGAGAATGGCATTTCACTTTTTTCTCGTGAAGTTGGTAATTTCAAATTTGATGAAGCTCAAAGTGCAACTTATAAATTATTTAAAAACAAATCTATCCCTGATGCATTATTTGTTGCTAATGATCATATGGCGTTCGCAGCTATGGATGTAATTAGATATGAATTCAACCTTAAAATACCAGAAGATGTGTCTGTTGTTGGTTATGACGATGTTCCTTTATCAAACTGGCCCTCTTATAATCTTACTACAGTAAAGCAAGAGGCTGATCAAATGGTTGAAGAAACTGTTAAAATTCTTATTGAAAGAATTAAAAGCAAAGATCAATCGCCGGTAAAATTAAAACTAGATAGTCCAATTATAGTTAGAGGTTCTACAAGAAAAAAATAATATGCAAGGGTTCGATAATAAATTTAAAGATTTTCCTGATTATATATTAGGCATTACAAATGAGATATGGGAACAAAGAGGAATTGAAACTCTTAATCATTATTATAGTGACGATATAATTGTGCGTTCACCAGAAGGTATAGTAATTGGGAACAAAAAGGTTATAAACGCGACAAAAAACACTCTGAAGGAATTTCCAGATAGAGAATTACTTGGGGAGGATGTAATTTGGTCAGGCAACCCCAATGATGGCATGTTAAGTTCACATCGAATACTTTCAACAGCAACCCATAATGGAACAGGTGTATTTGGCGATGCCACTGGAAAGAAACTTGTTTATAGAGTGATTGCAGACTGCCATGCAATTAATAATCAAATAAACGATGAGTGGTTGGTACGAGATCAAGGAGCGATTGTTAGACAACTTGGATGGAAGCCAGAAGAATATGCCAAGGATTTAATAAAAAAAGAAAAGGAAAATAATAATCAAATAATCCCTTTTTCAGACAAAATTGATATAGAGGGCCCTTACAAAGGTATGGGAAATGACAATCAATGGGGCTTAGATTATGAAAAAATCTTAAATATGATTATGTTCAAAGAATATGCTGAAATCGAAAAACATTATGATAGAGCAGTACAAACTGAATACCCAGGAGGTGTAACAGGGCATTCACATGTTTCAGTAAAAACTTTTTGGGGAAACTTAAAAAAGGCATTTTCTGATTCAGTTTTTAGTATAGAGCATCGTATTGGTAGAGTGGACGAATATTTATCACCAAGAGCAGCCATCCGATGGAGTTTGAAGGGTAGACATAATGGAAAAGGAATATTTGGTGAGCCAACAAATAATGAAGTATATATAATGGGGATTTCCCATGTAGAATTTGGCCCACGTGGAATTAGGAGAGAGTATTGTCTTTATGATGAAGTAGCTATTTGGAAGCAAATTTTAGCAGATTAAACTTTAATGAATGAAATGAGAAAAAGATGGAATTGAATGAAATAAAAAAAAGATTAGTTAGATATGGCGAATTAAAACCATGCAAGACAGCATTTATTGATGCACACACACCAGGTTCAAACCAAAAAGAAAATTTTACAATTATAGGTAGTGGGGTATCAGAGAGTGCAGACCAACATGTACATATTAATATTCCACATGGCTTTAATATAGGTGCCGCAGGCCAACCTCCCAAATGTCGTAATTCTCTTCACAGTCATAGAACTGCTGAAGTATTTTTTGTTTTGTCAGGGAGATGGAGATTTTTCTGGGGAAGATGGGGCACAGCCGGGGAAGTCGTATTAGAAAAAGGAGATATAATAAATATTCCAACTGGCATTTTTAGAGGTTTTGAAAATGTAGGAGTTGATTATGGGATGATAATGGCTGTTTTAGGTGGAGATGATGCTGGTGGTGGAGTTATTTGGGCACCCCAAGTAATTGAAGAAGCAAAAGAACATGGCCTTATTTTATCTAACAAAGGAAAATTGTATGACACAAAAAAAGGTGAAAATCTCCCTAGTGGTTCAACACCTATGCCAGTTCTTACAGAGGAAGAGCTTAAAATGTTCGATGAACCTGAAACATCAATTATAATAAATAATCATGTAGCTAGATACTTAGACTTGAGGTCATTATCATATAATAGTACCGCTCAAGTAATTGGAGAGAATGGTAAGTTAAGAGATAAGCCAGGTTTTGAAGTTGATTTTATAACTGAAAAATCAAATAAAGAGATTTGTTTATATAAAAAGCCAGTTGTGTATATGCCAGTTAAAGGCAGCTGGAAAATTTCTTGGAATGAAAATACTTTAATTTTAAATTCTGGAGATACGATTACCTTTCCTGAAAACTTAGAACACAATTTAGAAAGCTCAATGACTGGTGAAGCGGCATTATACAGAATAATTGCTACTGATGATCCTGCTGGACCTACTTGGAGACAATAATGGCTATTCAAACTTCACATGTAGGATCACTTCCACGCAGCCAAAAAGTAGTTGAATATATTTTTGCAAAAGAAAAAGGCGAGGATTATAACGAAATTGAATTCGATCAAGTAATGACTGAGGCTGTTAATGATACTGTCAGAAAGCAAAAAAAAGCAGGAATAACAATTGTTTCTGATGGGGAAACATCAAAAATTTCTTACGCAACTTATGTAAAAGATAGATATCATGGTTTTGCAGGAGATAGCCCAAGAAACGCACCAGCAGATTTGAAAAAATTTCCAAATTATTTACAAAAACTTGCTAATGATGGTGGTACGCCTAAATACGCAAGACCAATGTGTGTGAGTAAATTAGAACCTAAGAAAAATGATGATTTAATAAAAGATATAGATAACTTAAAAAAGGCTTTAAAAGGCAATGATATAAAAAAAGGTTTCATGAATGCAGCATCACCAGGTGTAATATCTTTGTTTTTGCAAAATGATTATTATCCATCAAGAGAGGATTATTTAGAAGCTCTCTCTAATTTAATGCAATCTGAATATGAAATGATTGTTAAATCTGGTTTAGACTTGCAAATAGATTGTCCTGATCTTGCATTGTCAAGACATATGCTTTTTAATGACATGACTGATGATGA
The DNA here is from genome assembly GCA_964571065.1 of uncultured Rhodobacterales bacterium. Lineage (GTDB taxonomy): Bacteria > Pseudomonadota > Alphaproteobacteria > Puniceispirillales. The sequence goes on along the minus strand of CAZNBI010000004.1, from coordinate 28,687 downwards.
ATTTGTTAAAGTTGCATCCATAAATATTGAATCACTCAATAACGCTCTTAGAAATATACCAAAAGATAAAATAAGAATTCATATTTGTTGGGGAAATTATGAAGGCCCACATATTTGTGACATTTCAATTTCTAAAATGTTTGAAACTCTGATGAATGTAAAAACGGGACATATTCTCTTTGAAGCAGCTAATCCTAGGCATGCGCATGAATGGGAAGTATTTGAAGAAAAAAAGAATTTAATACCTGATGATTTAATTCTTATGCCTGGTGTTATTGATACAACAACAAATTTTGTAGAACATCAAAATTTGGTTATGCAAAGACTTAAAAATTTTACAAATATTGTAGGTAATGACAGGGTCATAGGAAGCAGTGATTGTGGATTTGGTACATTTGCAGGTTTTGGAACCATTGATCCAGATATAGCATATGAAAAATTGAAGGTTTTAGCTGAAGGAGCTGCTAAAGTCTAAATTTGTATGCAAAAACTGCAATTCAGAAATTACTAAAATCTAATTTAAGTTAATTCCAAGATTTTATATATCATTTCAGATCGTTCATCTCTTTTGAGACGGAAGTAGACGAAAGTCGAAGGAACGCATGCATGGTTAAAAATCGTTCAATCCCTTTTGGGGGTCGGAAGTAGGTATCATACTGAAGGAACGCGGATCTTATTAATATCCTAGCTAAGCATGATTAAATTAAATTAATGCATTTAATAATGCAATTATTATGGAGTTTATATGTCTAAACTAAAATTATTATTTATAACTGCTTTTTTAGGTACAGTTTTTTTCTCGTTTATGGCTAAAGCTGATGTTTCAGATGAGACAGCATATATCTTAAATAGCTTACTTTTTTTAATATGTGGTTTTTTAGTTATGTGGATGGCAGCTGGATTTTGTATGCTTGAATCAGGACTTGTCACATCAAAAAGTGTATCAACTATTGCAGCAAAGAATATTGGTTTATATTCTATTGCGGGCATAATGTTTTGGTTGTGTGGTTATAATTTAGCATATGGAATATCAGAGGGAGGTTATATTGGAACTTTTACGCCATGGAGTGATGCCAGTGATATTTCAAAAGGTTATTCTGATACATCCGACTGGTTTTTCCAAATGGTTTTCAGTGCAACAACTATATCAATTGTTTCTGGTACCTTAGCCGAAAGAATTAAGATTTGGCCATTTTTTATTTTTGCTGCAATCCTCACCGGTATTATTTACCCAATTGAAATGGGTTGGCAATGGGGCGGTGGATATTTATCTACTTTGGGATTTTCTGATTTTGCAGGATCAACTTTAGTACACAGTGCAGGAGGAGCAGCTGCACTTGCTGGAGCAATTATCTTAGGTCCAAGGCTTAATAGATTTAAAAATGGGCAAGTTGAACCACTTGAACCATATGCTGCTTCGTCCATACCTTTAGCTACATTAGGAACATTTATATTATGGCTCGGTTGGTTTGGGTTTAATGGTGGATCACAATTAGCAATGGGTTCATTTGATGATGTTAACTCTATAGCAAGAATTTTTATGAATACTAACCTAGCAGCTGCTGCTGGTGTTGTTGTGGCAGCTGTTCTGACTAGAGTAGTTTATGATAAAACTGATGTTGTGCAAATGCTAAATGGAGCACTTGGTGGCCTTGTAGCGATTACAGCTGAACCACTTATGCCTTCTCCAATTATAGCGATTATTGTTGGTGGAATTGGAGGAGCAATAGTTGTCTTTGGTTCTCAATTATTGATTAGAATACAAATTGATGATGTAGTGGGAGCTATCCCAGTTCATATGTTTGCTGGTATTTGGGGTACCTTAGCAGTTGTTATTTCTAATACTGAAGTTTCATTAGGTGCACAAGTTATTGGAATTTTAGCTGTAAACATATTTGTTTTCGTAACTTCATTTATTGTATGGTCAATTCTCAAAAGTACAATTGGTATAAGAATAAGTGAAGAAGCAGAGAAAAAGGGCACTGATAAAGTCGAAATTGGTGTTACCGCCTACATGATTAGAGACTAACATTTGTTATAATATAAATAAAAACTAATCATATAAAAGCCTGCTCTTCAGTAGGCTTTTTTTATTTTGAATAAAGATCTTTTTGTATTATTGATTAAATACACAAACTGAAAATTAAAAATATGAAAAAAATTAATACCCAAGAAGATTGGATTAATAGAGCTAAAGAAGTTCTTCCAGCAGCTGGTTTTGGTAATTTTGAAAATGATATAATCATTAAACGTGGCAAAGGCAGTAAAGTCTGGGATGAAGATAATAATGAATATATTGACTATCTAATTGGTTCTGGCCCAATGCTGCTTGGACATGGCCATCCAGAGGTTATGGAAGCTATTTTTGAACAATTACCAAATGGTTTAACTTTTTTTGCTAATAATTCAAAGGGTATAGAGTTAGCAGAAGAAATTTGTAAAGCAGTTAGGTCCTCAGAACAAGTTCGCTTTGTCAGCTCTGGAGGTGAAGCCGATATGTATGCAATGAGGTTAGCAAGAGCGTTTACGGGCAAAGATAAAATTATTAAATTTGAGGGAGGCTACCACGGAATGAGTGCTGAGGCACAAATGAGTTTATCTCCATCAAATTTAGTTAATTTTCCACAACCTGTTCCTGATAGTGCCGGAATACCAAAAAATATCGAAAAGGATATATTAATTGCTCCTTTTAACGATCTTGATTTTATAAATTCTGTAATTACAGAATTCAAAGATGAAGTTGCTGGAATTATAGTAGAACCTCTTCAAAGAATCATACCTCCAGAACCTGGTTTCCTTGAGGGACTAAGAAGCTTATGTGACAAAAATAATATTCTTTTAATATTTGATGAGATTGTTACAGGTTTCAGATTAGCGTATGGGGGAGCGCAAGAAAAATATAATGTAACACCAGATCTGTGTACACTTGGTAAAATCATCGGGGGTGGTTTTCCACTTGCTGCAATTGCAGGTTCGAATGAAATAATGTCACATTTCGATCAAAATAAAGTAGGTAAGAATAAATGGTTAATGCAAATTGGAACACTTTCAGGAAATCCAATTGCTTCAGCGGCTGGCTTAAAAACAATGGAAGTTCTGAGACGAGAAAATATGTTTGATAAACTTCGAAAATGCGGCAATGAAATTATGAATTGTTTAAATGAGAATTTAAATAATGCAAATATTAGGCATAGAATTGTAGGTGATCCAACTTTATTTGATGTTCTTTTTTTAGATCAAGATGTTAAAAATTATAGAGATACAAAAAAAGCGGATATTAAACTTAACGCATTATTCAATAAGGGTCTTAGGACAAGAGGAATTTTTAAATCATCTGCAAAAATATATCCAAGTTTAGCTATATCTGATGAAGACCTTTTTAAGACAAAAGAGGCAATACACGATACAGTCTTAAATCTTATTTAATTCAATTATCAAGCCCCGTTCTTCCATATAACCATTCGATATCATCATACCAATTATCTTGAGTTTTTGATTTCATAATTTGGTTTCTTAATAAAGCATGTACTCCATCTGCATGGTATACATGTTTGCCAATCTCTCTTGAATGCAATTGAACTCTTGCAGTTCTAAGAATCCGTTTATTTTGATAGTTAATTAATGCTTGCTCTATATTTTCTTTTTCATTTTTAACTTCTTCAGATAAGCAAACAGCATCTTCAATAGCCATACATGCACCTTGGGCTAAATATTGGAGCATTGGATGAGCAGCGTCTCCTAAAACTGCTACTTTTCTATCAACCCATTTTGTGACAGGATCACGATCACATAAAACCCAGAGTTTCCAATCTTTCCCCTTTTCAATAATTTGCTTTGCAATTGAATTTACATGTTCAAAGCCTTTTCTCACCACATCCTTTGAAACTTGTTTTCCAGCCACTGGTTCTAAAGCATCATTATGATAGGTAACAACGAGGTTAAAAGATTTTCCACCATGAATAGGGTAGTGAACAATATGGCATTTTGGACCTGCCCAAAGTGTTGCAGCATTCCATCTTAATTCTTCCGGCATTTGATCTATTGGTATCACCGATCTATATGTTGTATGACCTGAAACTTTTGGAGGTCCATCACCAACTAGCTGTGCTCTGATTTTTGACCAGAGGCCTTCAGCTCCTATCAATGCAATACCATTAATTTTGTTTCCATCATCTGAAATTGCAAAAACACCATCAGAGTTTTGCTCATAAGAAATAATATTTGTACTTGTACTCATTTCAATTAAATTATTTTCTTTACATGCATTTAAAAAAACACCGTGCAAATCACCTCTATGAACAACTGCATAAGGGTTTTTAAATCTATTCCTGAATTTATCACCTAATTCAATACGGGTAATTTCATCACCATTTATTGCATCCATTAAAATCAGATCATCAATATAAACCGACATTTTGCGCGCTTTATTACCCACTCCTAAATAATCAAACCCATGGAAAGCATTAGGTCCTAATTGAATACCTGCGCCAATTTCTCCTAACTTAGGAGCTTTTTCTAAAACAATTGATCTAACGCCATGCTTGGCAAGTCCAAGTGCAGTAGCTAAACCACCAATTCCTCCTCCAACAATGATAAATCTATTTTGTAAAGTGCTCATTATTATTCGCTATCAGGTTGATTTGAAGGATGTGCATTTTCAAATGCTTCTAATTGGCTACAATTTTCAAAGACTTTTTTTAAATTAGACAACTTTGAAATATCGATATTAAACCTGTTAGCAGAAAATATCTGAGGAACAAGAAATATATCAGCAATACTTGGTTTGTTTCCAAAGCAAAATTTATATTGAGAATTTAAATTAGATAATATTTCTTCGCATTCAGTTAGTCCACCAGCCATCCAACGCGTTAACCATTTTTGAATTTTTTCATCATTTTGATTGAATTCTTCTCTAATAAATTCTTGTACCCTTAAATTTTGAAATGGATGAATTTCACATGCAATTGTAAGACAAAATGCTCGTGCTTTAGCTCTCATGTTAATATCTTGAGGTAATAAATTAGGCTCTGGGTATTTTTCCTCCAACCATTCAATAATTGCTAAAGATTGAGTCAAAGAAAAATCATTTTCCTTTAATGAAGGAACTAAAGATTGGGGATTTATTTTCTTGTATTCTGGACTGAATTGCTGTCCACCATCTTTCCTCAGATGAATTGGGATAAATTTGTAATCAACATTTTTAAGGTTGAATGCAATTCTACATCTATAAGCCGCTGAACTTCTAAAATAACCATAAAACTCAAACATCAAAAATTACCTAATTTTTAAATTGATCTTTCTTCAAAGTATCCAAGTTTTTCTTGAAGTGGTTTATCATGAATATGTATTAAGAATGTGTTTTCTTCTATGGAGTGTTCAATTTCTGAGAAAACGGGGGCTGTAAAAGTGTCTTTTGCTGACCAAGTTATTTTTTTTCCATTAACCTTAGTTTCTCCTTTACCTTTTATTATATGAAATGCTGAAGAAATTGATGAAATTTTATCAATTTTAATTTTTCCTTGTTTAAGCATGGTTCCAGTAAAACCCATTGTTGGGAGAACACTTTGACCATTTTCTGGATTTACATAATCAACAGAAAGTATTTTATCACTGGAGTTATTAGATAATTTTACTAAAACTTCTTCAGTTTTTACCCATGGAAATCTCATCATAGGATATTTAATTGAAGATCTTTTCCCTGCAGTAACTGGAACCAAGCCTGAAGATAAATATTCAAGCTGGCTAGTATCAGGTTTATTTTTTGGTGTTTGTAACTCAGTTTCTTCAGAGTACGAACCCTCTAAATAAACAAATAGTGGCAAGTCCAAAGCATCTAACCATATAACTGGTTTATCACCCTCATGCCCATGGTCATGCCATTCACCCCCAGGTGTAAGAACCAAATCACCTTCTTCCATTGGAAGTTTTTCCCCATTAACAACTGTATATCCTCCCTCTCCTTCGATAATAATTCTTGCAGCTGAAGGAGTGTGCCGGTGTGCAGGTGCTGTTTCACCAGGTAAAAGAAGTTGCATACCTAAATAAATCGATGAAGTTGCTTGCATTGAACCAACACCACGACCAGGATCTGATAGAACAAGCACCCGTCTCTCTGCTTTTTCTACTGGAGTTAATTCGCCAGCTCTCAATAAGAGTTCTCTTACTTTACCGTAATTCCAAAAACCTGATTTAGTGACTGGGTTTGGTAAATTATGAGGTAAGACATTTCTCATCATTGGCCATAATGGAGCCACACCAGCTTCTTCTAATTTATCAAGATATTCTTTTGGCAAGTCATCAATTGTTCCAAGATTTGGCGACATAAAATTAATCTCCAATGAAATTATTTTAGTTTAGTAAATAAACTAACAGAATAATCAAAAAAAGTAATCATCTAGAAAGAGAAATAAAAATCAACCCAATTGTGACTGCTATTGCTGCTACAATCCTTAAATGCCATGGTTTTTCTCTAAAAATAATTAAACCAATTAATGATGCGAATATGACAGATGTTTCTCTTAAAGAGGAAACTAAACCTAATGGTGAAGAAACTTTTACATAAATAACAATTGCATAAGCAATAGAAGATAATAAACCACCAAAACTTCCTATAAAAAGGGTCTTTTTATCAATAGAAAAAAAATCTTTTTTTGATAAAATCCAAAACATTGATAAGCCAAAGACACCTTCAAGAATAAACAACCAGCCTGTATAGCCTAACGCTGTATTTGCCTCTCTTGCACCTATCCCATCAAGCAAACTATATGAAGCAATACATAACCCAGTAAGAATAGCAAAGTATAATGCTTTATACGTGACTGCATTAAACAGTCCATAAACAGAAAGTATAATTATTCCCAAAGATATAAAAATTATCCCGATTAGACCTTTTCCAACTGGAAGCTCTCCTATAAACAAAAAGGCTCCCAAAGTTACTAATAATGGTGCGATACCCCTCATTAATGGGTATACTTCACTTAAGTCACCCCAATTATAGCTCTGGAATAAAAAGTAAAAATATAAAACGTGAACAAAAACTGACATAATAAGAAATGGCCACGCTTCGACTGATGGAAAACTCGAAAATAAACTTAAAAACACTCCAAATAGAAAATGCAACAATACGATTAAAATCATAACTGTTGCTTTTCTTTGATTACCCTTAACAAACGAATTCCAAAGGGCATGTAAAAATGCTGCAACCAAAACTAGGAAAAAAGCATTTAAACTTATCATGATTAACTTTCTTAGAAATTAACTAGTAGACAGTAATTCTTGAGCAACCCACTTATTAAAATGATGAGTTGGATTATCCATAACAGGTGAAAAGTTTCCTCCATTAAAAGCTGGAGATTGTCTCCCGTCTTGCATCCCTTCAATTATTGTCAGATCTTCTGATTGAATACTATGCCATTGTTCATAATTTTGTTTCCTAAGAGACATATATTCATCTGATTTCGCTGCTCTTTCACCAACATAGTAAATATCCATATGCTCTTTTGTATAGTTATAACTTACAGGTTCTAGCCAATAAACATAGTAGTGATCCTTATGAATACCCAACATTACATTTGGGAAAAGAGCTACATATTCTGCGATCTCTTCTTTATCATTTGGCCAGTTTGGAAAGTTTGGAAATGCTTTTCCTCCCTCAAATCTTGGGTTGTATACTAACGTGCCTTGACCAGCGAATCTATTTGGCAAACCTTGTATATGGTAGTGATCTTCAAGTTTTGAATAAGAGTTCAGACCAGGATGAACCCATGGCAAATGATAACTTTCACAATAATTTTCTATGGCAAATTTCCAATTACATTTTGCCTCTAAAAGGAAATAGCCGTTATCTTCTGCATGCGTTATTAGACTTTGGTCCTCTTTAGTCCAAAACTTTGACCATCTCTTTTCTAGAGGTTCAATATATTTATCAAATGGAATTTGATTTCCTGATATATTTACAAAAATCATATCCAGCCATACGTATGAACGCACTTCAATTAAATCACTCCTGCTTTTTACAAATCCATCTGCATCATTTTTATCCATACCACCAATATGTGGTGTAGATATTAATTTTCCGTTTAAATCATAAGCCCAGGAATGATAGGGACACCTTAAAGCATTTTTTATTTTGCACGGCTCATTAAGCAATTTATAGCCTCTATGACTACATACATTATGAAAAACTCTAACTTTATCATTTTTATCTTTTAGAATAATAAGCGGTATGCCTAGCAAATTGAATGGCACAGCTTCACCCCTTTGTTTGAGATTGCTAGCTACACCAATTACGACCCATTTGTCTTCAAACAAAAGTTTTCGTTCAAATTTTGTATAACCACCTTCAAGATAGCATTCATTTGGAAGCCCATGAGCTTCTTGTATGGAGTTACAAACGACTTCAAGTTTTTCTAATGATATATAATTTTCTAACTTTTCCATTTTATAAATCAAAAATCAGTTTTAACTCCACCCTCAGATTTTCTCCTATCTACAAATGACTTTAACTCTTCTTTTACTGCAATATCTATTTTAGGTGCTTCAAATTCTTTTAGTATTTCTTTCCATATTTTGTTTGCACGCTGATGCGTCCATTCAGCACCGTCTTGCTCCCAAGCCTCATAATTTCGCCAATCTGACAAAAATGGAGAATAAAAAGCGTTAGTATACCGCTCTTGTGTATGATCACATCCAAAAAAATGTCCATTTGGTCCAACTTCTTTTATTGCATTTACAGCTAAGGAATCTTCACTCACATCAGAAATTACTGGGTCAAAATACCTTTGAAATTGCTGCAAGACTTCACAGTCCATAACAAATTTTTCATAACTTGCTATTAAGCCACCCTCTAACCAACCAGCGGAATGATAAACAACGTTTACTCCTCCAGTACTTGCTGCCCAGAGACTATTTAAACTTTCCCATATAGCTTGACCATCAGGCGCATTAGCAGCACAAGCATTGGATGCCCTTAATGGTAATCCATAGTACCTAGACATTTGACCTGTTATTTGGGTGGCTCTGATATACTCGGGTGTTCCGAAAGCAGGTGCGCCACTTTTCATATCAACATTTGATGTAAAAGTTCCAAAAACACATGGTGTACCAGGGTTAATGTATTGAAGCAAAGCAATTGCTGCAAGACCTTCAGCTAAAGATTGAACAACTGCTCCGGTCATAGTCACTGGAGCCATTGCTCCCGCTAGTGTAAATGGAGTTACAAATACAGGCTGTCCTTTTCGAGCAAACCTCATTGCTCCATCTAGCATTGGATGATCGTGCTTTAGTGGAGATGAGGAATTAATATTGGTATAAATTCTTGGCTTAGAAAAAAACTCATCTTCATTTAATCCAGATGCAATTTTAGCCATTTCAATCGCATCCTCTACACGCTGACTTCCCAATGAGTAAGCATGACAAACCTTGTCAGTTAAAGTCAGTTTTTCATACAAGCAATCTAAATGCCTGACTGAAGCATGAATATCAACTGGCTCAACAGGGTAGCCTCCTGCTAAATGAATACAATTAAAGTATTGAGTAAGTTTCATAAGATCTTTAAAGCTTTCAAAATCTCCAACCCGCCTGCCTCGATCTAAATCCATTACGTTTGGTGGGGAAGAAACATTAACAAAGGCCATATTTCTACCACCAATTTTTACTGACCTATTTATGTTTCTAGGAAATATTTCAAATTCTGAAGGAGCCTTAGAAATCATTTCCTTAACCCAAGATCTATCCATCTTAACATTGTCTGAGTTCTTATCAACTTTACAACCAGCTTCAGAAAGTACTTTCTTTGCCTCTTCATTAAGAAACTCAATACCAATTTCTTCTAGAACCTGCATAGTTGCATTATGTATTTTGTTTACACCTTCCTCACTGAGAGGCTCTACAAAGTTGTCTGTATTATATGGAATACCCCATTCCAATTGATCTATTGATTTTTTGCTTTGGCGATCAGATTTTCTTGATCTTCCACCTGATCGTCTAGCTGTTTTCAGTTCCATTTTTTCCTCAATTAAAAATCCAGAATTTTTTTAATTTTTTTAATTTTATAAACTCTTCTAATTCTACAGCAGTCGTTTCAATATCATTCTCTATTGGACGATCATAAAGAATTTTGTCAATTGTTTTTCTTATAATTTTAAACATAAGTTTTGTTGGTGATGAGATTAATTTTGAATTGCTAATATTATCATGCCTTAAGTCTAATGCTTGGCAAGATACTAAGGTTTCAATTCCAGATAAAAGTTTCATTAATTCAGATTGTCTAATTAATTTTTTAGCACTTGAGGGTGTCATTGTAGACATGTCCTCAACAGTATCTGAAACAGGACTAGTATCAAATGAAATAGGAAAAGCACATTGCCTAATCTCAGACAAAATAGAAGCTGCTGTTTTTTGTAAAGGCATTAACCCAGCAGATTTACCACCTATTGGAGATAGATAGCTAGGCAAATCTGAAATTTTACTATTCATTAATTTTTGTATTCTTTGAAAAGATCCATTCGCAATCATGGCATTAGAAAGCGCTACACTTTCCATAATTTGTGCTAGTGCCGGATTATGGAAATTAGGTGTAGACACTAAATCTTTATTATTTAAAACTACAGGACTATCAGAAATCCCATTTAACTCATTTTCCCAATATTCGATTAGCCGAGTAATATTTGTCATACCCAAACCGTGACAAACTGATATAGTTCTAAATGACAGAGGATCTTGCAGTCTTCTTGGTTTTTGTAAAATATTTTTGAATATATTATAATACCAACGAGCACATTCATATTGCCCAGGTGACACTCTTAGTTCATTAACTTCTGGAGAGAATATTTGCTTGTTTCCAATAAATGCCTCAAATGAAAACAGAGCTGAAAACTGCATCATCATAAAAGCATGTGAAGTATCATTTAAGGCTTTGCCAGATAAAGCAATTGAAAGGCATGAGTGGTTTATCAATGCCATTGCATCCTTTCCTTCAAGTTTTGGTGGTTTGATTTTGTCTGAGACTAGTTTATTTTTTGAAGCTATAATTTTGCCTCTATTCCAAAACTTTGCTTTTCCTAAAAGAGCTATTGCAAAAGTAGCATTTTGAGTTAAATCCCCTGCCCCAATAGATCCAAATTCTGGAATTGCAGGACTAAAACCTTTTTCTAAACACTTCATCAAATGTTTAAAAAGTTTAGGTGATATACCTGTATTTCCTTTTGATAGTTGGATACAACGTGCATAAAGAAGTAGTAAACCAATTTCCTCATCGAGAAATTTTCCTACACTTGACGATCTTCCATCAATAATAAGCTGCTGAAAATTTTCAATCTCTTTTTTGTTTAATTTATAATTTACATTACTGCCTAGCCCTGTATTCATTCCATATACAGATTGACCGGAATTGAGGCTTTGTTTTACACAAGCAAAATCTTTCTTAATTTTAGTTAAAATATTTTTATTTATTTGAAATTTAATTTTATTTTCTTTGATTAATTGCAGTGTTTCAAAGAAATGATTTAATTTAATTCTCTTGTTATTAAAATTATAGATCATTAAGCAAATCTGAGTTTTTGCCCCACTCCTATTTCTTTGGCTTTAGATAAAATTTTATGCCCCAAAGCAATATCTGATAATGAAAGTCCTCTATGCCAGAATAGTATAGTCTCATCATTTGCTTCTCGCCCTTTTTTGAGACCACATACAATCTCTCCTAATTCTGCGTGAAGATTTTCAAAGGTTATTTTACCTTTATCTATATGTTCCCTCAATGCTCCAAAAATACCATGAGCCTGACCCCAATCATCCATAACAAATTTATCCATTATATCAGGCAATGAGAATTCAAGAGCTGACATTGTCCCATATGGAATAACTAATGCACCTTTTTTAATCCAATCAGTTTTTAAAAGTGGTTCAGGTTTAGACAATCTAGAAGCCTCGACAACTATATCAGCATCAAGTATGCAGCTTTCCCAGTCTTCAGTTACTTTAATTGGTCTTTTTAAATCCTCAGTAAGTTTATCTGCAAATTTTTCTCTGCTTTCTTCTCTTTTTGAATGAATTCGTACTTCCTCAAAATCAAATAAATGACACAAAAGACGAACATTCCAGTAAGCTGTTCCTCTTGCACCAATATGAGCTAAAATTTTGGGTTTTTTATTGGAAAGATATTTTGCCCCAATAGCAGTCACTGCTCCGGTTCTCATGTCAGTTATACCTGTAGCGTCAACAATTGCTTTTGGTGCTCCATTCCTAGGGTCAAACAAAGTTAGCACCCCATATTCGGATGGCCTGTCTTCAAGATAATTGTTTACAAAATCTCCAACAACCTTTGTGCCCGCACTATCAATTTCACCTCCAATCCAGCCTCTCAAAACATTGAAATGTCCTTCAACACCAGCTCTTGGACGAATATGTGTTCTTGGTTCAATTTCAGTTTCACCTCTTCCCTGCATTTTGAGACTATCTTCAATAGCATTTAGGATTTCATCATTTGTAAGAGCGACTTTATCTACATCAAATTTATTTATAAAATCTATGTAAACTTCAGGTGTCATGAGGACTTTCCCTCCAGACCATCAGATGCTTTTGACGAAGCTCCAGGAATACGCATTTCAAATACATCAGTTACTGATGTGTAGTCATAGTATCCCAATCTTGCTAACGGTCTGATTTTCTTTATATCCATTTTACCATTTGCATCTATATATTGATCATTAACATGAATTCTCATTACCTGACCGTAAACGACATCCACATAACCATGATTTGAGTTTCCAGCAAGACGATGCGTTGATAAATATTTACACTCAAAATGTGCGGGAGATTCTTTTACTCTTGGCACTTTAGTATCAATACATTCTTGTTTTGAGACGCCTGCATGTAAAAATTCATCTTCAGAAGATGCTAACTCCATGGCCGAAATGTTTACAGCTTCACGCAAATCATATGTAGCCATATTCCAAATAAACCAACCTGTTTTTTCTGCATTTATTACCGTGTCTTTTCTTTTTCCGGAAGAAAGTTGATTAGCCGCAAACATTACAAGTGGAGGATCGAAAGTTAAGTTTTGCCATTGGCTATATGGAGCAAGATTTGCTATTCCATCATTAGAAAGAGTTGAAAGCCAACCGATAGGCCTAGGAACAGTACAAGATTTAAAAGGAGAATAAGGAAGCGGACAATTTTCATTGGTTGGTGAATAATGCATTTTATATCCTTTATTTAATACTCGGCAAATTAAGTTTGTGATTTTTAGCACTTTTGATTGCAATATCATATCCTGCATCAGCATGACGCATTACGCCAGTTGCAGGGTCATTCCATAAAACTCTTTTTATCCTTTCTGAAGCTTTTTTTGTTCCATCACAACAAATAACCATTCCAGAATGCTGGCTGTAACCCATACCAACACCACCACCATGATGCAACGAAACCCAAGTTGCCCCACTTGCAGTATTTAACAAAGCATTTAAAAGTGGCCAATCACTTACAGCATCTGATCCATCCTTCATTGCTTCTGTTTCGCGATTTGGACTAGCAACTGAACCACTGTCTAAGTGATCCCTCCCAATAACAATCGGTGCTGAAAGTTCTCCTTTAGACACCATTTCGTTGAATGCCAGGCCTAATTTATCTCTTTGACCTAAGCCTACCCAGCAAATTCTAGCTGGCAGACCTTGAAATTTTATCCTCTCTCTGGCCATGTCTAGCCATTTGTGAAGATGTTTATCATCTGGAATAAGCTCTTTTACTTTAGCATCTGTTTTATAAATATCTTCCGGATCCCCCGACAACGCACACCATCTAAAGGGACCAATACCTTTACAAAATAATGGTCGGATGTAAGCCGGAACAAAACCTGGAAATGAGAATGCTGTCTCCAGTCCTTCGTCTAAAGCGACTTGCCTTATATTATTACCGTAATCTAGTGTTGGCACTCCCTTATTCCAAAAAGACACCATGGCTTGCACATGTTTTTTCATTGATTTTCTTGCTTCTGCTTCGACTAATTTTGGATTGGTTTCTCTTTTATCTTTCCATTCACTTATAGACCAGTTTTCAGGAAGATAACCATTGGTTGGATCATGGGCACTTGTTTGATCAGTTACGATATCAGGCTTAATCCCCATTTCTGAAATTTCTGTAAAAATAGTTGCAGCATTACCAAGTAGCCCAACAGACTTTGATACTCCAGAGGATGTCCATGCTTTTATCATTTCAAGAGCTTCTTTTAAACTTTCAGCTTTTTCATCCAGGTAACCTGTTCTCAAACGAAAGTCTATACTTTCAGGATTGCATTCAACGGCTAAACAACATGCTCCTGCCATTACAGCAGCTAAAGGCTGAGCGCCACCCATCCCACCAAGCCCTGCTGTCAAAATCCATTTTCCTTTCAAATCTCCATTGTAATGCTGTCTTCCAGCCTCAACAAAAGTCTCGTAAGTACCCTGAACAATTCCTTGGGTCCCTATATATATCCAAGAACCTGCGGTCATTTGCCCGTACATTGCTAAACCTTTTTTATCAAGTTCATTAAAATGATCCCAATTAGCCCAATTTGGGACTAAGTTTGAATTAGCTATCAGTACTCTTGGAGCATCTTCATGAGTTTTGAAAATGCCAACAGGCTTACCAGATTGAACCAAAAGGGTTTCATCTTCGTCAAGAGATTTTAAACTTGAAACAATTTTATCAAAATCTTGCCAACTTCTTGCTGCCCTACCAATACCCCCATAAACAACAAGTTCATTAGGGTTTTCAGCAACATCTGGATGTAAGTTATTCATCAACATTCTCATAGGTGCTTCTGTTGACCACGACTTTGCAGTTATCTTATCTCCTGTAGGGGGTTTAACTATTCTTGAATTTTTGATTAAGTCAGACATTTTTTACCTTTGATTTTATAAATTGAAAAAAGTTGAAATTGGAAGATCAAGCTTTGAACTCTTAAGTATATTTTTTTTATCTAATAGATCAGAGACATTATTTATATCATTAGCTACAAACCTATCCTCATTTAAACGCGGCACATGTTTTCTTAGTTCATCAACTGCTTTCTGAAGCAATGGAGAAGTTTTTAGAGGTTGACGGCTCTCTACCCCTTGCGCTGCACATAATAATTCAATTCCAAAAATTGAATTTAAGTTTTTATTCATTTTAAATAATCTGTATGCACCATGAGCAGACATTGAAACATGGTCTTCCTGGTTTGCTGAAGTAGGTGTTGAGTCTGTAACACAAGGATTTGCAAGATGCTTATTTTCACTCATTAAAGCTGCAGACGTTACTTCAGCAATCATAAAACCTGAATTTAAACCTGCGTCATCTGTTAAAAAGGGAGGCAGATCATAGCTTAAGGTTGGATCAACCATTAAGGCTATTCTCCTTTGAGAAATTGACCCAATTTCTGCTAACGCTAATGCTATTTGATCTGCTGCAAAACCGATAGGCTCTGCATGAAAGTTACCACCTGAAACAATCCTGTTTTCATCGACTAACACAAGAGGGTTATCTGTTACTGCTTTTGTTTCGATATCAATAGTAACTGAAGCATTCTTTAATATATCTAAACTTGCTCCCAAAACTTGTGGCTGGCATCTTATACAGTATGGATCTTGAACTCTTTGATCATTTTCTCTGTGACTTTCCCGAATAACACTTCCATCCATCAACTCTCTCATTTTACTGGCAACAAAAATTTGGCCCTTATGCCCTCTTAATTCATGTATTTGTGGTAAGAGTGGACTTGTAGAACCCATTATTGCGTCTGTCGAAAGTGAAGAAATGACAATAGAGTTTAGTACAGACCTCCAAGCATCTAATAAACTTGCAAGTGCGCAGGCTGTCGAAAATTGGGTACCATTTAAAAGAGCTAGACCCTCTTTTGGACCAAGAGTAATAGGTTCAATACCAGCCCTTTTTAGTGCCTCAAAACCAGAAAGCTTTTCACCATTATAAAAAGCGAAACCCTCGCCAATCATTACTGCAGCCATATGGGCTAATGGAGCTAGATCACCTGACGCACCAACAGAACCCTGATGAGGTATTTCTGGGACTATCCCAGAATTTATAATTCGTTCAATTTGCTTTATGGTTGTCCATTTTACACCTGAAGCTCCTAATGATAACGATACAATTTTTAATACCATCATTAATCTCGTAACGTCTTCGGGCAAAGGCTCTCCAATTCCAGCACAGTGGCTAAGAACAAGATTTTTCTGGAGTTGTTCCCTATCTTCTGAAGGAATAATTTTGTTTGCTAACTTTCCAAACCCTGTATTAACTCCATAAACAGGCAAATCTCCCTCAGCTGATTTTTGAACTATTTCAGAGGATTTTGCGACGTTTGTCTCTAATTTTGGATCAACTACTATCTGTAATTTATGCCTAAATATTTTTTCTAGAAAATCTAAATTAATAGAATGAGGTGATATAATCTCAGTCAAATGATCCTCCAAAGATTCTTTTATATATTGGATTAAATCCAATTCGATATGAAAACTCAGCTGGGTGCTCTAAATCCCATATTACAAAATCTGAAATCATGCCTTCCTTAATCTGGCCTCTGTCATTAAGAGATAAAGCTTTCGCAGCATTTTTTGTCACACCAGATAAAGCCTCTAATGGTGTTACTTTAAAAAGTGTGGATGACATATTCATTGAAAGTAGAATTGATGTAAGAGGTGATGATCCCGGATTACAGTCAGTTGCAATTGCCATAGGCACATTATACTTTCGAAATAATTCGATTGGAGGCTTTTGTGTTTCATTTAGAGTATAATAAGCCCCTGGAAGAATTACAGCTATACTTCCAGCACCAGACATTAACTTAACATCATCCTCATTTGCGTACTCAAGATGATCTACTGAAATTGCATTATAAGAAGTCGCTAGCTTAACTCCGCCTGAATGACTAAGTTGCTCGGCATGCAATTTTATAGGGAGGTCTAGCTTTTTCGCTAATTCAAAAACTAATTTTAATTGCTCTGTATTTAATGCAACTGTCTCACAAAATCCATCAACAGCATCAACCAGTCCCTCTTCATGAGCTTTAGTTAAAGCTGGAAGGCAAATATCTTCTATATATTTATTTGGGTTACTCTTATATTCGGGAGAGATGCCATGTGAACCTAGAAAACTCGTTTTCACTCTTATCGGCCGTATTGTTTCCAACCTTCTTGCAACACGAAGCATCAAACATTCGGTTTCAATATCTAAACCGTATCCAGATTTAATTTCTACTGTTGTAACGCCATTTCTTATCATATCATCTAAACGAGTTAGGGATGATTGCAGCAGTTCATCAAAAGTAGCATTTCTTGTAGATTTCATTGTTGAGGCTATACCACCCCCTGCTTTAGCAATCTCTTCATAAGATTTTCCGTTCAATCTCATATTAAACTCTGAGGATCTGTTACCACCAAAAACTAGATGGGTATGGCAATCAATAAACCCTGGAGTTATTAACTTTCCTTTTACATTGAATTCTTTAAAGTTTTTAAATTTTTGAGGAATATTTTTTTCTGGTCCAACCCAAGCAATGATATCACCATCAGATACTATTACAGCATCTTCAATGATTTCAAAGTCATCACTATTACCCGACATTGGAACAATTTTCGCGTTAGTAAAAATTGTTTGATTGGTTTTTGAATTTCCCATTATATAAATTTTTATTATTATAATTGCATTGATATGATATGACGTAAAGTCATAAGTTCTGTCAACAAAAGACGAAAATGGATATTATTAATAAACATATATTCGCAAAAAAAGCCCTGCTTCCAAATGGCTGGTCTAATAATGTAATTATAGAAATTGACCAATCAGGTTTGATTTCAAATGTAACTGAAAATAACAACCACAAAGTCGATGCAGATCTTAATGAAGAAATTATTCTACCAGCTATGAATAATTTACACAGCCATTCTTTTCAAAGAGCAATGGCAGGATTAACTGAAGCAAGAAGCCCTCAGGGTAATGATAATTTTTGGTCATGGCGGAATTTAATGTATCAATTTCTTGATGTATTAACCCCAGAAGAAATCTACTCAATAACTTTATTTAGCCAAATGGAAATGCTGCAATCGGGATACGTCGGTGTTGGTGAGTTTCACTATTTACATAATCAAATTGGGGGAACTAAATATGACAATATTGCTGAATTATCTGAAAAAGTTTTAGAGGCTTCAGAAGAAAGTGGAATGAGTATTTGTTTATTGCCAGTTGTTTATGAAAGAGGTGGCTGCGACAATAGAGAATTAGAAGGAGGCCAACTTAGGTTTCATAACAATATTGATACTTTTGAAGAATTATATAATCAAATTAAAGTATTATTATCAAAAAATGAAAATTTTTCACTTGGCGTAGCAGCGCACTCTTTAAGAGCTGTGAAAAATGAAACTCTAAATAAAATAATTGATCTAACAAATGGCCCTATACATATTCACGCTGCAGAACAGGTCAAGGAAGTAGAAGAAATAAAGTCATTTTATAAAATGCCACCTGTAGAATTTTTATTTGAAAATTTTGATATTAATAAAAGATGGTGTCTTATCCATTGCACTCAAATGTCTGAATTAGAAACAGAGCTTTTATCAAAATCAGGAGCTGTAGCTGGACTTTGTCCTGTAACAGAAGCAAATCTGGGTGACGGTATTTTCAATGGATTTCAATACAATGAGCAAAAAGGGTTATACGGTATAGGAACTGATTCAAACATCAATATCAGCCTCACTGAAGAGTTAAAAACTTTTGAGTACTCCCAGAGACTTTTAAATAAAAAAAGAGCTGTTATTTCTAATCAAAAAAAATCAACTGGTAGAAAATTATTTGATGATTGTCTTGAGGGAGGAGCTCGCGCTTTACAAATTAATAATGGTAAAATTCAAAAAGGTTTCAATGCAGATTTTATATCTTTACCAAATACGAATAATGAACTCGATGGATTAGAGGATGATAAAATTTTAGACTACTGGATTTTTGCATCTCGCGAAAATGATGTTCAAAAACTCTGGAATAAAGGCAAATGCCTTGTTGAAAATGGCAAGCATTTGAACTTTGATGATATTCAGTCAAATTACAGAAAAACTATAAAAAATTTACAAGAAAAACTCTAAACATATTATATATTTTATAGTTCTATTATCAGTTCTCTTTCTAGATAATTTGAGAGAATATTTAGTTTTTCATACACATGATCCACTAGCAATGATTTAGTATTTTTATTAAAACTAATCTTTAACTGCTTTTCAGTTAAGTCAAATTTTAAATTATCTAAAAGATCAGGTAAGCCAGCACATGCTGCCATAGCAAATCTCAATGACAAACCAATAATTAATGATGTGAATTTATCTTCAATTGATAGAATTGATTTGAATTTGAAAGGGAATTTAACGAGCTCCACAGGCCTGTTGTATCTATGGAAAAGGGTTTTCGCTAGCCAAGCACGTTCTCGATGAGTAAGTGAGTTAGTAGGCAACAAGAGAATCTTCTCGGCAGCTATTACATGTCTAAAGCTAGTATGCTCATTCCACGCTATATCTGCCATCAAACATGATGCCTTTAATAATCTGCTTAATTCATCTTTATTTCCTATACTTAAGATTGGTAAGAGTAGCTTTTCTAAAGAATTAGAAAGCCCTTGAAACCGGACTGACTGCTTAGCTATTTCCTCACAAGTTGAGATAAGAGGATCGTGCTTGATATTCCGGATAGATAAGTTTTCTAAAACAACGCCTTCTCTGACACTTGTCCCACAAACAAAAATATTTTTTGATTTTGTTCCTTTTAGAACTACTCTCATTATTTTTGCTGCATTACTCATTGTGGCTTTTCTTGATTGAGGAAGCCCCTTCACATCTCCATTTAATTTAATTATCTTGTTTAAAATTCTATTAGCTTTTTTCGATGAAATATTTAGACCGTGTAGAATATCCAAAGGATATTTATTTTTATGTTTAAATACTAAACCCAAGGCTCGGAAACTACCACCAACACCGTAAAAGAATTGATCATCCAATCCATTTTCCCAATTTAATTTTTTGATGATTTTTTTGAATTTTTTTTCATCTATTTCAATTAAATGCCCGTAGTTTAAGCTAATAGTTTCTATTTTCTTACCATTTTGAACTTTAATAAGCTCAAGGCTTCCACCTCCTAAATCTGCAATAATACCGTTTGCAAGTGGAATATTAGATACCAAACCTCTTGCAACTAAATCAGCTTCCTCTACACCACTTAAAATTCGAATTTTGGTATTTAAAATTTCTTCTGCGGGCTTTATAAACGCATCTGAATTTTCAGCTTGTCTCAAAGCAGCAGTCCCAATTACTAAAACTTTTTCTAAACCAGCTTCATTAATAATATTTGAAAAACGCATAATTGTTTCGAGAGACTGTTCAATCCTCTCTTTCTTAAGTTTTTTTGTTTTTTGAACGCCATCCCCCAACCTGCACGTAATTCTTTCATTGAACAGCGGATAAGGATAACGACCGTAGCGGTCAAAAATCACAAATCTTAAGGAGTTTGACCCAATGTCGATAACAGCAACTTTACCGTGATCTTCAATTAAAT
Organism: uncultured Rhodobacterales bacterium; assembly: GCA_964571065.1. GTDB lineage: Bacteria > Pseudomonadota > Alphaproteobacteria > Puniceispirillales. The sequence continues at coordinate 8,122 of CAZNBI010000004.1, read as the reverse complement.
TTAACAAGATTTTCTTTCATGGAGGATTAATAAAATTTTGGGACGTAAAGCTCATCTGGGAGAGTTTTTCTCTCGTAGTCTGGATTGAAAACTCGTTCTGGAAGTTCTACTTTGTCATGTTCAACATCTTTGTATGGAATTTTTGATAAAATGTGAGTTATGCAATTTAAACGTTCTCTTTTTTTGTCATTCCCTTCAACAATATACCAAGGCGCCTCTTTTGTATTTGTCCTTTTGAACATCACTTCTTTGGCTTTAGTATATTTTTCCCAGTGGATGCGAGCCATTAAGTCTACGTCTGATAATTTCCATTGCTTTAACGGATCGTTTGCACGCATTAAAAATCTTAACTGCTGTTCCTCATCAGAAATAGAAAACCAGTACTTTAATAAAATTATTCCTGAACGGATCAGCATCCTCTCAAAGTCAGGAACATCTCGATAAAATTGTTCAACCTGGTCTTTTGTTGCAAACTCCATTACTTTTTCAACGCCTGCCCTATTATACCAAGATCTATCAAATAGAACTATCTCTCCACCTGCCGGCAAGTGAGGAACGTATCTTTGAAAATACCATTGGGTCTGTTCTCTTTCTGATGGTGGAGGCAGTGCTACAACTCTAGCAACTCTTGGATTTAACCTTTGGGTAATTCTTTTAATTACACCACCTTTTCCAGCACTATCCCTACCTTCACAGATTATTAGAATTTTCGCACCAGTATTTTCAACCCAATTTTGTAACTTAATTAGTTCACCTTGAAGTTTAAGTAGGTTCTTAAAATAAACTCTGTTTTCAAGGGTTTTAGGTTTTTTGCCGCGGTAGATTTTCTTTATGTATTCCCGCGTTTCTTGACTTAAGATTGGCTCATTAAACTCTGCTTCAAACATTTCATCCAAAGTTTCATTGAGTTCAGCTTCTATCCATTCATCGGCATTTTCAAATTTGCCCATTTTGCTTCCCTAATTTTATAATCACATCAATCTTAATTCACTTTAGCAAAATATCTTTTGGTTTAGTAGTCGTAACTATCTTTAAATCAGAAAAGTTCATAAATGACGTAGTGTTTTTTTGTAAAATCAAATGGCATAATCCTGCCGTTGGAAATAAAAAAGAATTTAAATGATCTACAGAATTCACAAAATCATAAAGACCTGGATTATGTCCAATTAATACAATATTATTATTTTTGCTTAAAAAATTATTTAATATCTTCAAAATATTTTCACTTGAGGATAAATAAAGTTCATCTAAAATTTCTGTTTGACGATTGCCATTAATATGCTGCATGCATAAGTTTAAAGTTTCTATTGTTCTCTTTGAACTAGAGCACAAAACAAGATCTATATTAGAACATTTCTCATTTATAATTTTTGATATAAGAGGTACGTCCCTAATACCACGATCAGCTAACGGCCTTTTATGATCATCGAAAATTGGATCTGACCAGCTTGATTTACCATGCCTAAATAAAAAAATATTACTCATAAACCCGTTTAAAATAAAAATTATTAACGAAAAATTCAAGAAAAATTAGAATAATTAAAAGTATTCGATTATTACTTTCTAGGTAAATTTTCTTTAATAATTTAATTTTATATAAATGCTAAACTAGGATATTTTTTATGGCAATTGGAATAAATGGATTGGGTCGTATAGGAAGACTTGTTTTAAAAGATTTTTTTGGAGGTCTCAATAGAAACTTTAACAATAATGGCATTTGTATTTCACATTTAAATGATCCAAATTGTGATATAAATAACCTTTGCCATCTTTTAAAATATGACAGTGTACATGGCAAATGGAATGCGGACATTAGTCAGGTTAATAAAAAAACAATTTCGATTAATGGGCAGAAGATAATACTAACAAACCATAAAAAACCTAATGAAGTTAATTGGGATCTTGCTGACTGTAAAATAGTTTTAGATTGTACAGGAAAATTTTTAACTAAAAAAAAGATAAAAGAGTATTTTCATAGTAATATAAAAAAAGTAATTGTTTCTGCACCTGTAAATGATCCAGAAATTTTAAATATTGTATTTGGAGTTAACGAACAATTATATAACCCAAAAATTCATAATATTGTGACAGCTGCATCATGTACTACAAATTGCCTAGCTCCAATAGTAAGTATTATTCATAAAAATTTCGAAATATTAAAAGGGCAAATTACAACTATTCATAATCCTACAAACACTAATGTCCTTTTAGATAAACCACATAAAGACTTAAGAAGAGCGCGTTCATCTATGCTTTCGATGCACCCAACTACGACAGGAAGTGCCAAAGCAATAGGATTAATTTTTCCAGAATTAGATGGTAAACTTGATGGTCATGCTGTTAGGGTTCCTGTAATTAATTCGAGTTTGACTGACTGTGTTTTTCAATTAAATAAAAATACAAATAGAAGTGAGGTAAATACTTTATTTAAAATTGCTTCAGAAAATGAACTTAAAGGTATTTTAGGAATTGAGTTTAACCCATTGGTATCAATAGATTTTTTAAATGATACAAGAAGCAGTATTATTGACGCTCAAAGTACATTAGTCACTGATAATAATTTACTAAAAGTTTACTCTTGGTATGACAACGAAACAGGATACGCTTGTAGAATGAATGATATAGTAAAGTTAGTTCATAATTCATTAAATGTTTAACTTAAAAAATTTCCTTATCATAACAAATACATATTTATTTTTTTCACTCACTGACGGAGCAATTAGAATGATAGTGCTCCTTCATTTTTTTCATCTTGGTTTTTCACCTTTGTCACTGGCATTATTATTTCTTCTTTATGAATTAGTTGGCGTAATAACAAACTTAATTGGTGGATGGGTTACTTCTTTTTATGGGATCAAAAGGATGCTCTCATTAGGGGTTTTGTTACAAATTTTTGGTTTGTGTCTTTTATCATTTTATACTTCTTCATGGGGATTATACTCTTCAATAATATGGATCATGATAGCTCAAGGAATTTCAGGGATTGCAAAAGATATTTCTAAAACTTCTTCGAAGTCAGCAGTTAAAATAGTTTCTGGCGATGGAAATGGGCTATTATTTAAATGGGTGTCTTGGTTTACTGGACTAAAGAATATTTCAAAAGGATTAGGGTTTTTTTTTGGAAGTTTATTAATTGAAATAATTGGTTTTCATTACTCCTTATACACTTTGATATTATTACTATCTTTTTGTCTATTCTCATTGATTTTATTAGATAGTAATTTGGGGTTATTAAAACCATCAAAAACATTAAAAACATTTCTAAGTAAATCAAGTAATATAAATACTTTATCTCTAGCTAGGTTATTTCTATTTGGCTCAAGGGATATTTGGTTTGTAGTTGGCCTACCATTATTTTTATACTCAGCAGGATGGTCTTTTTGGCAAGTAGGTTCTTTCATTGCGCTTTGGATCATTGGTTATGGGTTTTGCCAGTCATTTATTCCTGTCTTAATTAAAAGAAGTAATGATGGGTTAAGTTTAGAAGTCTCTTCAGCAAAATTTTGGATATTTATGCTAGGCGTAATTCAAACAGCATTATTAGTTCTACTTGCCATAAGTAACCATAATATTTCTGCTGAAAAAATTCTAACTTTCGGACTTATAATTTATGGCGGAGTTTTTGCTGTAAATTCAGCATTACACTCTTACCTAATATTAGCTTATTCAAATAAGAATTCTGTGGCAGAAGATATAGGCTTTTATTATTCATCAAATGCATTAGGAAGATTTTTTGGGACTTTTTTATCAGGATACTTATATCAAAAATATGGAATAGAGGGTTGTGTTTTTGGATCTCTTTGTTTTATTTTTGTAAGTTTTTTTGTTCTAAAAAGATTATAATTATATAAAATTATAAAAAAAAATTAATTGTTTTAATTTTTTTAAAACGTTGATATATAGCAAATAAATTTGTCAAATTTTTAAAAAAATGAGCGATAATAAATTAGAAAATCGTTACATTAATGATCTGAAAAGATTAGAATATACTTCTAACCAAACCATTTTCAGATTATCAAATTGGGGCACTGTATTAGTAGCAATATTATTTTTGCTACTAACTGGTATCTGCGTAGATTTTTTTATCTCTGATAAAATTGATAATAAAATATTACTGATCATTGCAGCTGTTATTGGTGGCTATATGGCATTAAACATTGGTGCTAATGATGTAGCTAACAACATGGGTCCTGCCGTGGGTGGAAAAGTTCTAACAATTACCACCGCTGTAATAATTGCTGCAATTTGTGAAGCTGCTGGAGCACTCTTAGCTGGGGGAGATGTTGTTAAAACTGTGTCTAAAGGGATTATTATGGTTGATAGTTCAATTTCAACTGAAAACTTTAGGTATTTAATGTTAAGTGCACTACTTTCTGCTGCATTATGGATTAATTTAGCAACTATTTTAAATGCACCAGTATCTACAACTCATTCAATTGTTGGTGGAGTTTTAGGTGCAGGGCTCGCTGCTGCAGGTATGAATATAGTAAATTGGTTAACTATGAGTAAGATAGCGGCAAGTTGGGTTATTTCGCCTGTTCTTGGAGGAATTATTGCTGCTTCGTTTTTATTTTTTATAACAACTAAAATAATAAATAAAAAAGATAAAGTTAACGCTGCAAGGAAATGGATACCTGTACTTATAGCAGTAATGGCAGCCGCTATCACTGCATATATGACTATTAAAGGGTTCAAAAAAGTTTACAAAGCTTCAATTGTAGAGATTATTAGTTATACAATTTTTGTCGCTGTTGTTACTTTTATATTTTCTAAACCATGGACAAATAAAAAATTATTATCTCTTAAAAATGAAAAGAAAGATATATACACTCTTTTTAATTTTCCATTAATTATTGGAGTTGCATTATTATGTTTTGCTCATGGCGCTAATGATGTTGCAAATGCTGTGGGCCCTCTGGCAGCTATAGTTTCAACTTTCAATGATACCAATGAAATTGCCTCTAAAGTTAGCATTCCATTCTGGGTTATGTTCATAGGAGCAATTGGAATTTCTTTTGGGCTTCTTTTATTTGGACCAAAATTAATAAAAACAGTTGGCCAAAAGATTACAAGGTTAAACGCTCCTAGAGCGTATTGTGTTGCAATATCATCAGCAATTACAGTTTTAATCGCAACAACATTGGGACTTCCAGTAAGTTCTACACATATTGCGATAGGTTCTATATTTGGGATTGGGTTTTTGCGGGAGTTCTTGGAGAATCCGAATAAACAGAAAATTAAACCAGGCCATAAATTAAATGATACAGCTGAAGAAGCTTTTGCCGAACTAGACAGAAGGTTAAGAAGAAAACTTGTAAGAAGAAAATTTTTATATTCTATTGCTGCAGCATGGATAATCACTGTGCCTGCTTCAGCATTTCTTGCTGGATCAATTTATTTTTTAATTTCTAAATTGACATCCATGGCTTAAGTTTCTGAAAGTCTTCTAATACTTCTAGATAATCATCTTTACTTGCAACTTTATTAACATCCTTTAAAAGCGCCCAATGCCTTTGCCTTTTGTTTTTATCAGGCCATTCATTATCTTGATTTTCGACAATTAATGGATAAAAAGTAACAGAATTAGAAACAATACCTTTTGTTGTTAATTTAGTTATGGACTTGGTAATTGGAAAATTTTTCATCATTATACCTTTTGCACCTGATTCATTATAAGTTTCTCTATGACAAGCATCTTCATGACTTTCATTATCATTAAGTTCACCTTTTGGTAGTATCCATCTTCCTCTTACCTGTGAAGTAACAAATAGAACTGCTACCTTATTCTTGTAAACTTTAAATGGTATACTTCCGATTTTGTGCATTTGTAATCCTATTTATTATTAATTACACTTTTCAATTTGGTGGATGATTTTCAGTAACGAATCTTTTCAATGCAGCTAAAGCTTGATCTGCTTCTTCCAACAATATCATGTGACCACAATTTTTAATAATTTCAACTTCTGAATTATCAATTGCATCAGCTAGTCTCTTGCCCTCTTTTAATGGACACATTTTGTCTTTATCACCAAGAATATTCAGTGTTGGGCATTTGACATTTTTTGCAGCCTCGAAACCATTTTTGTAATTATCACAGGCCCTGAAATCAACTCCTAAAACTTTTACAGATCCATTTTTTACTATTGTTGCTCCTAAATTAATGTGATGAAGACCAGGTACAGGGTGACCACCAAAATGACCACCTGGACCATGTGCCCAATCCATCATTAACTCTACAGCTTTTGGATTTCCATCTTCTGCAAGTGATAGTAATTCCGGGTTCATTGGTATAGCCCCTGCACCACCCATTAAGCTTAGCGATTTAATTTTTTCAGGATACCTAGCAGCACACTCTAAAAGAACCAAGCAACCTTGCGAATGTCCAATCAATGACGCTTCACTGTAGCCTACAGAAGATATAACATCAGAAATCCAATCCGCCATATCCTCAATTGATTTAAGAGGCGGACCTTCTGAGTCTCCATGGCCAGGAAGATCTATTGCTAAGACACTGTATCCATGGAAAGCAAAATAACGTGTTTGCAAAACCCATGTTATATGACTTAAACCACTTCCATGAACAAAAATAAGAAGTGGTTTATTTTTATCAAAAGGCTGGCCACCAGTTGATGCGAAGACTTCCTTGTTGTTTACTTGAAATTTCATTCAGCTGCCTTTAACTGCAATCTTTTTGCAGCCCTAAAGCCATTATCAAAGTCATTCATTATGTCTTGAACATCTTCAATTCCAACTGAAAATCTAATCATATCCTCAGTAAGGCCAGCATGTTTCATAGTCTCACCATCCATCTGAGCATGGGTTGTTGATGCTGGATGAATAACTAAAGTTTTTGAATCACCAACATTAGCTAGATTTGAAGCAAGTTTAACAGCATTTATGAATGCTTCACCTGCTTTTCTTCCACCTTTTACTCCAAAAGCAATCATTGAACCTGCACCTTTGGGGAGCATTTTCTTTGCTACTTCATGATCGGGATGATCTGGAAGATCAGGATGAGAAACCCACGCAACACCATCATGATTTGATAAGTATTCAAGCATCGACTTAGCATTTGATAAATGCTTGTCCATTCTTACAGATAAAGTTTCAATCCCCTGCAATATATTAAAAGCATTTGTAGGGCTCATACATGGGCCCATATCTCTCATTCCCTCAGCTCTTGCTCTCATAGTAAATGCAACTGGTCCGAATTCCTCAGAAAAAGATAGGCCATGGTATCCTGGATAAGGCTCTGTCATGGTTGGAAATTTATCATTTTGTTGCCAATCAAATTTTCCACCTTCAACAATAATTCCACCCATAGAAGTTCCATGCCCACACATCCATTTTGTCAATGAATGGACAACGATATCTGCACCAAAATCTAATGCTCTACACAAGTAAGGTGTATTAAATGTACAGTCTACCATCAATGGAATACCAGCTTTATGAGCTATATCTGCAACTTTAGGAACATCCATAACTTCAAGACCAGGATTTCCTATGATTTCACCAAATATCATTTTTGTATTTGGTTTAATTGCTTTTTTAAAGCCTTCTGTGTCGCCTGGCTTTACAAAAGTTGTAGTAATTCCAAATCTAGGAAGAGTTAACCTTAATAAATTGACTGTACCACCATATAATTGTGATGAAGCAACAATATGATCACCAGCATTAGCCAAAGTCATAATTGCTAAATAAACTGCGCTTTGACCTGAAGCCGTGGCAATGGCAGCTGTACCACCCTCTAAGGCACAAACTCTCTCTTCAAGGACACCAACAGTTGGATTAGAAATCCTACTGTAGATATGGCCACCCTGCTCTAAATTAAATAAAGCAGCAGCATGATCAGTATCTTGAAAAACATATGATGTAGTTTGGTAAATAGGGACAGCCCTAGAGCCATAATTTTTATCTGGCTGGTGGCCACCGTGTAAACTAAGAGTGTCAAATTTATAAGTGCTTGGATCCATGATAATCTCCTTAGATTGGCAAGAAAAGAAAGAATGCTTTTTTTTACAAATTTGAAATCTTAATGTCTATATAAAAGTTTTTAATTTTTAAATCATTGGACAGGAATTTTTCTTCTTCTAGTTTTTTTTCTTGGCGACTTTAATTCTTC
>CAZNBI010000003.1:4706-40724 GCA_964571065.1 uncultured Rhodobacterales bacterium | reverse complement strand
TCAATACCAGCTTTTTCGTTTTTTCTTTTTTTTCTTGTTGTTAAAGAAACACTTAGTTTAATATTTTTTTCTTTATCTAAAATGTATCTAGCAATACTTGTTTTTCCTGCTCCTGATGGTGAGGATAAAACAAAAAGAATACCTCGGCGCTTTAATTTATCCATTTCAAGTAATAATTATTTATTTCTAGGTTTGCTTAATGGTAAATCATTATCAGAAAAAAATATAGAACTATTATCATTCAGTTTAGATAGAGTATTCTTTTTAGTATAGTTGATATTTTTATTATGATCTTTCAGATTTTTAGCAAAAAAATGCCCCCCTTTTTTATCTGCAACAAAATACAAATAATCTGTTTGTAAAGGATTTAATGCTGCAATGATCGAGCTTTTTCCTGGATTGCAAATCGGTGTAATTGGCAACCCATTTCTAGTATAAGTATTCCATGGATGATCAATTTTTAAATGAGACTTCTTAATAGTTTTTATTTTTAATTTATGTAATTTTTCTAACCCATATTTGACAGTTGGATCAGATTGAAGTCTCATATTTTTTCTTAACCTATTTATAAAAACTGAAGCAATCAACTTTCTCTCTTGATCTAAGGAAGCTTCACTTTCTATTAAACTTGCTATCACCAGTGCCTCATTTTTATTTTTATATGGCAAAGAGGTATCTCTTTTATTCCATTCATCATCGATAACATAAATTAATTTTTTTTTCATTCTTTCTAAAAGAGAATTTCTTGAATATCCATATGTAAAAAAGTAGGTTTCAGGTAAAAAATCACCCTCTTTGTCTAAATAATTCTGATTAATCAAACCTTTTAAAATTTCATTTTTAGATACAATTTCTAAAATTTTCCTAGTTGTTAATCCTTCAGGAATGGTAATCTTATATTCAATTGATTCACCTGAGTTAAAAATATCTAAAATTGAATTAAGGCTTGAATTTTTTGGAATTAAATATTGACCATATTTTGGAAGATATTCACTTCCTTTAGCGTATACTAAATAGTTATATTTTATACGACTGTGGACTAAATTGTATTTTTTTAATAGCTGAAAAATTTGCTCTGAATTAGCGCCTTTTTTAACTTCTAAAACAAAATCATCAGAAACTTCTAAAGGCTTATGTATTTCTTTGTTTAAGAATGATAATAAAATTACACTTAAAACAATAATAAACAAAAATATATAAATTATTGTTACAAAAACTTTGTTTAAATTCATTCAGAAAAAAAATTACAAGTGTTTGAAAACCAAAGATGCATTTGTCCCCCCGAAGCCAAAAGAATTAGATAAACAATAACTAATTTTTTTCTCTAGAGAAAAGTTTGGAGCTAAATTAAAATGACTCGCTTCATCTGCCTTGGTGTCAAGATTGATAGTAGGAGGTATTATTTTATTTTTCATTGCTAAAATTGAAAAAATAGCTTCAACAGCACCAGCAGCACCCAAAAGGTGACCTATAGAAGATTTAGTACTTGACATAACAAGTTGGTCAAGTTTGCCTTTCATTAATTTGGTAACAGCTTGGAGTTCAATTATATCTCCAAGCGGCGTCGATGTTCCATGTGCATTAATATAATCTAAATCTGATGGGTCTATACAAGCACGTTTTAGTGCATTTTGCATTGATTTTAAAGCCCCTAATCCTGTTGGCTCAGGAGCTGTAATATGATATGCGTCACCTGACATGCCATACCCAATAACTTCTGCATATATATTCGCGTCTCTTTTTTTCGCATGCTCATATTCTTCAAGAATAAGTATTCCAGCTCCCTCACCCATCACAAACCCATCTCTATCTTTATCCCAAGGTCTAGAGGCCTTTTTTGGACTATCGTTAAATGAGGTTGAAAGTGCTCTAGCTGCAGCAAACCCAGCAACACCTAATTTACATATAGCTGCCTCTGCTCCTCCTGCAATCATAATATCTGCATCTCCATCTGAAATTATTCTTGAAGCATCTCCAATAGCATGGCTGCCAGTAGAACAAGCAGTTACTACAGAATGATTTGGACCTTTAAAGCCATATTTAATCGATATCTGACCAGATATTAAATTTATTAAAGATGAAGGAATAAAAAAAGGAGAGATCCTTCTTGGACCTTTTTGCTCTAATAAAATAGAAGTCTCCGAAATTGTTTTTAATCCCCCAATCCCAGAACCAACAATTACTCCCGATTTTTCTAAAATTTGTTCATTTGAAAGATCAATGTTAGAATCTTTTATAGCTTCTTCGGCAGCTATTAATCCTAACATAATAAATCTATCTAATTTTCTTTGATCTTTGATGTCAAACCATTCATTTAAATCTAGGTTTCCTTCTTCAAAAGAACCAAAAGGAATTTCGCCTCCAATTTTACACGTAAGTTCCGAGGCTTCAAAAGACTTTATGGTATCTATCCCACTTTGACCTGAAATAAGCCTCTTCCAATTATTTTTTTGACCTAAACCAAGTGGCGAAACAATACCAATACCCGTGACTACAACGCGCCTATTAAACATATTAAGTTATGCAGCTTCTATAAAATCTATAGCATCTTTTATAGTCTGAATTTTTTCTGCTGCATCATCAGGAATTTCTATTTCAAACTCCTCTTCAAAGGCCATAACCAATTCAACAGTATCTAAGCTATCTGCGCCTAAATCATCAATAAATGATGCTGCATCATTAACCTTACTTTCATCTACACCAAGATGTTCTACTACAATTTTTTTTACTCTATCTGAAGTATCGCTCATTTTATCCTCATTTAAAAATTTAATATAAATCGCGTGGCAATTAACATATATTATTAATAAAAACTAGAACTATTTTCAAAATTCTTAAAAATAATTAAACCATTGCCAATCCTCCATTAACATGGATAGTATTTCCAGTTATATAGGAAGAATCTTCTTTTGCTAAAAAAATTACTGCATTGGCAACATCTTTTGGAGTGCCTAGCCTATTTACAGGTATGTTAGATATTATTTTTTCTCTTTGGTCTTCTGTCAGTTTGTCTGTCATGGCAGATGAAATAAAACCAGGTGCAATGGCATTTACAGTGATGCCTCTTGAAGCAACCTCTAAAGCTAAGGATTTTGTAAAACCAATAATACCTGACTTTGAAGCGCAATAGTTTGCCTGACCTGGGTTTCCTGTAAATCCAACAACGGACGAAATTGAAATTATTCTTCCAAATTTATTTTTCATCATATTTTTTAAAGCAAATTTTGTAATTTTAATAAGTGAATTTAAATTAACATTTATTACATCATCAATATCATTCTCACTCATTCTAATAAGAAGATTATCTTTTGTAATACCAGCATTATTTACTAGAATATCTATTTTAGCATCAGTAGATAGAAGTGCTTTTTCAAAGTTTGAGAAATTATCAATACTTTCATCTATGATTTTAACATCCCCTTCTAAATTTTTTCCAATATTATTTAAAACTTCTCTCCTTCTTCCTGCTAAAATTATAGATGCTCCTTTTTTATTTAGTTCAATAGCAAGCTCTTTACCAATTTCACCTGAGGCACCAGTAATTAAAGCTACTCTATTTTTGAAAATACTCATTTTATATCCTCATACTAACTTTTCTGTTTTAATCCATTGCAAAATTTCTTCTGAGTTCTGAAGATTTAAAGAATTAAGCTCAGGGGCACCTCTTTTGGCAAGGCCTGTTAATACTTTCCCTGTTCCCATCTCAACTATTTGATTAATGCCTAATCTTGAGAGAGATTCCATAGTTTCCCTCCATCTTACTCTATGAGTTATTTGCAAAATTAAGTTGTTTTTTATTATTTGTGTGGAAGTTTCAGGTATTGAAGAAACATTACATATAATAGGAAAATCTGGCTCAACTAGTTTAATTTTTTTTAAAGCAATTTCCATATTTTCAGCAGCTGGTTCCATCAATGAACAATGGAATGGAGCGCTGACAGATAGTGGAATGATCTTTCTTATTCCACTATCTTTTGCAAGCTGAATTAATATGTTTAGAGCTGCTACATTGCCACTTACAACCACTTGACCTGGAGCATTATCATTTGCTATCTCAACTATCCCATTAGAACTATCTACTAAGGCTATAAAATGTTCAATATCTTCAATAGAAGCGCCAAGAATAGCTGCCATTGAACCTTGTCCTACTGGAACTGCATTTTGCATAGCCATTCCTCTTATTTTCAAAAGTCGCGCTGCTTCATAAATCGTTAGACTTCCAGCACTTACTAATGAAGTATATTCACCTAATGAATGACCTGCGGCATGGCTAACTATTTTACTTAAAGTTTTTCCAGTTAACTCTTCTATAACTCTCACAACTGCAATTCCAGTTGCCATTAGAGCAGGTTGAGCATTTTCAGTAAGTTTTAACGTTTCATCATCGCCTTCTTTCATAACTTTAGAAAGCTTAAATGAGAGAGCTTCATCAACTTCATCAAATACCATTTGTGCAGATTTGAAATTGTTACATAATTCCAAGCCCATTCCTACTTTTTGGGATCCTTGTCCTGGAAATACAGCTAAAATTGTCATTTATAAAACCATATTGATTTAAATACTTGAACTTTCCCATAAAATAAATATAATTGCCACTACAAAATTGCTCCTTGCCGGTTTATCCGGTTAGGACGTTTTAAACGTCTAAATAGCCAAAAGGAGAAAATATGGCTTTCTATGAGAGTGTTGTAATAGCACGTCCTGAACTTACTGAAACTCAAATTGATAATCTTATCAACAATCTTTCTGATATTATAACAAAAGACGAAGGTAAAGTTGTAAAAAAAGAACAATGGGGTTTAAGAAGTTTTGCTTATAAAATTAATAAAAACAAGAAAGGGCATTATTTTATGCTTAATCTTGACTCAGCTCCTAATACAATTTTTGAATACGAAAGACAAATGAGAATTAATGAAGATATTATTAGGTTTTTAACAATTAAGATTGATAAGATTGATGAAAAACCATCAATCTTAAGCAATGAAAACAGTAAGCCAACGGAAGAATATAATACTAAAACAAACGAAAACGATATTTCTCAGAATAATCATAGTAATAGTGGAGAAAAATAATGAATGATTTAAGCTTCAAAAATGATTCATCAAAAAAACCTTTTTTTAAAAGAAAAAAATCTTGTCCATTTTCTGGACCAAATGCACCTGTAATTGACTACAAAGATGTCAAATTACTATCTCGATATGTTACTGAAAGAGGCAAAATCATTCCAAGCAGAATTTCATCAATATCAACGATTAAACAAAGAGAATTATCAAAAGCTATAAAACGTGCAAGATTCTTAGCTCTTATGCCTTATGTATCTTTATAAACAAAACTAATTATTTAAAGAGTAAATTCATGAATATTATACTTACAGAAAAAGTCAATAACCTAGGTAAATTAGGAGATATTGTACAGGTAAAACCGGGTTACGCTAGAAATTATCTACTACCACAAAAAAAAGCTATTAGAGCAACTAAAGAAAATATTGAGATTTTTGAAAAAGAGAGGTCAGTCAGAGAAGAAGAAAATAATAAAAGCAAAAGTGAGGCTGAAAAGCTGTCCAAAGAATTAAAGGATATTTCTTTAATAATATTAAGGCCAGCGTCTGAGACAGGTCTGCTATATGGTTCAGTAAGTACTAGGGATATTTCAAAACTCCTTAAAGAAAAAAATCACTCAATAACACATAAGCAAATAGTTTTAGAAAAAACTATAAAAGATTTGGGTATATATGAAGTTGAAATTAAACTACACCCTGAAGTTGGTAAAAACATTAAACTTAATGTGGCAAGAACAGAAGAAGAGGCCTTAATTCAAGAAAAAACTGGCAAAGCGGTTGTTGAAAGTGTTGAAGAAAATAATGATGATAGCATTGACCCAAAAACTATTGATGAAATTAGCATTGATAAGTTAGATGGGGATGAAGCATTAATTGAAACATCAAGTGGTAATGACCCAAATGATAAATCACCAAAAAGTTAAAAAATAAATTTCATATTAATTACCATTATTACCATTATTAACAGTTAAATTTAAGAAATTTTATCTATTTTATAAATTTAATTTGCTATATCTTAATAGCATGTCTTCAGAAATTCAAAAAAATGAAATTGGAAAAAATTTCCAAAGTAATAGAGAGTTGCCTCAAAATATCGAGGCTGAACAAAATGTTTTAGGATCAATATTATATGATAATGAATCATTTGATAAAATTTCAGAAAGCATTAAAGAAAATCACTTTTATGACCCTTTGCATAAAAAGATATTTAGTTCTTGCAGTAAACTCATAAATAGAGGGCAATTGGCAAGCCCAATAACTTTAAAGGCATTTTTTTCAGAAGATGAGATAAATTTTCCTGAAATTGAAAGCAATAGGAATTATTTGCAAAACCTAATTGACGGTGTTGGAAATTTTTCAGCGATTAAAGACTATGCGCTGGAAATTAAAGAGTGCTTCTTTAGAAGAGAGTTAATTCGAATAGGCTCTGAAATGATAAATGATGCATCTGATCTTAAAATTGAGGATATTTCAGAAAAACAAATTGAACAAGCTGAAAGTAAACTTTATGGACTCGCTGAAAATGGCCTTTTAGAGCAAGGGCCTAAAAATTTTGATATAGTGCTGACTGATACTATAAAACAAATAGACACAACACTGAAACATGACGGCAATCTCTCAGGATTAGATACTGGCCTTATTGATCTTAATTCAAAACTTGGTGGATTGCATGCTTCAGATCTCCTTATAATTGCCGGGAGACCTGGGATGGGGAAAACCGCTTTAGCTACAAATATTGCTTTTCATGTTGCATCACCAAATAACAAAGTGGCTCCCAGACCTGTTTTATTTTTTTCTTTAGAAATGTCTTCAGTGCAACTTGCTACAAGAATACTATCTGAAAGATCAAACATTGACTCAGAGCATTTAAGAACGGGAAAAAATTTAAATGAAAATGCTTATAATAAATTAATTAAAGCAAATACTAGTATTTATGAGGCCCCTTTTTATATTGATGAAACCCCAGCAATATCTATTGCGCAAATTGCAAGCCGGTCTAGAAGACTAAAGAGACAACTTAATGGTAACTTAGGTCTAATAGTTATAGACTATATCCAGTTAATCATGGGACTTAATAAAAATAATGAAAATAGAGTTCAAGAATTATCAACCATTACAAGAGGACTAAAAGCTATTGCAAAAGAATTAAATATACCAGTAGTTGCATTATCTCAATTAAGTCGTGCTGTTGAACAAAGAGAGGATAAAAGACCTAATCTTGCTGATTTAAGGGAAAGTGGTTCTATTGAACAAGATGCTGATGTTGTTATGTTTGTATTTAGGGAAGATTATTATCATGAAAAGATGGAGCCAATAAGAAAAGGTGGTGAAACAGAAGAGCAGCTTAACGAAAGATATGAAAATTGGAAATCTTATTATGAAAAAATCAAAGGTCAGGCTCAAATAATAATTGCTAAACAACGCCACGGACCAATAGGAACTATAAATTTATCTTTTAATGATAGATTTACAAAATTTGGAAATTTTATACGCAATGACAATATTCCTGAAGGATTTTAATTTGAATCTTTACAATAAAGATTTTAAGAAGGGCAATGCAATTCTTGAAATCAATCTAAAAAAAATAACTAAAAATTATCTTTTTTTATCTAAATTTAACAAACCAGGTTTTACAGCAGCAGTTGTAAAGGCTGATGCTTATGGTTGCGGTGTAAAAGAGGTTTGTCCAATACTATCCAAATCTGGATGTAATTTTTTTTTTGTAGCAAAATTTGAAGAAGGTTTAGAGTTAAGAAAATACTTACCCAATTCAAAAACTATTGCTATATTTGATGGATATTTAAATCCAACAAATTCTCTATGGAAAAAAAATAATTTAGTACCAGTCTGCAATACTGTTGATCAGGTTTTAAATGCTTCAAAAGATAATATTCCATTTATGCTACATGTTGATACAGGTATGAACCGACTTGGTTTATCTTGTAAGGAAGCTAAAATTCTTTTTGAAAGTAGTAAACTAAATTTTAAAAAACTAATTTTAATTTTATCTCATTTTGCTTGTTCTGATAACAAAAATTCAAAACTCAATGATCTTCAATTAAACTCTTTTAGGAGTTTTAATGAATATTACCCTAAAATAACTAGAAGCCTATCAAATTCTCATGGTATATTTCTTAAAAATAAATTAAAAGATGAAGTCTCTAGACCTGGTATAGCACTATATGGATATGTTAATGATGATAAAATTAATTTAGATGATACAATTAATTTGTATGCTCCTATTTTACAGATAAGATATCCAAATATAGGTGAGACAGTTGGATATGATGCAATTTATAAAATCACAAAAAAAACTAAACTTGGTGTATTAGGGGTGGGATATGCTGATGGTTTAAAAAGGTGTATTAATAAAAGGAAAAAACTTAAAGTTGGAGAATTTAGTATACCTATACTTGGACGAGTTTCTATGGATACTATTGTTGTAGATCTCTCACTAATTCCAAATAAATTACTTGATGAGATCAACCATATCCCTCTGATAGATAATAAGTATAGCATAAAAAATATGGCAAAAGATTGTTCAACTATACCTTATGAGATTATGACCTCATTTGGCAAAAGATTAAAAAAAGTTTATATAAAATAAACAATGCTAAAATTTTAAAAAGTGACAAATCTTATTCAAAATTTGGGTAAATATACTTTAATTTCATTATCAAATATTGGTAGATTAATATTCTTTGCTAGTGAATTTTTTTATTGGATATTTAGAAAACCTTTTTTTGGCAATCAATTATTTAGACAGATTTTTGAAATTGGCTATTTGTCATTACCTGTTGTTGGCTTAACAGCTATTTTTTCTGGAATGGTATTAGCCATTCAATCATACACTGGCTTTGCAAGGTTAGGGGCAGAGGATGCAGTTGCAACAGTAGTTGTTCTATCAGTAACAAGAGAATTAGGTCCAGTATTAGCAGGACTTATGGTTGCAGGCAGGGTAGGTGCTTCAATTGCAGCAGAGATTGGAACAATGAAAGTATCTGAACAAATAGACGCGTTATATGTTATGTCTACAAGACCAATTCAATTTTTGGTAATACCAAGAATTTTAGCAGGTATTATTTGCTTACCAGTTTTAGTTTTAATAGGAGACATAATTGGTATTATGGGTGGCTGGATAATAGGAGTATATCAATTAGGTTTTAATTCTTATATTTATATTGATAGAACACTTGAGTATTTAGAATTAATTGATGTTTTTCAAGGACTAGTAAAAGCCACAGTTTTTGGTTTCATAATTACATTAATTGGATGTTTCCAAGGATTTAACTGTGGCCAAGGCGCTCGAGGTGTTGGAAAGGCTACAACAAATGCTGTTGTTATATCATCTATTTTAATTCTGATTTCAAATTATTTTATTACTACAATTTTCTTTGGTAACTAAAATGAAGAGCATAATAGAAATTTTCAATTTATCAAAAAACTTTGATAATAAAAATATTCTAAAAAAAATAAATTTAAAAATTACTAAAGGGGAATCCCTAGTAATTATTGGAAAATCAGGATCAGGAAAATCTCTGTTAATGAAATGTGTACTTGGTATTTTAAAACCTAGTCAAGGAGAAATACTTATTAAAAATAAAAATTTTTTTTCTATCAAAAGAGACGAACAAGATTTAATTTTGAAAAGCATAGGAGTGACATTCCAAGGGAACGCACTTTTTGACTCTATGAGGATTTGGGAAAATATATCTTTTAAATTAAGTCAAAATAATTTTTTCAAGTTTAGTCAATTAAAGGAGAAAGTTGAATTTTCATTAAATCAGGTTGGACTTTCGAATTCCATAATGTACCAATTTCCATCACAACTATCAGGAGGAATGCAAAAAAGAGTTGCAATTGCAAGGGCTATTATTGATGAGCCAGAAATACTTATTTTTGATGAACCAACCTCTGGCTTAGATCCAGTTACAGGAAACAAAATAAATAGTTTAATTATTGATAATGTAAAAAGACTTGGCAGCACTTCAATTACAATAACTCATGATTTAAGTAGCTTAAATAAAATTGCAAATAAAGTTGCCATGATTAATGAAGGAAAAATAATATGGCATGGAGAAAAACAAGATCTACAGAAAAGTAAAAATAAAACTTTAAATGAATTTATTAATATTGATAGTGATGCACGAAATAAAACTTAATGATTTTTAGTAACATTAAAATTATTGATCTTATTTCACTTCTAGTGATATTACTCTCAGTTTTGGCATCGACCTGGCGTGGATTTATTAAAGAGTCTTTAACTGTTATCATATGGATAATTGCTTATTTTTTATCAAATGCCTTATTTCTAAATGTTTTTAAATATTCGAAAAGTTTTGTCCAAATTGAGCTTTTAGCTTATTTGATTAGTTGGATTATACCATTTATTGTTTTTGTAATATTTTTATCTATTTTGAATAAGATTTTAATATATCCTTTGGTTCTTAAATACTCAAATTTTATTGACCATTTTTTGGGCTCTTTTTTTGGTTTGATTAGAGGTTTGCTTTTAATTTATTTAATTTTTATATTTACAATTTATTTAATCGAGGACATCAATAAATTCCCATTAAATATAAAAAACTCATATACAGTAGAATTAAGTAATTCCTTATCAAAGATAATTTCCCCAAATATACCTTATGAAATATTTAAGAACGAATAAAATAGTTTAGGTCTATAAGTTTAAAATATGAATGACAAACTAAATGAAGAGTGTGGTGTTTTTGGAATTTTTAACCATAAAGATGTTGCAGTACTAACTCAATTAGGCTTGCATTCTTTACAACACAGATTTCCCTTGAAGGAACATATAAAGCTTTAGTATTCAAAAAAAGAGACTATAATGTACCACAATTTACTGATAACTGTTTTACTGGGGATTATCCAATATAGATTTTAAGATTTCATTATGGCTAAAAACAAAAGAATTGCATTAATTACAGGAGCTACTAGAGGCATTGGCAAGGAAATATCTCTAGCCTTAGCAAAGGAAGATATTCACGTAATTCTTTTAGGTAGAACAATTGGAGCACTTGAAGAAATAAGTGACAAAATTCATTTGAGTGGTGGTAATGCCACATGTGTCCAATTTGATTTAAGTGATTTAAATAAAATTTATGATCTTTCACAAGAAATAAAAGAAAGGTGGGGCAAACTTGATATCTTAATTTCTAATGCTGCTTACTTACATAACCTTACACCCTTATCCCATTTGTCAGATAAAGATTGGCAAATCAGTATAAATGTAAATTTATCAGCTAATTGGTTGTTAATAAAACATTTCGAAAAACTGCTCCTGGAAAGTGAAAATGGTAAAGCTATTTTCATAACCTCTGGTGCATCTGAAGGTTTTAGGCCTTTTTGGGGGGCATATGCAATAAGTAAAGCTGGCCTTGATAGCATGGTAAGAGCTTGGTCATCTGAGATGAAAGAAACCAAATTAAAAATTAATTTATATGACCCAGGTGCAACAAAGACACAAATGCGTGAAAAGGCATATCCAGGTGAAAACCCAGATACTCTAAAACATCCTAGTAAAGTAGGTGAAGAAATACTTAAAATCTGTGAGGAAGGTTTTAATAATAATGGCGAAAGATTAAAATATCCTAATTTTTAGATGTTAAACGTAGGGGTTTTTCTTTTTTCTTAAATTAATTCTCAAAGGCACACCTTCAAAATTGAAATTTTCTCTAAGTTTTGATGTTAAATACCTAATATATGAGTCTGGCAACCCATCAGGTTTATTACAAAAAATTATAAATGTAGGTGGTCTAGATTTAACTTGAGATATATACTGTAATTTTATTCTTTTCCCACCTGACATTGGTGGTGGATGTTCTTCTAGAACTTTACCAAACCAATTATTTAGATCGCTAGTTTGTAATCTTCTATTCCATTTATTATAGACTTCTATTGCAACTTCAAAAATATTATCTATTCCCAAACCGAATTTGCCACTTGTTTTTACTATTTTAGAATGGGTCATGTTAGGTAATGACCTGTTTAATCGCGATAACAGTTTATTAAAAGTTTTTTGTTTTTCTTGAATTAAGTCCCATTTGTTAAGGCATAAAATAAGCGCTCTGCCCTCTTCTGTTACCCAGCGTGCAATTGATAAGTCTTGTTTATTTAGTTCTTCACTACTATCAAGAACAAGCACAGCTATATTTGTAAGTTTTATAGCTCGAAGAGAAGAGCCAACAAATCTGTATTCAAGCTCTTCTTTAATCTTAGACTTTTTTCTCATTCCAGCTGTATCAACAATTGTAAATTCATAATTCTTCCAAACAAAATCCATTTCTATGGAATCATGAGTAGTACCACTCAATGAAGAAGTAATCATTCTATTGTATCCAAGTAACTTATTAATTAAAGTTGATTTGCCAGTGTTAGGTTTTCCAATGAAAGTAATTTTAATTGAAGATTGTTTACTAGAATTATTACTTTCAATTTTTTCATCTGAATTTAATATAGGCCTTTTAACTTCTTTTTTTATTCTTTCATATAATTCATCAATACCAATCCCATGAACAGCAGAAAAAGGTATAGGTTCTCCAAAACCAAGCGACCAACCCTCTGAAACATTATATTTTGAATTTAACTTTTCTGACTTGTTACCTAATAAAATAACTATTTTATTGTATTTTTTTAAAAACTTAGAAATTCTGATATCTTCTGAGGTTATGCCAATATTTGCATCAAACATCATTATAATCAAATTTGCTTTTTTGATCTGATCATAAATCATATTATTTATGCTTTTGATTAACTCATCTTTAAAATCAAATTCAAAACCAGCCAAATCAGTTATTTTAAACTTTAAGTCTGCAATTGAAGTTTCAAATTCCTTATAATCTCTGGTAGTGCCTTGAATTTCTGATACGATAGATAATTTTTTATTTATCAGCCTATTAAATAGTGTAGATTTACCTACATTTGGCCTTCCAACAATTACAATATTCATCATTATTTAATTTATTCAAATGCAAATAATTTAGCATTATCGTCTAAAATATATAGAGTAGAGTTGATTAAAATAGGAGGAGTTGAAAAACTATTGGAAAATTTTTTTTCTTGAATTAATTTTCCATCTTTATAATTAAAAACTCTAAGTTTTTTATCTGAACCTGCAACATAAACCTTATTTGATCCGACCACAGGTCCAAAATGAGGTATAAATTTTTGATAACGCATTAAATTTTGATCAATTTTACTAGGTAACTTTGTTATCCACCTGATACTTCCATCAACTTTTCTCAAGCAAATTAATTCAGCTTTATCAGAAATAGCAAATATTGAACTTCCAGCTATCCAAATTACTTGGTTGCCACTTATACTTTGCTCCCACACCATTTTACTGTTATTTAAGTCATACGAAGCTAATCTCCCATTCTGAGCAACAACAAAAATTTTTCCTTCAAAAATTGATGGTTCCGCTTTAATAGTTGATAATTGTTCAATTGCAGTTTTGGGTGCTAATAAAGCTAAATTATCTTCCCACAAATATGAACCATCCTCAAGTGCTAGTACTGAAATACCACCACCAAAATCAGGAACTACAACTGTATCTTCATTAACTGATACTGACGCAGTGCTCATGACATCATCAATATTAGAAATGACTTTTCTTTCCCATATTAATTCCCCATTCTCCTTGAATAAGAATTTAAGAGTTCCATCAATTAAAGTAATAAATACTCCTTTACTATTCGAAGTAGGACCACTTATAATTGGAACATTAAAATTTTTCTCCCATAATATTTCCCCAGTAAGTGAATTTAAAGCAATGAGATTTAAACCTCCTAAGTGAGCATATAGATTGTTATTATATATAGATAACCCACCTGAGCTAGCTGTATAAGAGTTTTCTCTATCAGAAATTTTTATACTCCATTCTACCCTACCACTTTTAGCATTTAGAGAGGTAAGTTTACCTGTGGTATCCATTGCATAAATTAAATCATTTTCACCAATTAAATTTGGCATTGAAGGTGAATTCTTATTTGTACCCTTGCCTATGTCTTTTGACCAAACTGTTTTTAAGTTACTTTTTGGACCAGAGAGATGCCCTCCACTACGGCTTTTATTAAATCCTAAATGTGTATAGGTGGTATTAGATATTTCAGGACCTAGGTCAAAATTTTCACTCGCAGCCTTTTCATTGATTATTAATGGCTGATTTTCTGGAAAAACCTCATCTCTATCTTCAGAAATTATCAATGATTTATCTGTACAAGCGTAGAGTAAAAATATAACAAATATTTTAAAAAAAATATTGATCATACTATTTTTTTTCAAAGGTTTTTAAAATATTTGAAATTCTCTCATTAGAGCGTTGACTGATGTTTGGTGAATTTAATATTTCTTCTAAGATATTTTGTGCTCCTTTAATCTTACCATCATCATACAAAATATATGCTTTCAATTCTTTAGCTAGCATTGCAAAGTGTTCATTTGTACTAATTATGTTATCAAGTTTTACTATAGAATTTTGTTGTTTATACTGGTGCATTATACTTAGAAGGACAGCAATATCTCTATAGTTTTTGTCAATTGATTTATCTTGATGGATCTGGTTGAATAAAAGTACAGCATCAGTTATTTGGTTGTTTTTTATAAATAAATTTGCCTTTTGAAACTTAATTAAAAGTTCATATCCATTAGGTAAGTTTTTAATTTTATCTATTTCTTCAATAGCCTTTTCAGTATCTTCTTTTGAAACATCAAGAATATTTAAAAAAATATTTGATGCTTCAATATTTCTTCTTTTTTCAATAAACTCATATATTTGCCAACCTCCAACAGAAACAATAATAAATACAATCAATAAAGAAATATATTTACCATAATTTTTCCAGTATTTCTTAAATCTCTCTTTTTGAAGGTCTTCTTCAATTTCAGAAATTATCTCTTCAGACATAAAATAACCTAAATAAATGAAAATATATTTGTAATTAATACTCTTTAAGATTTAGAAAATCAAATTCTTGCTTTTATAGTATAAATTTAAGTTGACCTAATTATCTATATATAAATACTATTTATATATTAATTGAAAAATTAAAGAGCAATATGACTATTATTAAAATAAAGAAAATTAATGATTTTAAGTACAATAAACTGAACTTTAAAAAGGTTTATTTTTTAAAAATTGAACTTGCTTCAATCTTAAATATTTACTCTAGAAATGTTTCTAAGGGTATATGGAAAGATTATGCTCTTGATTGCAACCATAATTCGGCAATATTTTCTATCTACAAAAGTTCTTTTGAAAGAGCAGTGTTAGAAATTCATAAAAAAAAAGTTTCAAATGGATTTGAGTATTCAATAATAAAAAATAAAAAATTGATTTATACTTCCAAAGATTTGTCAAAAGTCTTATTACAAACTGAAAAAATCCCAAAAATAATTAATTAGATAAAAATTAAGAAGGATCTATTATGAATAGAGAAGAGATTAATAAATTGCAAATATACTTAAGAAATACATTTAAAAATAATAATATTTCAATAATACCAAGAGCTGATAAAGCTGAAGATTCAGCAGAATTTCATATAAACAATGAATTCTTTGGAATAGTTTTTAAGGATACTGAAGAAGGAGAAACAACTTTTCATCTTGAAATGTCGATAATCGAAGAGGATTTAATTTAACATAATTTTGTAATTTCTTTAATTATCTTAGAATTAACACTTAAGCCGCCTTTTTTTGCCTTCTCTCTTAGGAAAAATCTATTTGAGCCAGGGATATAAGTATTATCTTGATCATTAATAGCTCTCATCATTTCACCAACTCTATTTAAGTATGAAGGTTTTGTTACAAAAGAAGCAGGATCTATCATTATTAAAATTTGCCCAACATTAGGAGGATTTCCATTTGCATCTAAAAATGAATCAGCTTCAAAAGCAAAATTAGCCCCTATCAAGGCAGATGATAATAACTCTATCATTAATGCAATGGCTGCCCCTTTTGCACCACCAAATGGAAGCATAGTTCCTTTTAAAGCTTCATGAGGATTATCTGTTTGTTTACCCTCTTTATCTGTAGCCCAACCGTATGGTATCTTTTCATTTTTCAGAGAAGCATTAAGAATTTTACCTCTTGCTACTTCAGAAACTGCCAAATCAATTATGAAATGATTGCCATCATCAGTTGGCGAGCCGAATGCTAATGGATTAGTTCCAAAAAGTGCTTTATTTCCATTCCATGGGGCTATTGCAGAAGGGGTATTCCCTAATACTATAGATATCATACCATGTTCTGCAGCTTTTTCAGCGATATGACCAGCAACTCCAAAATGATGAGATTTAAAAACACCACCCAAAGCAATTCCTTGTGATGCTGCAACTTTTGGGAGCGTATGTAATAATTTATCTAATGCTGGATATGCAAAACCATTACACGCATTAATAGAAACAACACTAGGCTTCAACTTTTTCTCTACTGGTTTTGCAAATCCATCTACTTTTCCTACTTGTGATTGAGATGCATAACTTACCACCCTCGAAATACCATGCCCAGTCTTACCATCTATTTCAGCCTTTACTAGAGCATTAGCTACAATAGCAGCATTTGAAGGACTAACTTTTGAGTTTATAAAAGCTGATTTAATTAATTGAGTTAATTCGTGTATTGAAATGTTTTCTTTTTGTTTCATATAAATTTATTTAATTTTCATAAGTCAAAAAATCTTAAATATAAAACTATTAATGAGAATACTATACAAATTCCTACAAAACTTCCTATTATATTATCCTTTAATGATTTAGGCTTAAAAATTTTTTGGTAGCAATATTTAAGAAAGCCTAATAACATTAAATAAGAATTGTTTAAATACATGTTTTTTGATTTTTATTATTTTTTACGTCAATATATATAGATAATTAACTAAATAAAATAAAAAAGATTGAAATTGGGTCGTAAAGAATACTTAAAAATAGGTAGAATTATGACTGTTAGAGGAATACTATTTTTATCTAGTTTAACTATGTTAATTTTAGGATTAACATTTTTATTTTTTCCTGATTTTATTAGCATTAAAATTTTTCCTCAAGCTAGTGAGAAGGAAATTAGAATAGCGACTATACACCGTGAATTGATGGGAGGTGGTAGTTTATTTATAGGTATTCTCCTTATACTAGCACATAGAAATGTAACAAGTGCTGCAAAAAGAATCTTATTTGGAACATCAATAGGATTTTATATCCTTATAATAATCCAACTGAAACAGATGATTTTTGACAAAAATGTAATTTTCTGGCCAGTTTTTATAACCTTTTTTATCCTGGGAACCTTATCCCTTTACGTTTCATATTTTAAAAAGCATTAGTATTTTTTCTAAAATTTTATATAAATTATATTATGTCAAAATATGTCAGCATAATAACAGTTACATATATTAATTCATCTGAGGCTATAGCTTCGCAAGCCCTAGCTGAAAATATGATGGAAAAAATAGCTTTAGATAATGGGTGCGATCGTGTTAGGTGCTATTTATCAGGAGAAGTAACAAGATTGATTGTTTTTGAATATAATGAGGAAACAATTCAAAAAAAAGTTATAGACGCACTAAAAAACTACACCGAAATTCATAAAAATGCTTTTACACATAAAATGACTTCGGTTAGAGGAAAGCTTTTATCAGATACTCACGTAAAACAATCATAGTTACCCATAAAAATTGTTTGTATGGGTTATTAAATATAATTTATTATAAAATGAAAAGTTTATTCAACGATTTTTAAATTTTCAGCCGCACTTTTTCCATTTTTCTGTTCTTCTAGCGTAAATTCAACCTTTTGACCTTCTTTTAGAAGATCCAATCCTGAATTCTGAACAGCGGAAATATGTACAAACACGTCATTATCACCACCTTCAGGTTCAATAAAACCATAGCCTTTACGTGGATTAAACCATTTAACAGTGCCTGTTGCCATTTATTTATGTCTCCAATTTCATTAGAATGAAGACGAGACCATTCCAATTTTTAATTTAATGCAATCAATTTTACGTCTTTGCATAGATACATTTGAATTATTTTATCATAATGTCAACAAATACTATGTATTTATTAAAATATATATATATTACGGCTAAAGAAATTAAAGATTTAATAGTTAGTTATTTTTAATATATGCAGGTCCAGTTAGCTGAATTTCAGTTGAAACAGCTTCTTTTTCGAATGAATAAGCATAAACACCTGCAAATTTAGTCTCCTTAAAAACAAAACTATTTCGTAGGTCATTAAATAATTTATTTGTATCATTTTCAAATTTTTTCAAAGAATTTGTATCCTCAAATTTCACATTAATATTTAAGTCACCATTTTTACTTATTAAGATATTTAGACCTAAAAAGTCATATTCTGAAATTTTTCCGCCTAAGGATTCAGAACAAAATCCAGCTGCGACTTTAGCTTCACTGATACTCGGGAATTTAAATTGATAGACTACTGCATACATTATAAATTCTCTAGTTCACTGATCATGTTATCTAAATTCGAAGATATTTCATCATTATTAAACATAATTTTTTTATGAACACTTGTATCAAACCCAAGGTCTTTTTGTATTTTTCTTGCAAGTGGAGTTAAAAAACCATTTTTATCTAAAAGTTTATTCATAGTTAAAAAATTAACTGTTTCTCTGTCAACTTGACCACCACTTATAACAGTTAAAAAACCGATAAGATTTGAAATATTGAATTGAGGTAAATGCTTTATAGATTTATTTAATAAATCAATAGTTTTTGAAGCGGTAAATTCTCTTTGTTGTGTTTGAATATCTAATTGATGCGCAAGACGGCCAGTTAACTTTGTTAGTAATTCAATTTGGCTAATAGATAAATTTGCATCTTGTTTTGTGTCTGTTACACATAATGTTCCTAAAATATATCCTGCCTCATTAATAATTGGGAAACCTCCATAAAAAGTAACATATGGAGGACCACACACAATTGGATGATTTTTAAATCTTTCATCATTTTTACAATCGTTAACAATTAAAGGTTTTGTGCTTCCTAATGCAAATTGACAAAATGTTGATTCTCTTGGAATACTATCTGGGAGATCATCTGGCATACCAATATGACATAAAAAAAACTGTCTGTCTTGATCCATAAGTCCAGTATAACTGACAGGCATATTTGAAATTTGTTTTGCCAGTTCATTAAATACAATAAACAAATCTTTATTATCTACATCTAACTCACCTGTTCTTCTGACAGCCTCTAGACGTCTACTTTCATTACTTGGAAGTTTTGCAGGCAAAAATATATTATTTTCATTCATTTTTTTTCCAAACTATATCAATAATATATTATAAAAAAAAATATAACTTCAATGGTAATGTGAAGTTTTATAAACTTTAATTACTTAACTTATGGAATTAAAAGAATTAAAAGTTTTTATTGTTGGTAACAAACATCCTGGATGGGGTGGAAAGTATTTTGTTTTTGTTAAGCTGACAACGAATAATGGTTTGGTTGGGTATGGTGAAGTATACTCAGCATCAATTTCTCCTGAAAAAATGACTTATGTTATTGAAGATATTTTTGAAAGACATATGAAAGGAGAAAATCCTGAGAATATTGAACTTATGTTTAGAAGAGTTTATTCTAGTGGATTTACTCAAAGACCAGACCCAACAATTATTGGTGCATTCTCAGGTTTAGAAATAGCGTGCTGGGATATTTTAGGCAAGTCTTGCGATAAACCGATTTATTCACTATTAGGTGGGGCAATGCAAAAAAGAATTAGGTCATACACATACCTTTATCCATTACCTCATCATGATCATAAAAAATTCTGGTCTAGTCCCGATATGGCAGTTGAAAGTGCCCAAGAAATGCTAAAGTTAGGCTTTACTGCAATAAAATTTGATCCTGCGGGTCCATACACTATTCGTGGTGGCCATCAACCGTCCATGTTTGATATAAACTTATCAATTGAATTCTGTAAAGCTTTAAGACAAACAGTTGGAAACAAAGCTGATTTACTTTTTGGAACTCATGGTCAATTCACTACTTCAGGGGCAATCAGGTTAGGCAAAGCATTAGAAGAGTTTAATCTTTTGTGGTTTGAGGAGCCGATACCACCTGATAATATTGATGAATTTAAAAAAGTTGCCACACAAGTTAATATTCCAATTGCAACTGGAGAAAGACACACAACCAAGTCTGAATTTGCTGCATTACTTAAATTAGGAAATGTTAGCATTCTTCAACCCGCATTAGGGCGCGCCGGTGGTATATTAGAGGCTAAAAAGATAAGCGCAATTGCTGAGGTTTTTAATGCACAAATTGCGCCTCACCTTTACGCTGGTCCGATTGAATGGGCTGCAAATATACAACTTGCTACAAATATTCCAAATATTTTAATGGCTGAAACAATTCTTACTGGTGGTGAGTTCCATTTAAAATTAATCAACAATTCTATTAAATGGGAAAATGGATTTATTCTCTCACCTACCAAACCAGGATTAGGAATTGAATTTAATGAAGATTTGGCGAGTGAAAATAAATATTCTGGCGATAAATTACACTTGGAAATGCAAGAAGATGCCTGTAATTACCATAGAAACTCAAACTAAGTTATTCTGCTAACAATTTGATACCCAATGACTCAATAGCCAAATCAGGCATTACGAGTAACCCCATTGAGGAGATAATAGGCAAAGGATTTTGAGGGTTGATGCTAAATGTAAGTTTACCTCCTAGCTCAACAAATTTTGATATACTGTCAGCAAATTTTTCTGCATTAACTGGAATAAAAGGGAAAAGAACTGATTGTATCATTTCATTTGACATATTAATAACATCTTCTTCTGACATTCCCATATTAGATGCAGCCATTATAATTAGAGGTTTTCTTACACCTAAATCTTCAATTTGAAAGATAACTTTATTTATTTGGATCTTACCTAGTTCCATTAGTATTTCATTATTAAAATTATCTAAGTTTTCAAAATTCTGGGTTTGTAATTCATCTATTAGAGATTGATTATTTGAAAAGTAACTAAATGTTTCAATTGGCACAGAGTAATCTAATTCTAAATTCAATGCTGCTCCCCCGATAATATTTAGTCCTAATTTCGAAATAATTTTCAGCATTAATCCCTTATCAAATACTTCGCTATAAGTATTTAAGTCTACGGTTAGCGATTGCTGACCAATTGAAGCTAGAATGACATTCAGTGGCAGCAAATCAATATTACTTGGATTTGCAGTAAAGCTTATTTCTTTAATTTCAAAAGAGGTCTCTTGGGCAAATTCTTCACCTGATGATAGTTTTCCATATTTAATTTTTGGAAGACTTATTTTTTTAATTCCTAAATCAAATTCGTTATTTTTAAAATTAACTCCTGATATATTAAAACTAAAGTTTTTATGCTTTAGCAAATCGTAGTTTGCACCATCTTCTGCAAAATCGTCTTTTAAAATAGCTGAATTGAAGTCTCTTATAGATATCTTATCAATTACAATTTCAAATCCAAATTCATCATCATATGCAAATATTTCACTTAATGAAAATAAATTGATAATAACTTGCCCATCTTTATTTTTTTGGCTTTCGATTTTAAGTGTTTTCGCATTTCCAATGAGTTCGTTATTATTAAATTTATCAAAAAATGAAATATCAGATGCAAAACCATTGAATGTATTTGTGTCAATATTTCCAGTTTTGTAACTTAATTTTAAACTAGGCCCAAGATCAATAAATTTCTCTGCATAGGTTTGATTTGAAAATACAAAAAATATCAGAACTAAAAAAAATTTACGTAACATTTTAAATAAAATATCTTGCTTATTAAGTTGTCTGATTTATCTTATTTAAAAAACTAAAATTTACCAGCAAATTATTTTCAGAGAGTCAAATGCAAGATCTAATTTCAGCAAAGTTTGCTTTAGAAAACTTATTTTCAAAACCAAATACTATATTCCTTGACGCAACTTTTCATTTGCCAAATTCTAGAAGAAATGCATTAGATGAATTTAATAAGGAGCATATTCCAAATTCGCGTTTTTTTGATATAGATAAAATTTCAAATAAACATTCAAAATTTCCACACATGCTTCCAAATGAGAA
The DNA here is from genome assembly GCA_964571065.1 of uncultured Rhodobacterales bacterium. GTDB lineage: Bacteria > Pseudomonadota > Alphaproteobacteria > Puniceispirillales. The sequence continues at coordinate 18,576 of CAZNBI010000003.1, read as the reverse complement.
TGAATTCTCATCTATGGTAAGTGAAATAGGCATTAAAAACGAAGATACCGTTGTATTATATGATAATAGTGTTTTCTTCTCTTCTGCTAGAGCTTGGTGGATGTTTAAAATATTTGGTCATGAAAAAATAAGAATAATTGATGGTGGATTAAAATCTTGGTTAAATTATAAAGGGCCAATAAGTCACCAAAAATCAGAGTATAATACAACAAATTATATTTCTAAAAAAATAGATTACAGTTTGTATGAAACACTTGAAAACATAAGTAACAATCTAGGCAAAAATTCAAATAGAGTTATTATTGACGCAAGAGGTGCTGATAGATTTTACGGTCAAATTAAAGAACCGAGACCAGGTGTAAGGTCTGGCCATATACCATCTTCATTTAATATACCAATAACATCTTTAATTGATGAAAAAACAAACTGCTTAAAACCTACATTTGAAATAAAAAAAATTTTTAACGAACTAGGTATTGATAATAAAAAATCTGAGCTTGTAATGACCTGTGGATCAGGGGTTACAGCATGCGGATTAAAAATTGCTGCACATTTGATAGGATTTGAAAATGTAAAGGTTTATGATGGCAGTTGGAGTGAATGGGGTAGCAACAAAGATACACCTATTGAAGTTTAATGATCAATAATTTGGCTTAAAAATAGTTTAGTACGATCAGACTTAGGGTTGTTAAAAAATTCTTTTGGTGAATTTTGCTCAATGATTTGGCCTTCATCCATAAATATTACTCTATTAGCTACTTTACTAGCAAATCCCATTTCGTGAGTTACAACAATCATTGTCATTCCATCTTCTGCAAGTTCTATCATTGTATCAAGAACCTCTTTAATCATTTCAGGATCAAGAGCAGATGTAGGCTCATCAAAAAGCATTATTTTTGGCTCCATACAAAGAGCCCTAGCGATTGCAACTCTTTGCTGCTGTCCACCTGAAAGTTGCCCAGGATATTTAAGAGCTTGCTCAGGGATTTTAACAATTTCCAAATATTTCATAGCAATTTCATCTGCATCTTTTTTAGGGAGTTTACGAACCCAAACAGGCGCTAAAGTACAATTTTCAAGAGCTGTAAGATGTGGAAACAAATTGAATGACTGAAAAACCATCCCTACTTCACTTCTAATTTTATCGATTTTTTTCACATCATCATTCAACTCTACTCCGTCAACTTTAATTATGCCCTTTTGATGTTCTTCAAGACGATTAATACATCTTATTAAAGTAGATTTTCCAGATCCAGAAGGACCACATATAACAATTCTTTCACCTTTATTTACAATCAAATCAATATCACGCAGGACGTGAAAGTGGCCAAACCATTTATTCATCTTTGAGATTTCAATTACAACCTCATCAGAAACCGTCATTTTAGATTGGGTATTTGTCTTTCTTACTGGTGATGCATTCATTGGTTATTTCCTCTAAATTTATTTATTATCTCTACTTAATTTATTTTCGATATATATTGAATACCTTGACATACCAAAACAAAATACAAAGAAAACTATCGCTGCTACTAGGTAACTTGTTGCATGTTGAACATGAGAGCCCCAATTTGCATCTTGAGATGCAGCTCTGAATATACCCATAACTTCAAAGATGCCTATTATGGAAACTAATGTTGTATCTTTAAATAAACCTATAAATGTATTTACTATACCTGGGAGCACATGTGTTAAAGCTTGTGGTAAAATTATAAATCTCATTGATTGAGAGTAAGACAAACCTACAGCTGCCGCACTCTCATATTGTCCCCTTGGAATTGCTTGCAGACCACCTCTTATAACTTCAGCCATATAGGCTGATGAAAATAGTATTATTCCAATAACAGCCCTTAAAAGTTTGTCAACATCTGCGCCTGATGGCAAAAAAAGCGGTATTAAAACTGAAGCAGCAAAGAGAACCGTAATCAAAGGAATACCTCTCCAAAATTCTATAAACATGGTGCATAGAACTCTTGCAATAGGCATATTTGATCTTCTACCTAAAGCTAAAACAATACCAATTGGAAGAGATGCAACAATTCCTGTAATAGCAATAAGCAATGTAAGAAGTAACCCGCCCCAATCTAATGTATCAATAGGAGCAAGACCATAATCTATAAAAAATAATATTAGCAATGCTAAAAATAAAAATAAGATCAGTGCAATAAAATTAAATAAAATCGAAAATTGTTCAAAAATTTCACCAAAATAATTTCGGCTTGAAAAGTAACCCACTAAATATGAAATTATTAAAAGGATCCCTGTCCATAACATTAAATTAAAACTAATATCAAAATTAGCTCCTGTTAACAATATAAGTGAAATGACAGGAAATAATGTAAGCATTCCTAAACCAACCCATTTTCTGCCTTGCCCTTTTTCCCATATTATATAACCCATTCCTACAAAGAGACCTGCGTAAACTAAATTTGCTCTCCATAATTCTTCATCTGGTATTCTCCCATAAATAAGGAATTTCTTCTTAGCAAAAATAAATGGCCAACAAGCACCATACCAGTCAGCTGGAAGTTCACCACCTTGCTTAACTGTTGCACAAACTTTCCTCTTTAAACCATCAGGATCTGACCAAACTGCAGACAGTATAGCAAAATCAATTATAGAAATAAGTTGCCCACCACAGAAATATATTAACCAAATCGTAAGAAGTATCATCAGAATTGACTGAACAGAGGAAGTAACAGTAGTAAAATTTGACATTGAAGAAAATAGATTTCTCCATAACCATCCAGTGATGCCAACCTGTGTTAAAGGGGGTGGTTGTTCAGATACAATATCTTTTCTGACAAATGAATATTTAGTTTCCATTATTTCTCAACCAATTTTATTCTATGGTTAAACCAATTCATAAATAAAGATGTTATCAAGCTGAAGGTTAGGTAAACTAAAGCCATCATAAAAATCATTTCTACTTCACGACCTACTTGATTAAGAGCTGTTCCTGCAAAAACTGATACCAATTCTGGATAAGCAATAGCTACGGCCAAAGATGAATTTTTAGTTAGATTCAAATATTGTGAAGTCAAAGGAGGTACTATAACTCTTAAAGCTTGGGGAATTATAATAAGACGCAATGTATTACTCTTTGTCATTCCTGTTGCCAATGAAGCTTCTGTTTGCCCTTTATGTATAGCTGTTATTCCTGCCCTAACTATTTCAGCTATAAATGCAGCTGTATACAAAACCAACGCCAGCCAAAGAGCAATCATTTCTGGATGAACACTCATTCCTACGCCTTTAACAAATCCTTGTTTTAATTTAGGCCCATCAGTTTTAAATTCTGGAATTTGAAATTCAACAGGTGCCCCAGACTGATAAGTTAAAAACAAGAATACAAAGGTTGGGATAAGGAAAATAATTCCTATATTTATTTGAAATAATGGAAGCTGTTGTCCAGTTTCTTTTCTTAACTTATTAGTATATGAGCTCATAGAAAAAGCTAAAGCAATCGAAATTAAAATTGAAAATAAAAATATTGTAGAGCCATCAAAAAAAAGTGGTTTGGGAATATAAAGCCCAGTAACATTTATACCTGCATATGAACCTAAAACATCTATTTTTTCTCTTTTGCCAGGCACTGCCCTAAGGACTGCAAAATACCAAAAAAATAAATGTATTAACAAAGGTATATTTCTAAACATTTCAACATAAACAGATGAGAAGAATTTTAAAACAATATTATTAGACAATCTAAAAATACCGATTATAAAACCAAGCAAAGTAGTAGCAATTATACCTGTAAAAGCTATTACAAGTGTATTTATAATACCTATAAAATAAACATCTAAGTAGGTTGACTTTCCAACCTCATAATCCATTACCCAAGTGCCTAATGTAGGTAAAATACTAAAACCTGAAGAGTTATTTAGAAAATCAAAACCAAATTTATCACCTCTTGCAGTGATATTATTTGATGCATTTTGAGCAAACCAATAAAATAGGAATATTACAAAAAGAAAGAGAAATATCTGAAATGATATTGATCTAAACCTTTTATCAAAAATTAAGTTTTGCAGCATCAGACAAATAATCTTCTATTAAATTAAAACAATTATTTTTTATAACATAATTGTTAAATCTAGCAACCTATGAAAAACTGCTCTCAAAAAAATCATCTTCATACTTTGTATATGATGACGCACCAGACATTATACTAGACATTAATGCACCTGTTTCTGGCAAGACCTTGTTTAGAAAAAATGTACCAGTTGCAATTTTTGCTTTATAGAAACCTTTGGGATCATCATTCATTTTTCTATTTGAAATATCAATATATTTTACCCAAACATATGCCAAAGAAGTCAAAGCAAACATTCTTAAATAATCAGTAGCAGGGCCGGCCCCCTCTTCTGGATCAGACAAACCCTTTGAAGCAATAAAAGCTGTTGCTTGCTGCAATCTTCCAAAAGATTTCATCAAATGTGGCATTATTTCCTTCAGATTATAATTAAATGCATTTTCTTCAATAAATTCTTTTACTTCATGAAAGAAACTTCTTAATAGTCTTCCGTTATGCATTGGTAATTTTCTTCCTACAAGATCCAATGCCTGAATACCATTGGTTCCCTCATAAAGCTGTGCAATTCGAGCATCTCTAACAAATTGCTCGACGCCATGGTCTTTTATAAATCCATGCCCACCATACATTTGAACCGCAAGATTTGCAGACTCTGAACCAATATCGGTTGCATAAGCTTTTATTATAGGTGTCATTAATGCAACCCAATCATCAGCTCTTTGTTTTTTAAATTTATCTTTTTCATATTTTGCCACATCAACTTGAAGTGCTGTAAATGCAATAAGACCCCTAATTCCTTCATTTAAAGACTTCATCTTTAAAAGTGTTTTTCTAACATCAGGGTGAACAATTATAGGATCTGCAGACATTTCTGGCTTTTTTGCTCCCTTAAGTGATCTGCCTTGAAGACGTTCTTTTGCATAATATAAAGCAGATTGATAGGATACTTCAGACATGCCTAAACCTTGAACACCAACCATTAACCTTGCACCATTCATCATTATAAACATTGCTTTCATGCCTTTATTAAGATCACCCACTAACCATGCCTTTGCGTCATTATAATGCATCACACATGTAGAACTTGATTTAATACCCATTTTATCCTCAATGGAACCGCAGCTAAGGCTATTCTCTTCTCCAAGAGAACCATCTTTATTAGGGATTATTTTTGGAACTAAAAAAAGACTTATGCCTTTTATGCCTTTGGGAGCATCAGGAGTTCTTGCTAAAACAAGGTGAATAATATTTTTACTGAGATCTTGTTCACCGCCCGTAATAAAAATTTTAGTACCAGTTAATTTATAAGACCCATCCTCCTGAGGGGTTGCCATTGCTTTACTAAGACCTAAATCCGTACCACATTGAGGCTCGGTTAAATTCATTGTTCCGGACCACTCACCCGTAGCTAACTTTGGAAGGTATAAATCTTTTAAATCTTCAGATGCACTTTTTTTAATTGCTTCAAATGCATTACCCGTTAAACCTGGATAATTTCCAAAGCCCATATTTGAAGAAGTAATCATTTCATCAAAAAAAACATTAAATATATATGGTAATCCTTGACCCCCATACTTTTGGTCTAAAGCAGCACCTTGCCATCCACTCTCAACAAATTGTTTATAAGCATCTTTAAATCCCTTAGGAGTTTTCACTTTCCCATTTTCATAAGTGCAACCCTCTTTGTCACCTGATTGATTCAGTGGCAATAGTATCTCTTCACAAAATTTTGAAGACTCATCAAGAATAAAATTAAAGTCTTCTATATCAATATCATTTTGTTTGAATAGTGTGTCTGCTGCTCCAGAATTTAAAAAATCTTCTATAATAAATTTCATGTCATTCAATGGGGCACTATAAGATTGCATAACGTTCTCCTAATTTAATTCCTGATTATCTTTCCTGTTTCCAATAACTTTTCTATTCTCTCTTGGGACTTTGGCTGTTTAAAGAGAGTTTGTATAGAATTAGATTCTAATTTTAGAATATGTTCTTCATCAACTTCATTTAGCATATCAGTTTCCCCACCAGACAAAATTGTAGCTATTTGCTGACCAATAAATTTATCATGTTCCGATATTTGACCATTATCAATCATTCCTTTTAAACCAAGTTCTAATGCTGCAAATGCGGTTCTACCAGGTAGCCTGTAGGATAGTTTTTCTGGTTTTACGTAATTTGCTATTAAATTAATTGCTGCTAATTTAGCATCGTGCAAAAGCCTATCCCTATTCATTGTTATTCCATCTTCGGACCTTAAAAAACCAATTTCACGAGCTTCAGGAGCAGATGTTGAAGTTTTAGCTAATCCAATTGTTTGAAATGCCTTCATAATTGCTGGCATAGGTCCATTTGGGATATTTTCATTGTGTTCAAACCTTGATAATAATTCTTTACAACCACCCCATGCAGGGCAAATACCTAAAGCAGCTTCAGTCAAGCCTATATAACTTTCAACATGAGCTTGGACAAAATTAGAATGCAGCAGTAATTCACAACCTCCTCCTAATGCCATGCCTGAAGGAGCAGAAATAACAGGAAAATTCGAGTATTTTAATTTTTGGTAAACTTTTTGTCCATATTCTACAATTTTATCCACTAATTCAGTTTCTAAACCAATGTTGCCTAGAAAAAGTGCCTCTCCAACATTTGCACCTGCGGAAAACATCGAGCCCTCATTATAAATCACCATAGCTTTGTATGAATTACTAACTACATCGATTGATTTATCTAAAAATTGCATAGTATTCATATCAATAGAGTTTCCCCTGCTATGAATTTCAAAAACAGTGACGCCATCACCTAAATCCCATAAACTTGCAGTACTAATTTTTTGGATTGGCTCTCTAATTTTTTTAATATCTGAGAGTAGAATAATTCCATTTGGTCTATCTAAATTAACAAACTTATTCGAAATAAAATCAAAGTATTTCAATTTTTTATCTTCAACTTTGTAAAACTTTTCTTCTGGGAGATTGTTTAAAATTTTAGGCAATTCTAAATTTGATTCTAAAAATTTTTCTTTGATTAATGTCTTGCCAAGTTTATCCATTAATTCAAAAGGACCAGATGCTAGACCGAAGCCGTTCTTCATAGCATTATCAATTGAAAGTAAATCATTTGCAATTTCTTCAGCATGATTTAATGTGTATAAGATAAATTCTAAAAAAACTGATAAAGCATATTTTGAGTATTTATCTTTAATTTCTAAAAAATTATTAAGATTTTTTTTCGCCAGCTTAGTACTCTGGATTGAAGGTTTTTTACTTTCTGAAAATTCTCTTGTTATCAAATTTATTGATTTTTTAACTTTTTTTCCATTTACATTTTCTAATTTGTAAAAACCACCAATTCCTTTTCTACCAATAAGTTTATTTTCAAGCATATAGTCGAAAATTTCAGGTGGCTTTGAATAAAGATGATATTCATCGTTTTTGTCAAGATTTTCAGTCATTGATGACATTACGTGAGGCATTAAGTCTAAACCTACCAAATCAAGAAGTCCGAAGATCCCTGTTTTAGGCGCACCAAATACTGAAGATATTACAACATCAGCCTCTTCAACAGTTAACCCCATTTTTATTGCTTTTTCAGCAGCAACCATCATCCAAAAAACACCTATTCTATTTCCGATGAAACCCGGAGTGTCTTTACAATCAATAACTGACTTTCCCAACTTATGATCACAAAATTCAGTTAAATCTTTTTTAAATTTAGGATTACTATTATTGGATCCAACAATTTCTAGTAATCTTAAATACCTGGGAGGATTAAAAAAATGAGTTATAAAAAAATTTGACTTGAATTTTTTATCTCTGCCTTCAGTAAGTTTGCTTAGAGGTATTGTTGATGTGTTAGAGGAAATTATTAAATTGTCCTTCATGATTTTTTCAATTTTTTCATAAAGATTTTTTTTAATTTTTAAATCTTCTATGATTACTTCTATTACCCAGTCAGACTTATTAATTAAATGAAGATGATCATCAATGTTTCCAGTTTTAATTAACTTGGCATTTTTTGATAAAGTTAAAGCTGCTGGTTTTATTTTTATTAATTTACTTACAGCCTGATCAGCAAGATTGTTCTTATTCCTAGATGAATCATCAGGTATATCTAGAAGAGTTACACTAGTTCCTGCATTTGTTAAATGGGCTGCAATACCTGCACCCATTAATCCAGCACCAATTACTGTTACATTTTTTATCATATTAAATTGCTTCAAGAACTGTGGCTATACCTTGCCCTAAACCTATACATTGTGTAGCGAGAGCATATTTTTTGCCTTCACGTTGGAGTAGCTGTGCAGCTTTACCAGTAATTCTCGCACCTGTAGCTCCAAGGGGATGACCTAATGCAATTGCACCACCATCTAAATTGACAATTTTTTTATCTAATTCTAAATCTTTAACACAAGCTAAACTTTGCGAAGCAAAAGCTTCATTTAATTCAACAACTCCCAAATCAGCTGAGTTTATTCCAGCTCTATCCATAGCTTTTCGTGATGCTCCAATTGGTCCTAATCCCATAACCTCGGGATCGCATCCATTAACAGCACAAGACTTAATTCTGGCTAAAATATCTAAACCATTTTCTTTTGCGTAATTTTCTTCACAAATCAAAGTTGCGGCTGCACCATCTGTTAATGGAGATGAAGTTCCAGCTGTAACTGTACCATTTTGATCAAATGCTAATTTTAATCCGTCAAGAATTTCTTGAGAAGTTCCAGGTCTGATGCCACCATCTTTAATAACATCAATTGTATCATTTTTTATAGATGTGATTTCATCTTTTAAATTTCCCTTACTCTGTGCATTTGATGCTTTCTCGTGGCTTGAAATTGCAAACTCTTGCTGTTCTTTTCTATCAATATTATATTTTTTTGCTACATTTTCTGCAGTAATTCCCATTGACAGATATACATTAGGGTTGTCTTCTAATAACTGAGGATGTGGCATTGGATTAAATCCTAGCATAGGAACTCTTGTCATACTTTCAACACCAGCACAAATAAATACCTTTCCAGATCCCATGGAAATCGAACCAGCTGCGTTGTGGATGGCTTGCATTGATGAACCACACCACCTGTTTACAGTCATGCCAGCAACACTTCTTGGTAGATCACACATGAAAGTGACAACTTTACCAATATTGAAACCCTGCTCACCCTCTGGAAATGCACAACCTACAATCACATCTTCAATATCATCTTTATTTAAATTTGAAGGAGAAATTAATTTATTAATAACTTGAGCTAATATATCCTCTGGTCTTAATGACTTAAGCTCACCTTTATATGAAATTGTAAAAGGCGATCTAGAATAACCAGCAATAACAGCATTATGCATTTTATTTTTTCTCCCTTAATTCTCTTCTTAATATTTTGCCTACATTCGATTTAGGTATTTCATCAACAATTTCAAGTAATTTTGGAACCTTATAAGCTGTAAGATTATTTCTACAATGTTCTAAAATTTCATCTTCAGTAATAGTTTCACCCTCTACTACAGATACAAACAATTTTACTAGCTCCTGCCCATTTTTTCCAGAAACTCCGATACAGCCAGCCTCTAAGATTTTTTGATGCTGCATTGCAACTTCCTCAATATCACTTGGATACACATTAAATCCAGAAACAATTATCATATCTTTTTTTCTATCAACAATTTGAAAGTATCCATCCTTTCTCATTTTTCCTATATCACCAGTTTTAAACCAACCATCTTTTGTTAAAACATTTTTGGTGTCTTTTTCATTGTTCCAGTAACCTCTCATGACTTGAGGACCTCTAATACATATTTCACCCTCTTTCTCAGCTGATAGAATTTTTCCTTTATCATCTTGAATAGACATTTCAGTTGATGGTAAAGGCAGCCCTATAGTGTCACTAAAAGTTTCCCCATCAATTGGATCTATAGACGCCGCTGGTGCAGTTTCAGAGAGACCATAACCAACTACCATTAAGCAACCAGTGGTTTTTTGCCAACGATCACCAACAGATTTTTGTACAGGCATTCCACCTGCAATTGTAATATTGAGTTTTGAAAAGTCACAATCCTGAAAATTTTTATCCTCCAATAGCTTATTAAATAAAGTGTTTACACCACTAATGAACGTAAACTTGTATTTTTTCAAAATTTTAATAAAACCTGGAATGTCCCTTGGATTTGTTATTAGAATATTATTTGCGCCAAAGTAAAAATAGACTACTGAATTACAAGTCAATGCAAATATATGGTAAAGTGGTAGTGCACAAATAGCTAGATCTTCACCAAATTTTAAATTTTCACCTAACCATTCCCTTACCTGAATAGCATTAGCTAAAACATTTCTATGGGACAAGATTGCAGCTTTAACTCCACCTGTTGTTCCTCCCGTATACTGAAGAAATGCAATATCTTCTTTATCAATTTTTTGCTCTTTAAATTTATGTTTTGCTCCAATGTTAATTGCATCTTTAAAATTTACAGCGTTGGGCAAAGAGTATTTTGGAACCATTTTCCTAATTTTCCTTAAAACAAAATTAATCAAAATTCCTTTTAATCCTAAAAATTCACCAACAGAGGTAATTAAAACATTTTTAATTGATGTTTCTTTTAGTATTGATTGTAAATTTGATGCGAAATTTTCAGCTATAATAATTGTCTCAGATCCTGAATCATTTAACTGTGCCTTCAATTCACGATGCGTAAATAAAGGATTTATATTATCTATAACAAGTCCTGATTTTAAAATTCCAAAAGTTGAAATTGGATATTGTAAAATATTGGGCATCATGATTGAAACCCTATCCCCTTTTTTTAGATTGAACTCATTCAATAAAAAAGAAGAAAGATTTTCAGAATGTGATTTTAACTCTCTAAAACTAACTTCCACTCCAAAATTAGTAAAAGCGGGCTGATCATTAAATCGATCACATGTTTGATTAAACAAATCGACTAATGATTGAAATTCATCTAAATTGATTTCTGAAGGAACTCCCTTCGGATAGCTTTTTAACCAAACCTTTTCCAATTTTCTCTCCCTTTAATTATGATTAATCTAAATATAAGTCTGTAAATAATTTTTCACCTTTTTTTACACTATACTTTTCTAAATCTGTAATTCCCTCTTCAGCAAGCACTTCTTCATCAAGATAAAATTTTCCAGTAAAGTTATTACTATCTCTTCTTAAAATAAAAAATGATGCATCAGCCAAAATATCTACTTTGCGGCATTGTTCTGGCCTAACTACACCTCCAAGCATCCTAATAGCTGCTGTATCAATAGCAGTTTTTGGCCATAGTGCATTTACAGCAATATTGTATTTCTTATATTCCGCTGACATTCCTATAACACACATACTCATTCCAAACTTAGCGATTGTATATGCTGTAAAATTTTCAAACCATTTAGGTTTAAGACTTATAGGTGGGCTCATATTTAAAATATGCGGATTATTAGACTTTTTGAGATATTGTAAACAAATTTTTGAACAAAGGTATGTACCTCTTAAATTGATATCATTCATAAGATCAAATTGTTTTGTTGGAAGAGTTTCACTATTAAACAAACCAATAGCACTCGCATTATTTATCAAAATGTCAATTGAACCAAATTTATCTGCCACATTTTGAATAGCATTTTCGATTTGATCTTCAAATCTAATATCAGTCTTAATTGCTAATGCCTCGGTCCCAAATTCCTTAATTTCTTCAACGGCAGAATGAATTGTACCTGGTAATTTTGGGTGGGGTGTATCTGTTTTTGCAAGAACAGCAATATTTGCTCCTTCTGAAGCTAATTTTTTTGCGATGCCAAGACCTATACCTCTTGAAGCACCAGTAATTACAACATTTTTATTTTTAAATTCCATGTTAATAAATTATTAACAAAAAATAAAAAAAAAGCCCACTCGAAAGTGGGCTTTTTAAAATTTTATTATTTTGTATTATCTAATTGGTGGACCATATTGTAAACCACCATTAGTCCAAAGTGCGTTTACACCTCTGTCAAGTTGTAATGGAGTATTTGGGCCTACATTTCTCTCATAACTCTCAGAGTAGTTTCCAACAGCTTTGATTATTCTTACTGCCCAATCATTAGATAAGCCGATATACTCACCAAAAGTACCCTCTTTACCTAATAATCTAAGCATAGCAGGATCTGTTGAATTCATGTGGCTATCAATATTTGCTTGAGTTACACCCATTTCTTCAGCATTAAGCATTGCAAAATGTGTCCACTTTACAATATTTAACCACTGATCGTCACCTTGTCTTACAACAGGACCTAGTGGTTCTTTAGAAATCACTTCTGGAAGTAACATATGATCATCAGGGTTTGATAATCTTAATCTTTGTGCTGCAACACCTGATTTATCAGTTGTATAAACATCACATCTTCCCTCACCGTATGCCGCGATAACGTCTGCTGCATCTTCGTAAGCAACAATATTTATGGACATGTTATTCATTCTGAAATAGTCAGTAATATTTAACTCAGTTGTAGTTCCAGTCTGTGTACATACATTTGCACCATCTAATTCAGTTCCACTTGTAACTCCAAGTGATTTAGGTACCATCATTCCTTGCCCATCATAGTAGTTTACAACTGAGAAATTTAATCCAAGAGATGCATCTCTAGTCATTGTCCAAGTGGTATTTCTTGCAAGAACATCAATTTCACCTGATGATAAAGCTGTAAAACGCTGCTTAGAAGAAAGTGGTGTGAATTTTACTGCTTGTGGATCATTAAAAATAGCAGCAGCCATTGCTCTACAGAAATCAACATCTAAACCAGTCCAATTTCCTGCATCATCTGGGTTTGAAAATCCAAAAAGTCCCTGACTTACTCCGCATTGTAAATGACCTTTGGCTTGAACTTGCTCTAAAGTAGCGTGACCATCTGCAAACGCATTACTTGCAAACAAACTTCCAACAAGTCCAAAAATTGTAAAAAATTTTTTAAACATTATTTTTTCCTCATTTTGTTATTTATAATTTAAATATAACCACCTTATATATCTTTCAAGATATAACTGGAAGTTAAAATTTTTTATTATGTAATAGTAACATACATATTATTGATTTAAAATAAATTATTAGTTTTAGGCTTTATCAAAACAAATATTAATATATGAGATTAAATGAGTAAAAAAAACACTATATCTTCCACTAAAATTACACATACAGGTCTGAAACCAAAAACTAATTTTGGTATACCAAATCCACCAGTTTATCATGCTTCAACTATTTTATATCCAGATTCAAAATCACGTCGAAATAAAAAAGTAAAATTTCAATATGGGAGGACGGGCACTCCTACATCTCAAGCATTTTGTGACACCATGGCTGAGCTTTATAATGCAGACGGATCCATTATAGCTCCTTCTGGCTTAGCAGCAGCAGTAGTTGGAATACTCTCTTTTGTAAAAAGTGGAAATCATATTCTAGTATCCGACAGTGCATACGGAAGCACTAGAAATTTTATTACAAAATTTTTACCATCAATTGGAGTAGAAGTAGAATTTTATGAACCAAGAATTAAATCCCAAAACTTTAAAAAACTTATAAAAAATAGTACATCCCTAATATATTTTGAAAGCCCTGGTTCACATACCTTTGAACTTCAAGATCTACCCTCATTAACTAAAGTTGCAAAATCATTTAATGTTACAACGATTACAGACAATACATGGGCAACAATTTTAGGGCAAAATCCTCTGGATTTAGGCGTGGATGCTGTCATTGAATCATACACAAAGTATGTTACTGGACATAGTGATGTAATGATGGGCGGTGTCATCGCAAGAGGTAAAAAGTTTAAACAAATAAAAAAACAATCTGAATTAATGGG
>CAZNBI010000003.1:0-4606 GCA_964571065.1 uncultured Rhodobacterales bacterium | reverse complement strand
GATTTAGATAAAATTAGACATTTCAAAACTTTTCAAAATAGAAAACTGATAAGATTAGCTATTGGTCTTGAAGAGCCAGAGGATTTAATTGCAGATCTAAGACAGGCATTTAAAGAAATAAATTAAGTTTGATAATTTTTAAAAATTGAATTAATGAAAATAAACTTTATTTAAGTTTATATTTAACTCAGTATCATGAATGGTCTAAAGCATAAATGAATGAAATAAAAAAATATGATGTGGATTATCTTTCTTCAATTGAAGACGTACTAGATGATGCTAAAAAAGGCAAAATGTTCATTCTTGTTGACGATGAAGATCGTGAAAATGAAGGTGACTTATGTATTTTAGCTGAATTTGCGAATGCTGAAGCAATAAATTTTATGGCTAAAAATGGCAGAGGTCTAATTTGTCTAGCATTAGAAAGACAAAGAGTTGAAACTCTCGGATTAGAAATGATGCAACAGCGAAATATTTCAAGACTTGGTACGGCGTTTACCGTCTCAATTGAAGCAAGTGAAGGCGTTACAACAGGAATTTCCGCTGCTGATAGAGCGAAAACTATTGAAGTGGCAATTAGTGATAAAACTTTACCTCACGATTTAAGTACTCCTGGCCATGTTTTCCCATTGGTTGCTAGGGATGGAGGAACTCTTATTAGAGCTGGTCATACTGAAGCCATTGTTGACATTGCAAGAGCAGCAGACGCAAACCCATCAGGTGTTATTTGTGAAATTCTTAAAGATGATGGCACAATGGCTAGAATGCCCGATTTAATAAGCTTTTCTCAACTTCATGGCTTAAAAGTTGCTACAATTGCAGATTTAATCAAATACAGGTTGAAAAATGAGAGCACTGTAAGGAGGAGTATAGAATCAAACTTTCCAAGCCAATTTGGTGGCAATTGGCGAGCTATTGTTTATGTAGATACTATATCAGGGGTAGAACATTTAGCTCTGGTTTTAGGAGACATTACTTCGTCAGATTCAATTCCAGTTAGAATGCATGCCGTTAATTTTTTAGGTGATCTTCTAGGTGCTACCAATCAAGATAAAAACGATATTCAACTTGCATCAGCTATGAAAACAATTTCAAAAATTGGGAAAGGTGCAGTTGTTTTGCTTAGAGATCTGTCGCCTACAAGCATCAGAGATCAATTAGCAACTATTAATAATAATACGTCAAAAGATAGCTGGAAATTTAAAAATTACGGTGCTGGCGCTCAAATTCTTGTCGATCTGGGACTAAGAAATATTTTACTTTTAACGAATTCACCAAAAAAACCTGTTGCATTAGATAGTTATGGTTTAAAAATTACAGATTATCGAAAACTTGATACTTAAAATTCAATCTCTTCGCCTACAGATAAAACTCTTACCTTTGAAACATCTTCATCCATTGATTTAAGAAATTTTTCTGGATTGCTGTCAATAATTGGAAAAGTACCAAAATGACAAGGTATTATTGTTGAAAAATT
The DNA here is from genome assembly GCA_964571065.1 of uncultured Rhodobacterales bacterium. Classification (GTDB taxonomy): domain Bacteria; phylum Pseudomonadota; class Alphaproteobacteria; order Puniceispirillales. The sequence continues at coordinate 3,129 of CAZNBI010000003.1, read as the reverse complement.
AAAATACCTTTTACAAGATAATGCTGCAACAGCGCCGCCCATAGTAAATCTATCACCAATTGGAACCAACCCAATATCTGGTTTATGAAGTTCTTCAATCAGTTGCATATCACCAAAAATATCAGTGTCTCCCATATGGTAAACTGTTTTTTCATTTTTAATATGAAACACTAAACCATTTGAAAAACCTAAAGAATGAGAAATGCCATTTTCATCAACTGTAGATGAAGAGTGATGTGCTTGAACAAAAGTTACAGAGAATTTATCATAAACTATCGTACCACCTGTGTTGCCCTGATTAAAATTATTTAAACCTTTTGTTTTTAAGTACGAGCAAAGATCAGCATTAGCTATAACTTCTGCTCCTGTTTTTTTTGCTAAATCAACTGTATCTCCAACGTGGTCATTATGGCCATGTGTTAGTGCAATATGAGTTAATTCTGAAGCGATTTCATCCATATTTTGATTGCCAAAATTTGGATTTCCAGACAAAAATGGATCAATTATAATTTTAATATCTGAAAATGAAATTGTGAATGAAGAGTGACCGTGCCAAATTATTTTCATATATAACCAATGTTTAATTATTAATAATAAAATTCTTTTCTTAAATAACTATTACAATGTTTAATCATAAATGTAAGGAATAATAATGAATAATGACAGTAAATTACCAATCTCATTGAATCTTAAACAAGTTAATCCTTTACCTGACAGAATTAAAAAGTATTTTGATATTTGTTTTGAAAAACTTGGTTTAATTCCAAATGTTCTTTTAGCATATTCACATAATACAAATAAATTAGATACTTTCACTAATATGTATAACGAAATAATGCTATCAGATAGCGGTCTTTCAAAACTTCAAAGAGAAATGATTGCTGTTGTTGTATCTTCACTTAACAAATGTTTCTACTGCCAAGTTGCACATGGTGCTTCAGTAAGAGAATTATCTTCTAATCCAGAATTGAGTGAAGAGTTAATAATGAATTATAATATTGCTAATATAACCGAAAAAGATAAACTAATGCTTCAATTTTCAGAAAAACTTACTCTTTACAGCCATAAAATTGAAGATGATGATAGAAGTGTGTTAATGAAAGCCGGTTTTTCGGATGAGGATATTTGGGATATAATTTCCGTTGTAGGTTTTTTTAATATGTCTAATCGAATTGCTTCAGGAACAAAGATGATACCAAATAAAGAGTATCACTCAGCAGGAAGATGATTAATCATTTTTCCTTGAAATAGTATATGATTCATCGTTAAACCAAAGTCCACCATACTTTTTGAGAGCCTGTTGGGTAATTGATAAATAATCCACAGACCTCATAGCTGTTTCCAATCTTTGTTCGTCAATTTGACCAACATAAGTTGCTGCGTTCCATGCTGCAAATAGTGTTGAAGTTCCAATACTAGCCTCTAGCTCACTAGGTAAAGAGTGCATGGTATATTTAAAAATTGATCTATTATCTGAGTTTGCTTTTATATTATAATGTCTTGCATCTGATCCAAGTTCATTCTTAACAGCCTTTAAAAGAGAGTGTCTATCGCTAACAAAAGGATTATCATTTGGCCATATCTCTTTCAAAATTTGGTGACCTGGGTCATCTCCACTTGAATGAATTCCAATAAGTCTTCCACCTCTTCCCAACGATCTAACTAGAGGCAATAGTACGTTTCTTGACTTTACTTCCGATGAAACTCTTAACCTGTAGGGCTGAGATGCTAAAACTAAATCGTAATCAGCTTTTTTAACATCTTGCTTGGGAATAACATCGCTTAATAAAAATTTATGGTCTTCACGATAAATAATTAAGACTGTTGGTCTTTCATAAATTGGATTTCCTGTTTTAGGACTATGTCCTGCTTGCCAATTTTCATCAAGAAATCCTCTCAATTCATTGAGTTGCTCTGCAAACTCATGAGAAGAACCTCCCTGAAGTGCAACTTCTTTCCATACCATGGAATTAGATGAAGCCATAGATTTAGGCTTTAGCCAAGGAGCTTCAGAGTAAAACAGATTTGTAAACACAAGGACAGATGCTGGATGCTCAAATAATCTATCAGACATTTTTGAAAGACATATTCTTACATCTTCAAGACTAATCTCTTTTCCCGAAATATAAAAAGGCATTGTGGGATATCTATGGTGCATTTCTCTCATCACGCCAGCCAATACAGTTCCGTCACCCATCCCAGCATCAAATATTCTTATTGCTGGAGGTTTTGGTTTGATGTGACCAAGTTCCATACCTATTCTTTTTGAAATAACTTCTTTTTCGCTACATGTAGAAACAAAAAGTAAATATTTTTGCCTGTTATCAAAAAATCTGAAGTTTTTCTTTTTGGACTTGCTCTTTTCATCAAAAATATTTTTATCATCAACGTTATCTTCTTTTGGCAAAACATGAAGATTTTGGTTATCAATTTCTATAGATTTATAGTTGCCAGAAATATTTATAAATTTTTTCACTTTTTCAAAAGTTTCAGGAGTAACTCTTGCACCAGTTCTTAATCTTGAGACAAATTTACCATCGTTAACAGCTTTTCTCCCAAATGTTGACTCAGCCATTTTATATTCTTTGCAAAATTCAATAACAGCTGTGAGCAATTGATCCTTAGACATAAAAATCTCCTATAAGAATCATTTATCACATATTATAAGTGGGCATGTAACCACAAATATTTTTACTTATTTTAGTGGGCTTTTGCCCACTTTTTGCATGGCTTTAATAGTATGAATAGAGTTGATAAAACTTTTTGCAGAAGCAATGTTTTTCCCTGCGATGTCAAATGCAGTTCCATGATCAGGGCTTGTTCTCAAAAAATCTATTCCAATAGTTACATTAACCCCTTCGTCAATACCTTCATATTTTATTGGTATCAACCCTTGGTCATGATACTGAGATACTACAATATCATATTTTCCATTTTTGGCATTCATAAATACAGTATCACCTGGAAAGGGACCTATTGCATTAATTCCCATGTCTTGAGCTAATTTTATTGCAGGCTCAATTATATTTTTTTCTTCATTGCCGAATAGTCCATTTTCACCCGCATGTGGATTAAGAGCAGCTACTGCAATAACTGGCTTTTCAATACCAAATAGTTTGCATCCAAGAT
>CAZNBI010000002.1:31767-51030 GCA_964571065.1 uncultured Rhodobacterales bacterium | reverse complement strand
CAGCACCTCCGGCACCGATGACTAAAACATCATACTCATGATCTGTTATTGGATAGGATGTCATAAAATATTTCAATAATAAAAAAACTTTTTTTTTAATATATAGATATTACATTAAAAATTACAAAAAAATGTTTATTTTTTATTGATATAGTTTTAACTAGACATAATTAAGTATTAAGGAATTATTTATGAAGTTTCAGCTTGCAATTAATCTTGAAAGACAATCTTCGAATGAAGATATGAACGAAGTAGCATCTCACACATTAGAAATGGTAAAAAAAGCTGATAAAGGCGGTTTTAATATTGTATGGTCTGCTGAACATCATGCATTGGAAATGACAATTGCTCCAGACCCATTCCAACTTCTTACTTGGTGGGCAACTCATACTGAAAAAATAAGGTTAGGTACAGCCGTTGCTGCTGCACCTTACTGGCACCCTATCAGGCTAGCAGGTGAAGCCGCAATGACTGATTTAATATCAAACGGAAGACTAGAATTTGGCATTGGATCAGGAGCCTACCAAAGAGAATTCGATAGAATGTTTCCTGGGTTAAAACAAACTGATGGTTGGAGGTATATGCAGGAATCTCTACCTGCTGTAAAAGCATTATGGCAAGGAGATTATGAGCATGAAGGCCAATTTTGGTCTTTTCCAAAGTCAACATCGGTACCGAAACCAATTCAATCTCCTCACCCACCAATATGGGTGGCTGCGAGAGCACCTATAACATATGATTTTGCAGTCGAGAATGAATGCCACATAATGTCATGGCCGCTAACGAGACCCATGTCAGAAGCTGAACTTTACAAGTCAAGACTGGATGAGGCTATGGGTAAATTTCCAAATAAGCCAAAACCAATTTTTGCTATGATGAGGCATACTGCTGTATATGAAAATAAAAAGGATTGGGAAGTTCCAGTAAAAGCTCTAACAAGAGTTCTTGGGCAGTTTGAAAATCTTTTTAAAAATCTTGGTGATGTAGAGAATGGTTTTACAAAAGTTATCCCATTAAATGAACTTGAGAATAGAGAACAGTATAATCCTGAAATGCTCAGTGAAAATTTAATGTTTGGAACACCAGATGAAATTATTAAAAAATTAAAACTTTATGAGAAACTTGGCGTTGATGAGTTTATTTATTATGCAACTTTTGGTCTTGGCCATGAAGATCAACAAAAGTCGATCGATCTTTTTATTAAAGAAGTAATGCCAGAATTTTTAAATTAAATTTATTTTTGGATTAAAGATGTTAATGAATAAAAGTCACGAAAAAGAATTACTTGAAAACACTGTAAAAAGATTTGTAGAAGAAGAATTATATCCTCACGAAGAAACCGTTGATAAAAATGGAGAAGTGCCTCTAGAACTTGGAAGACAAATAGAAAAAAAATCTAAAGACCTTGGTTTATTTGCAGCTAACCTGCCAATTGAGGTAGGCGGAGGTGGTTTAGACTATGAAAGTATGCTTCTTATCGAAAGAGAATATGGAAAAACAAGTCATGCATTACATGCTTGGGCTGCTAGACCAACTGAAATTCTTTTAGCTTGCAATGAAGAACAGAAAAAAAGATACCTAGATCCCTGTGTTACAGGTGAAAAAAGAGAGCTTTTTGCTTTAACAGAACCTGATGCAGGTTCTGATATTATGTCTATGAAGACTAATGCAAAAAAAGATGGCAATGATTGGATTTTGAATGGGTCTAAGCATTTTATTTCAGGGCCTGTTATGCCTGATTTTGCTATTGTATTCGCTTCAACCGGTGAAGATGAAACACCTAGAGGTAATAGAAAAAGAATAACTGCATTTTTAGTAGATGTTGGTGAAAACGGATTTGAAATAGGCATTGGAACAAAATGTGTAAGTTACAGAGGTTATCATGCCTTCAGATTAAATTTTTCAGATGTAAGACTTGGTCCTAATCAAATTTTAGGTGAAGAAGGAAAAGGTTTAGAGTTATCTGGAAAGTGGTTAGGCATGGGTAGAATTTGGGTTGGAGCATCCTGCTGTGGAAAAGCTGAACGTTTATTTGAACTTGCTAAAGACTGGGCTTCAACAAGAAAACAGTTTGGACAGCCAATAGGAAAATTCCAAGCAACAGGTTTTAAATTAGCTGATATTGCTATTGAATTAAGAGCTGCAGATCTTATGGTTAATGATGCAGTGAGAAGAGCTAATGAAGGTAAGATGTCTGACGCTGATGCTGCTATGGTAAAGGTGTATTGTTCAGAAATGTTAAATAGAGCCGCCGACAATACCCTTCAACTATATGGAGGTATGGGTTTAATGGAAGAATTACCGATACAAAGGTTATGGAGAGATTCTCGTTTAGAAAGAATTTGGGACGGAACTTCTGAAATACAAAGGCATATAATTACAAGGTCTATATTAAGACCTCTTGGTGCATGAATAGCAACAAACTGAAAAACTTAAATAGGCTTTTTAACCCAAAAAATATAGCTGTTTTCGGTGGCAACGATGCCGAAATTGTAATTTCTCAATGCAAAAAGATGGGTTTCAAAGGCGAAATTTGGCCAGTCAACCCCAAACGAGAAAGTATTAATGGGATAAAGTGTTTTCCGTCAGTTTTAGATTTACCAAAAGGGCCTGATGCGTCTTTTATTGCCGTTCCGAGATTAGCCGCAATTGAAGTAGTAAAAGAATTAAATAGTATGAATTCTGGTGGAGGTGTTTGTTATACAGCCGGATTTAGAGAAGTAGGTCAAGAAGGCGTCGAATTAGAAAAAAGTCTCGTTGAAAATGTAGGTGATTTCGCATTAATTGGTCCCAATTGTTATGGTATGATAAATTATGTAAACAAAATTGCCCTTTGGCCTTTTGACCATGGAGGAGAGTTTCCAGGTTTTGGAGCTGCAATTATAACTCAGAGTGGAATGCTCTCAAATGATTTATCCACAAGTAGAAGATCAATGCCATTTGCATATATGGTATCAGCAGGCAACCAATCAGTATTGTCGATTGAAGATTATGTTGATTTTTTCTCACAAAAAGAAGAAGTAAAAGCAATAGGACTACACATTGAAGGTCTGCAGGATATTGAAAAGTTTCAAAAAGGTTGTCTTAAAGCTTTAGAAAGAAATGTCCCTATCGTTGCTATTAAGACAGGCTCCTCTGAAATTGGTAATAATCTCGTAAGCAGTCATACTGGTTCACTGTCTGGTGGTGACGAGATATATAATTCCCTTTTTGAACATCTTGGTATAGTGAGAGTTTCCAACCCTCATGAATTTTTGGAAACACTCAAATTTTTATGCATATCCGGCTCTGTTGCAGGCAACAAAGTTGCTGCATTCACTTGTTCTGGAGGTGGCGCAACTATGCTGGCCGATTATGCGGAAAAAATAGATTTAAAATTTAATCAACCTTCAAATAAAGTAAGCAAAGATTTGGAAAAATTACTTCCATTAACCGCAACTGTTTCAAATCCTTTAGACTATACTACACCCATTTGGGGTCAGCCTGAAAAAACTGGTCCTGTTTTTAATACTTTTTTTCATGATGATTATGATGCTGCAATCTTAGTTCAAGATTATTTGCCACCAAATATTAATGAGCTCAATAAATTTTATTTATATGATGCGAAGGCATTCATCAAAGAAGCAAAACTCAAAAATTTACCCACTATAATTTGTAGTACAGTACCTGAAAATAATGATCCTGATATAAGCAACTTTTTTGTCTCACAAGGTGTAACTCCAATACAAGGATTGGAAGAAGCTTTAAATGCAATCAATAGGAGCAATAAATTTTATCAACGCTATCAGGATTTCTCATTAGGTAAGGTAAAAGTGAAAAAATCTATTAAAAGTTTGGGAACAAAGTCTTCTATGCTTAATGAGATGGAGTCAAAGTCAATTTTAAATAAAATTGGTTTGTTTATTCCTAATTTTTTTAATGAAAGACATTATTCTAAGAATTATAAACAAACTGAAGAATTTTCTTTAAAATTTCCTGTTTGTTTAAAAATGCTTAGTAATAAAGTTCAACACAAAACTGACATAGGGGCAATTGATTTAAATATCAAAAATTACCAAGAATTATTAGCTTCTTATAGAAAAATCAAAAAACAAGTTGAGAAAAACAAAGAAAGTTTTTCAAACAACTTTCTTGTTGAAGAAATGCAACCTGAGCCTTTAGGTGAACTTTTAGTCGGGATTTTTTATGATTTACAATTTGGATATGTAATGACATTAGCAAGTGGTGGTATACTTGCAAATCTTATTGAGGACTCTGTTACAATTTTACTCCCTACTTCAGTTGATGAATTAGATAAATCTCTTTCAAAACTGAAGATTAATAAGCTTTTTCAAGGATATCGAGGAAAAAAAGAAATCAATAGAAAATTATTATTGGGAAATTTAAAAAAACTAACAGACTTTGCATTACATAAATCTAATAATGTTCAACAAATAGAAATTAATCCACTTTTTGTCTATCCAGAAAAAAATATAGCTGTAGATGGAATTATCTGGAAAAATGAATGAGATTTAGATTTTTAGTATTTTTAATAAGTTCTATTATTTTACCTGCAAAATGTTTTGCGCATGTATCAGAAAGAGCTTTAATCTTACTTCTACCTACCGAATTTTATATACCTGCAGGAATTTCAGTTTTAATTTTAACAATTTTGATAGCCTACCTAACACCTGCTTCTTTTATCTCTTCTTTATTCAATTACTATCAAATTAAGAACTTTAATTTTTTCAGTATAATTTCAGACCAAAGTTTTGAAAAAATTAAAATAATCACAAGTTTATTTTCTTTTCTATTTCTTATGGCTCTAGTATATCTTGGCTTTTCAGGTTCTAGAGATCCTTTAGCAAACCCTCTAACTCTTTTTATTTGGTCAGTTTGGTTTTTATTAATGCCAGTGATACAAATTACAGTTGGAAATTTATGGGCACTTTTAAATCCGTGGTATGGGATAGGTAAATTATTTTTTAACAAGCCTAAAGTAAAAATTAACGATAATTTTTCTTTTGTATTTTCCTCAGCTGGCTTTCTTTTGTTTTCAATATTTATGTTAGTTTATATTGCTCCAGATGACCCTGATATTTTGGCTTTTGTTGTTCTTATATATTTTATATTAAATTTATTTTTAATGGGTACTTTTGGTGTTGAGTGGTTAACAAAAGGTGAGTGTTTTACATCATTCTACACTCTTCTATCAAAACTTTCTTTAATTTGGTTTAAAGACGGAAAATTGTATATAGGTTTTTTTGGATCACAATTAAAAAATTACAAATTTTATCCACCTTTGTCAGTTTTATTTTTATCAATAATTTTAGCTACTTTATCATTTGATGGATTAAATGAAACTTTTCTATGGTTTGAAATAATAAATGTCAATCCATTAGAATTTTATGGAAGATCCTCTGTAATATTAGAGAATTCTCTTGGATTAATATTTTTCGCAATAATGTTATTTATTATATTTAATTTAACAATCTATCTTGGTCATGCCTTCATAAAAGAAAAAATAATTTTTAGGGATATAATTGGCATTAATTCTATTGCTCTTCTACCAATAGCACTTGCATATCATATAGCCCATTATCTCACTTCATTTTTAGTAGATATTCAATACTTCTATAAAGTATTATCAGACCCTTTAAATTTAGGGATGGATTTAATTAATATTGGACAATTTAATGTCACAACAAGTTTTTTTAATACTATTGAAACCGTTAAATTAATTTGGTTTATCCAAGCTTCAGCAATTGTTATTGGTCATGTAATTGCAGTTTTACTTGCGCACTCAATTTGTGAAAATTATTTAAAATCGAAATCCTCAGTATTAATCAGCCAGCTTCCTATAAGCATTTTTATGATCGCGTATACTTTTCTTGGTCTTTGGATACTTTCAACACCAACAGTGGGCTAATTTTAATTAATTTACTAGACATTAACATCTTTCTATATCAGTATTTTTAGAATAATTTTTTTATTTTAATACATCAGGGGCTAGTCATGAAAAAAATGTTTAAAAATAATATTACTAGAAGAAAATTAATTAAGGGTGTTGCTGCTGCAGGAAGCATTGCGGCTATGCCAGGTTTTGTAAGATACAGTCAAGCTGCAAGTTCATCTCCAATCAAGATTGGTTTCCAAGTTCACAGAACTGGAATTGGAGCAGCTTATGGAAGATGGTATGATAGAACGACACAAGCAGCAGTAAAAGTTTTAAATGATGCAGGTGGTGTTAATGGACGTCCAATAGAAATAGTGGCGGAAGATGATGGTACCGATCCAAAAAGGGGTGCCGAAGCACTAGAAAAATTTGCTAATCAACATAATTGTGATGTTGCATTTGGAACTCTTTTTTCACATGTTGTAATAGGCTCAGCACCAAGAGCTGGTGAATTAAAACTTCCTTACTTTGTTGTTTCCGAAGGTCATCATGTAGCATCTGGAATGCTGAACAGATATACACTTCAACCTGGTATTACCGATGTGAAAAGTCAGGTTCAGGCAATGGCTCCATTTGTAAAAGATAATGTAGGAAAGAAAGTAACTATGGTATATCCTGATTTTGCTTTTGGTCATGATCATAGAGATTATTTTTCAGCAGCATTTGAAGCACAAGGTGGTGAAATTGTTGGAAAAGTTCCAATCCCTCCAACTGAGTCTAGTTTTTCTAAATACTTTCCAAAAATACCAAGGGAAACAGAGGTTATATACCACGTAATGGTTGGACCAGCTGTGTTAACTTTCGTTAAAGAGCTTGGTGAATTTTATGGTTCAAAAAGTCCAAAACTTTTTGGTTTTATTGATAGCCTAGAGGCTGTTGATTTGAATACACCAGGATTGGAATTTTTAGATGGTAGTTATTTCTGGGAGGGAAATCCAAGATATGCTCAAGCCAATCAAACTGAACATGACAAATTTTACAGAAATGCTGTAGGAGTTGATTCAAATGGTGCTTCTGTTTCAGACTCTAAAGATGTATCAACTTATGCACATATGTTTGGTTGCTGGGAAACTTTACATATTATTAAAAAAGGAATGGAAGAATCAGGATATGCAGGAGTTGGAGACAGAGCTAAATTAATCGAAGCAGTTGAAAGTATGTCTAATATGCCACTATCTCAGGCTCATCCTCAAGGAGCTAAAATTTTTAATGGAAAAACTCATCAGACGTTTGGTCATCAATATATTACTAAAATGACTAACGGTAAGTTAGTTCTAGCTCACACAACATCCATTGAGGATACATTTTATCCTGATGAAGTTGATTATACAAAACAATCATTTTAGTTTTTATAATCTAAGACTTGTATGGATCTGGGTCCTTATTTACTTTTTGCTTCTTTAGAGGGCCTTGTCCATGCAGCAGTGTTATCCCTCATTGCTCTTGGATTGAGCCTTGTCTTTGGAGTAATGAGGATAGTAAATGTAGCACACGGCGAATTTTTTATGCTTGGGGCTATATTAGCATGGTGGGTATCAAGCTTTGTTTTAGGTAATCCTGCATTAGGGTTTTTACTAGCTCTATTAGTAGCACCTTTAATCGCAGGGATAATTGCAATGTTTTCTGATAGGTTAATTCTTAAGCATCTAAAATACGACCCTGAAGCAACGATAATAGCTACAATAGGTATTTTATATATTATCCAACAAGCTGCCCTAATGACATTTGGTCCAGATGCAAGACCGGTCGAGCAACCATTTAATATTAGATTAGATTTATATTGGTTTGGATTTTCCGCATATAAATTTTTTGTAATATTATCTTCTATAATCCTTTTATTATCAGTATGGCTTGTAATGGCTAAAACTAAATTTGGCCTTCTTTTAAGAGCAACTCAATTAGATAGTGAAACAGCTCAAGCATTTGGCATACCAATTTCAACTGTATACAGCCTTGTTTTTGGAGCAGGAGCTGCTATTGCAGCCGTTGGTGCAGTTTTAATAGTTCCAATTCAGCAAGCACATTACTTAATGGGGGGCGAGCCTTTGCTATTAGCTTTTATTGTCGTAATTATTGGAGGTTTGGGCAGTCTGCGAGGTACAGTTGCCGCTGCTGTTCTTATAGGCATGAGTGATGGTATAATTTCAGTTTTTTTCTCCCCAACTTTGGCAAAAATATTAGCAACTTTATTAGTTGTATTTGTTTTATTAATAAGGCCAAATGGATTATTTGGAACTGCTAAAGTATGAGAAAAGATATAATTCTTCATTTTGGAGCATTAGCTATACTGCTATTTCTTGAACTTCTTGGTTTTTTTTCAGACTATCATCAAGGTAATTTTGCTAGAATATTAGTATTAGCTGCTTATGGGATTGGCTATAATGTTTTATTTGGTTACACAGGACTTTTGAGTCTTGGCCACGCGCTCTTTTTCTCTGCAGGCCTTTATGCTTCAGGATTATCAATTTATCACTTGGATTATAATGTTGGACAATCACTAATACTAGCTATTAGCTTCTCAGCCTTTTTTTCTCTGGTAATAGGGTATCTAGCTTTAAGAACTGTTGGTGTTTCCTTTATGATAGTTACACTCATGTTTTCTCAAGTTGGCTATTTATGTATTTTATACTTTGGCGGGATTACAAGAGGGGATGAAGGTATTGTAATACAACAATCAAGCAGAGTTTTTCTTTCATTAGATTTATCTGACCCAACTATAAGGTACTATGCAGCACTTATAATTTTTTCATTATGTTTAATCTTCAATCTGTGGATAGCAAAAAGTTCATTTGGAAGAGTGTTGATAGCTATTAGGGAAAATAGCGATAGGGCACTTATGCTAGGGTATAATGTACATTTATACAAACTGTTTGCAGTTATTGTCTCTGGAACCATTTCAGGCCTTGCAGGAGCATGTTACGGTATTTTATTCGGTTACGTTGGAGCAAGTTTTGCTGCAGTACCGTACTCAATATTTCCATTGCTATGGGTGTTAATCGGTGGGGCTGGAACCGTTTTAGGACCACTTGTAGGAGCTATTTTTATGTTTTACCTAATTGATTACGCAAGTGATATCACAGATGCTTACATGATTATAGTGGGTATAACTCTTCTAATAGTAACGTTATATGCTAGAAGAGGTTTATTGGGTGAATTAAGGTATAGGTATTTTAAATGGATACCGTAGATAACATTCTTCTTTATACAGAAAATATTAGTAAGAATTTTCAAGGGATTAAAGCTGTAAATAATGTTAACTTTAAAATTTACAAGAATGAAATAAGGGCTTTAATTGGCCCAAATGGTGCTGGGAAAACGACTTTTGTATCTCTACTTTGTGGAAGGATCAATGCTTCTGGGGGGAAAGTGGTTTTTTGTGGAGAAGACATCTCTGACTTACCTGTCTTCGAGAGGATTTCAAATGGGATAGGCTATACTTTTCAAATCACTTCTATTTTTATTAATTTAACTGTTTACGAAAATGTAGCCCTAGCTATCAGGAAAGATAGTTCAAATGGAGAAGAGAATTTAGTTTCTGAAGTTCTTTCTAAAGTTGGCCTTTTAGATCGAATTGACCAACGAAGTGGCGATTTGAGTTATGGGCACCAAAGACTTCTTGAGTTAGCAATGGGAATGGCTCAAAAACCTAAATTACTGATTCTAGATGAACCAACACAAGGACTATCAGATTCAGAAATTGAAAATTTTAAAAAATTAATAAAGGATATCTCGTCATCAACAACCATTCTTTTGATAGAGCATAATATGGATGTAGTAATGTCTATCGCAGATAATATTTCAGTACTTCATTTTGGTGAAATTATTGCTGACGGTGATAAAGAAACTATTAAAAATGATCCTATTGTGCAAAAAGCTTATTTGGGGGATTGATGCTAACAGTTGAAAATTTAACATCATATTATTCAAATATAAAAATTCTTAAAAACCTTTCATTTAATTTAAAAAAGGGTAAAGTACTTTGCCTGCTTGGAAGAAATGGTGCAGGCAAAACGACTACACTCAAGTCTTTAATGGGGTTAGTTGATAAAACTGAAGGCCAGATAATCTTTAATGATGAGAAAATATCAGGAATTTCAGCTCATTTAATACCCCAAAAAGGTATTGGTTACGTACCTCAAGGTAGAAGGCTTTTTTCAGAATTAACCGTAGAAGAAAATCTTGAGATAGGCCTTCTCACCCGAAAGAAAGGTGAAAATACAAAAAACAATGTCTTAACTATGTTTCCAAGACTTAGGGAAAGACTTGATCAAATTTCTGGAACATTATCTGGTGGTGAACAGCAAATGTTAGCTTTAGCAAGAGCACTTTGTATCGAACCTTCACTGTTGCTCTTAGATGAACCCACTGAAGGGTTACAACCTTCAATGATCTCTCTTATAAGAAAGAGTATTTTAGAACTAAAAGAACAAGGTGTTGCTATACTTTTAGTTGAACAAAGAGTAGAGGCTATTTTATCTATAGCTGATGAAATTTTAGTAATTGAAAATGGTTCTATTGTCTACACAGCTGAAGCAAATGAAGTCGTAAAAGATCATAAAAAATTATATAGTTTTTTAGGGGTTTAAATTTAAAGGTCGGAAGTTGATAATAATTTAACACCTTTACTTTTCATATCATTGAGTGATTTTTCAAGAGATCCATCTAGATCTATTGCCCTACATGCGTCCTGTATAACATTTACGTTATATCCAAGTTCAGCACCGTCAATTGCTGAAAAATAGACACAAAAATCTAATGCTAGACCACATAAATAGATTTTATTTACACCTCTGGATTTCAAATATCCATCTAAACCTGTAGGTGTTTTTTGATCATTTTCAAAAAATGCTGAGTAACTATCTATCTCCGGCCTAAAGCCTTTTCTAATTATAAGGTCAGCACTATCAGTAATTAATTTTGAATGAAACTTTGAACCTTCAGTACCTTGAATACAGTGATTGGGCCATAACACTTGCTGACCATAAAACATTTCTACTGTTGAGAGTGGTTCTTTACCTTCATGATTAGAAGCAAATGATTTATGAGTGCTAGGGTGCCAGTCTTGAGTTATAATTTTAATTTTGAATTGCTCTTGAATTTTATTTGAAATTTCAACTATTTCATCACCTTGATCAACAGCTAATGCACCTCCTGGACAAAAATCATTTTGAATATCTATTAATACTAATGCCGTATCTTCACCAAAATTACTCATAATTCGTTTACCTCACAATAATTATCCTATACTTATATATTCCAACATATTATTTTTAATATATAGTTTTAATTTAGTATTAAAACTAATTCTAAAAATAATATTTTTTTTAAAAGGCACAATTATGGATGAAGAAGACATTAAATCAATGAAGTTATATAACTTTATTGACAGAGTATATAATGAGTTAAAAGAATTAGGAAAAGAAATTGAAGGCGATTTATCAATTAATGAGCTTTCTTCATTCGACCAACTACATTACCACGGAACTGAGTCTATTGATTTTGCAATAGAAAAACTGAATATAAGTAGTAATTCAAAAGTATTAGAAATAGGCTCTGGGATTGGAGGGCCTTCAAGATATATAGCAAAAAAAACTGGTGCTAAAGTTACAGCTCTTGAACTCCAAGAAGACCATCATCTTGTTGGGATAGATCTGACAAAACGATGTGGGTTAGAAAATAATGTAGAGCATTTATGCGGTGATTTTTTAGACTTAAAATTACCAAATGATCAATACGATGCAGTTGTAAGTTGGCTTGCTCTTTACCATATCCCAGAAAGAGACAAATTATTAGAAACATGCATGAATATACTCAAACCAAAAGGTTATTTTTTTGCAGAGGATTTTGCTTTTCACCAACCCTTCAATGAAAATGAAAAAAAAGAACTCTCAAAAGATTTTTTTGCAAATTATATAGTAAGTTATTCAGAATATAGGCATGACCTAGTTAAGGCTGGATTTTCAGAAATTGTAGTAGATGACATGACTGCAAGCTGGAGTAATTTTACAAAATCTAGATATGCTGCTTACAAAGACAATATAGAAAGACATACAAGAGTTCATAATGAAGCTGTTGTTGAAAACATGCTGTATTTTTATTCTTTTGCCATGAGATACCTTGATGGCGGGAAATTAGGTGGAATTAGAGTTTCTGCCAAGAAATAATTATTAAATTATCAAACTAACGCATTTGAAAAGGATTAGACATTGGCTCATCAGACGTATTGATCCATACAGTTTTTATTCGCGTATAATCATGAATAGCCTGCATCCCACTTTCCCTACCATAACCAGAGTCTTTATATCCGCCAAATGGTGCTATTGGAGAAACAACCCTGTAAGTATTCACCCAAACAATACCAGCTCTTAAAGCTTTAGTAATCCTTAAAGAGCGAGCGCTATTTTTTGTAAATACACCGGCGGCAAGACCATATTTAGTATCATTAGCTAACTGAATTACTTCTTCTTCAGTTTTAAATCTTAAAACACTTAGAACAGGTCCAAATAATTCTGTGTCAACTATTTTTAACTTTTGATCTGAACAGTCAACTATTGTTGGCTCAAAGAACCATCCCTCATTCATATTAGACGGTTTATTTCCACCATGTAGAATTTTAGCACCTTGATTTTTGGCATTTGAAATTTCACTTTCTATTAATTTTATTTGCCCCAAAGTTGCTAGAGGGCCCATTTGTGTCTCATCAAGTAATGGATCACCTAACTTTATATTAGCTGCTAGTGAAGTCATTCTATCCAGAAATTCATCAGCTATACTTTCTTGGAGATATAATCTTGAACCTGCAACACAACTTTGACCACTCGCACCGAAAATTCCTGCAATTGATCCGTTTACAGCACTCTCAATATCAGCGTCCTCAAAAACAATAAACGGTGACTTTCCTCCTAATTCTAGAGAAACTTCAGCAAAATTTTCAGCTGAATTTCTAATAACATGTCTTGCAGTAGCGGGACCACCTGTGAAACTTATTCTATGAACGAGAGGATGAGTAGTGAGTGTTTTGCCACAAGGATCACCATGACCAGAAATAATATTTACAACGCCGGGAGGAAACCCAGCCTCTTCAATAACCTTTCCAAATTCTAACATTGCAGCAGAAGCATGTTCGGAAGCTTTTAAAACAACTGTATTACCTGCAGCTAAAGCTGGTCCAATTTTAACCGCAACTAAAAATAATTGTGAATTCCATGGTACTATGGCAGCGACTACACCAAGTGGTTCTCTCACATTAAATGCATACATATCTGGCTTATCAATTGGAAGTGTTGAGCCTTCAATTTTGTCTGCGAGACCAGCGTAATAGTGGAAGTATTCAGCAATGTATTTTGCTTGCCAGCGAGTTTCTTTTAATAACTTTCCTGTATCAATTGATTCAATTTTTCCTAATTCTTCTGATTTTTCGGCTAAAAGATCGCCTAATTTTCTTAAATACTTACCCCTTTGTGTTGGAGTAATTTTTGACCATTCACCTTCATTGAAGGCTCTATAAGCAGCTTCGACTGCATTATTTACATCATTTGCTGAAGCTTCTGGAATAAGAGCCCATGACTTTCCTATACTAGGATTTATACTCTCAAATGTACTTTCATTTTCACTATCAACCCATTTACCATTAACAAACATTTTAAAGGTCTCTAAATTACCCATAGCTACTATCCATTAATTGTTATAATTTCTAATTACCTTTTCAACACGATTTTTATTCCACGTCAAATAACTTACGTATATAATTTAATAAGATTAATTTCTTTTTGGAGAAAACTTATGCATAAAAAGGTAATTGGAGATCCAGTTGTAATTGGTGGCAGGACTTTATCTTTGTCAAGAGCAATAAGAGCTGGAGATTTTGTTTTTTTAACTGGCCAAGTTCCTTTTAAAAATGGTGAAGTTATGACAGATGGAACTATTGAAGAGCAAACAGAAGTTATTATAGAAGATATAAAGAAAACACTTCAAACAGCTAATTGCCAATTAACAGACGTTGTTAAAGCAATGGTGTGGCTTTCTAGAAAAGAGTATTTTCCAGGCTTTAATGAAATATTTAGTAAATATTTCCCAGTTGATCCTCCAGCAAGATCAGCTGTTGTCAATGAGCTTTTAGTAGATGTCAAAGTAGAAATTGAAGTTATTGCATATAAACCAGAGTGAATTGATGAAAAATATCGTTGTTAAAGGAACATCTGTAAATTTGGTTTCAGAGAATGGTCCTTATGTAATTCTTATCCATGGTCTTGGGCTTAACAAGGATATGTGGGAATGGCAAACAAGGGATCTTTCGAAAAACTATAGTATAATCACATATGACTTAATAGGTCATGGTGAAAGTAAAGATCCTGAAAATAATTTAAACTTAGAAATTTTTTCTGATCAAATTTTCGAAATTATAGAACATCTCTCTTTAAATAAAATAGCATTAGTTGGTTTTTCCCTCGGAGGAATGATTGCTAGAAAATTTGCTCTTAAATATAATGATAGACTTTGGGCTCTAGCAATCTTAAATTCAGCGCATAAAAGAACCAAAAAAGCCAAAGAAGCTGTTCAATTAAGGGTAAATAGCGTGATTGAAAATGGCCCTCAATCAACAATCGAGGATGCTCTTGAAAGATGGTTTACAAAAAACTTTAGAGAAAAAAATCCTTTTATTATGGACAGGATTAGGAAATGGGTTTTAGCTAATAAAAAAGAGGTTTATCCAAAAGCATACCAAGTTTTAGTTGATGGTGTTGATGAACTATTACAGAACCCATTACCAATTAATTGCCCTACTCTAGTATTAACAGGTGACGAAGATTTTGGAAACTCTCCTGAAATGTCACAAGAGATCTCAAAACAAATT
The DNA here is from genome assembly GCA_964571065.1 of uncultured Rhodobacterales bacterium. GTDB lineage: Bacteria > Pseudomonadota > Alphaproteobacteria > Puniceispirillales. The sequence continues at coordinate 36,241 of CAZNBI010000002.1, read as the reverse complement.
CTCAAATCCCAATTAGAAATTTTACCTGGAATGAGACATATGGCACTTATTGAGGATTTTCAAAAAGTTAATAAAATATTGTCAGGATTTCTTTTAGGATCTTTGAATAGTTAAGCCTTGGGTAAATATTTATGAAATTTGATAATTTAGAATATAGAAAAACATTAGGAAAATTTGTTACTGGTGTCACAATAATTACAACTTGTGAAAAAGATGGTACACCAAGAGGATTTACTGCTAATTCATTTACATCTGTTTCTTTAGAACCTCCTTTGATTTTAATTTGTATAGGTGACTTCAACGAAGGGTTAGAGTTATTTAAAAACTCAGAATATTTTGCAGTCAATATTTTAAATGAAGCACAAGTTGATATATCTAATTTATTTGCCCAGCCTGTAAAAAATAAGTTTGAAAAGATTGAGTGGTCAAATAGTAAATTTGGAGTTCCTATTATCAAGGGAGCACTAGCTTGGCTTGAATGTAAAAATTTTGATCAAAAAAGATCTGGGGATCATTTAATCCTTATTGGCAATGTCAAAAACTTTCATAATGAGGGTGGGTATCCACTTGCATACTATAATGGAAATTATATTAGCTTCAATAATGAAACCTCTTTGGTAAATGCTATGGAAAAGGATAGCAAAACAATAATAGGAGCGATAATTGAAAAAAATAATTCAATTTTATTTTTTGATGATAGAAAAAATAATATTTTAAAATTGCCTGTTATTGGTGAAAAGGGAGAACCTTCAAACACAACTAAATTAGTAAGTAAATATTCTAATATTGGTCTAAAAATGAGCCTTGATTTTGTGTATTCCGTTTATGAGGACAAGAGACTTGATGCAGTTTGTATTTACTATAGAAGCAAAGGTGATCACAAGATACCCAAAGGCTATAAATATGTAAAATTTAATGATATTAATTGGGAAGAAATTAAAGATGATGCTTTAGTTATTATGTTAAAAAGGTACATTGAAGAAGCTAATCAAGGAAATTTTGCTATCTACATGGGAAATGAAACAACAGGACTGACCCAAACTTTAAAATAAAGGCGGTAAATATGAAACTAGAAATTAGAAAAATTGTTACATTTGAGGAAGAGATTTTTTTTGAAGGTGGGAAAAAGGCATCTCAGCCATTGAAATTATTTGGTGTTGCAGCAGTTGTTAAAAATCCTTGGTCAGGGCGTGGTTTTGTTGATGATTTAAAACCTGAAATTAAGGCTTTTGGGCCAATTCTTGGTAAAGAGTTAACAAATCGTATGATAACATTGTCTGGTGGTGGAGACAAAATTGAAGCTTATGGAAAAGCTTGTATGTCAGGTTTAGATTGTGAGATTGAATTATCTTCTGCATTAATTCATACTCTGCACTTTGGAAACTTTTACAGGGATGCAGTTAAAGCAAAAAGCTATCTTGGTTTTACTAATACAAGAGGGCCTGCTAATACTCAAATTCAAATTCCTCTGATGGATAAAAATGATACTGGAAGAAGATCTCACTATTTAACTGTTCAGTTTTCTATTTCAGATGCGCCTGCAAGTGACGAACTAATTGCTGCATTTGGAGGAGCAAATGGTGGCAGACCTCATCATAGAATTGGAGATAGATATTCAGATTTAGCAGAATTAGGTCATGATATTGATAATCCAGCAGGAGTTTAATTTTTGAAAAGAAATAATTTTAATGAATAAAGATTTAGATGGTATCCAGGTAGTAACTTTAGAACAAGCAGTCGCTGCACCTTATGCCTCTGGCAAGTTAGCCCAAGCTGGTGCAAGGGTCATTAAGGTTGAGAGAGAAGAAGGTGACTTTGCACGCAAATATGATAACGATGTAAAAGGATTAAGCGCATATTTTGTTTGGTTAAATCATGGCAAAGAATCTGTTTGTCTTAATATTAAAGACTCTAGTGATTTAAATATTTTAAAGAATATAATATCAAAATCTGATATATTTATTCAAAATTTAATGCCTGGCGCAACTGAGAGATTAGGTATTGGAAGCAGTAAACTAAGGTCTATGTACCCCTCTCTCATCACTTGTGATATCAGTGGATATGGACAAGATGGTCCTTACAGTCAAATGAAAGCATATGATTTACTTATTCAGGCTGAGAGTGGTTTAGCGAATATCAATGGTTCACCTGATCAGCCTGGCAGAGTAGGAGTATCTGTGTGCGATATAGCAGCTGGCATGACTTCTTATCAAGCAATACTCCAAGCCTTAATTGGAAGAATTAAAACTGGTTCTGGTAGAGGCATTGAAGTTTCTTTGTTTCATTCACTTGCTGACTGGATGAATGTGCCATATTTACAAAATTTTTATGGGAATAGAGAAATAAAAAGAGCAGGGTTACATCATGTCACAATAGCTCCATACGGTGTTTATGAATGCAAAAATTCTGAACAAGTATTAATATCTATCCAAAACGAACGTGAATGGAAGTTTTTATGTCTAGATGTTCTTCAAAAACCAGAATTAGTTTCTGATGAAAAGTATAATAGTAATACAAAAAGGGTTAATAATCGCTTAGAACTAGATAAAGAAATAAACAATTCTTTTGGAAAATTTGAAAGAAGGATAATTTTAGATAAGCTTAAAAATGCTAATATAGCATATGGTCAACTTAGTTCAGTTGAAGATTTGGTAAAACATCCTCAAAGTATTTTTGTAAAAGTTTCTACCTCAGAAGGTGAAATAAAGCTTTTATCTCCTGGAGCTATAGTTAGTGGTGAAAATTTAAATTTTGGATCTGTTCCATTTTTAGGTGAACATACTGAGAATATTAAAAGAGAATTTAAATAAAAACATATATGGTTAACTTAAATATAAAGAAAATTTCAGAACCTCTAATTCCAATGGCTATATCATGGTCAAATGACTATGATGGGAAATATGGCGATATAATTGATATGTCGCAAGCAGTTCCATCCTACCCCCCACATCCAAAATTAATTGAAGAATTTGTTAATTCCTCATCGGTTAAATCTCTTCTAAATTATGGTGATATAGAGGGAGAAAAAATTCTGAGAACAAACTATTCAAACCATATTAATCAAAAGTACGGGACTAATACTAGTTTTAACCAAATTTTAATAACTTCAGGATGCAATCAGGCCTTTATAGCCTCGATTATTTGTTTAGCAAATAAAGGCGATGAAATAATGATTTCCAATCCAGGATATTTTAGTCATGAATTGTCTTTAAGGATGTTAAATATTAAACCAAAATATTTTAAATTAAACAGCGAGAAAAACTTTGAAATTGATTTTAGGGATTTAGAAAGCAAAATAACTTCTAAGGTAAAAGCGATTGTTATTGTAAACCCTGGAAACCCTACAGGTTCTTCACAAGATAAAAACGTTTTGGATGAAATTTTTAAATTATGTATTAAAAAGAATAAATATCTTATAATTGATGAAACTTATAGAGATTTTATTTATCCAAATAAAGGTGCTCCACATAATTTATTTAATATCCCAAATTGGAGTAAAAATTTAATCCAACTTTATAGCTTTTCAAAATCCTGTTGCATCCCTGGGCACCGTCTTGGTGCTATAACAACCGATAAAGGATTAATTAGCCAAATTTCAAAAATTATGGACAACATACAAATTTGTGCTCCTCGTCCTGCGCAGCATTCCGTAGCTAGATTTCTTCCTCATCTTGAAAATTTTGTAAATGAAAAGTCTACTGAAATAGAAACTAAAGCAAATTTATTTTCTCAATCTTTATTGTCAATTTCTAAATGGGAAATTACTTCAATAGGATCTTTTTTTGCATATGTAAAACACCCATATAACGGTATGAAATGTGATTATATTGCAAAACTTCTAGCTAAAAATTGTGGTTTAATAACTATACCAGGAATTTATTTTGGCAAGAAACAAGAAAACTTTTTAAGAATGTCTATCGCAGGCTTATCATTAAAAGAAATAGAAAATGTAAAATCTAGATTAGAAAAGCTAGAGAAATATATTTAATTAAAAGCTAATTTTTGTCTAACTGAGTTTTATATTTGTTATGCTTATAAATAATAATGTATGGTTATACTTATAAGTTTACTTAAATTTTTTAAATGAACAATGGGGTTCAAAAATGGAAGTTAAATTTTTAGGAGTAAGAGGATCAACGGCAACTCCAGGTAATGAGTTCTCAAAATTTGGTGGAAATACATCTTGCACTGAAATAATTCATAAAGATTTTCAAGTAATACTTGATGCTGGGACAGGTTTTACAGATATTTCAATTAGGAAGGATGTTCCAGTTCTGGTATTATTTAGTCATTTCCATTTTGATCATATTCAAGGGTTGCCTTTTTGCCGTGATCTTTACTCACCCGATACACCTATTTATTTTTCAAGTGCTTTAGTATCAAAAGAAGAATTGAAAGGAATTTTAGGAGGTTGTTTTAGTCCACATTATTTTCCAATTGAACTGGTTGAAAATCTTACACATATACAATATTT
>CAZNBI010000002.1:11601-31667 GCA_964571065.1 uncultured Rhodobacterales bacterium | reverse complement strand
GTCCACATTATTTTCCAATTGAACTGGTTGAAAATCTTACACATATACAATATTTGGAATTTGAAGATGCATCAAAAATAATTAAATCTTTTTGTGATGTAAATAGTATTGATTTGAGGCACCCTGGTGGGGCAACAGGTTATATATTTGAAAGTAATACTGGAAAATTTTGTTATTTGTTAGACCATGAATACGATGAAGAGAGTGCTCCTACAATTATTAATGCTGCAAAAGATGCTGATTTTATTCTTTGGGATGGAATGTTTACTGATGAAGAGCTGAAAATGAGAAAAGGGTGGGGACATTCATCAATATCTCAAGGAGCTGATTTTTTGGCTTCAACAAACGCTAAGAAATTAGCTGTTTGTCACCATAGCCCATACAGAAATGATAAAGAAATGATGATTTTAGAAAGAGATTACGCAAAGAAAAATCTCTTTTTGGCTCGCGAAGGACAAATTATTAAAATTTAGGAAGATTAACTCATATGGAAAAAATAGATTTTAAACAGGGACAATATGTTTTTCGAGCTGGTGATGGAGCTGGATATTTATTTTTACTAATTAAAGGTGAGATAGGTATTTTCTTACCAACAAATGAAACTAAAGAACCAAATTTTCCTGTCGGGGAGAATGAAATTTTTGGAGAGATGGGAGTAATTGAAGACAGCTTAAGAAGTGCCGGTGCAAGATGTATGACTGATTGCACAGTTATCTCGTTATCCAAAAAAGAATACGAAAAAAAATTAAATGAGTCTGATCCCTTTATTAAAGGGTTACTAAGATTATTATCAATAAGATTAAGAGAAATGTTAAAGCCCAAAACTTTGGGCTCAAAATAAAGGGTGATATTAAATATCACCCTTTATTTTAATAATTACTTAGTTCTAACTTTGAGCAATATCATTACTTGTTTATTTTAGGTATCATAAACCAAGCTAATAAAACTAACGCTATTCCAATAATAGCCTCACTTGAGATTATACTAACTAACTCTCCAACATTTAAAACAACAGATCTAACGTAAGGTCCAGATCCATCACCCAATAGAAGAAAAACTAGCACTATAATTAATACTATTAGTGTTCCAGCTTTACTTAGCTCCCAAACAAGAGAGCTAAAGCTACGTAGATTTTGGATAATTTTATTATTCATATGCCTTGAAGCATATTGTGATTGCTCTAGGAACTAAATATCTATCTTTGGAACAACCAAAGAATGATACCCACAGCAACTAAGCCTGGCAATCCTGAACTTCCTAGTTCAGCAACCAAAGCTGTGATGTTTCCTACAACACCACCAAAGAATGCCATGTTTCCAGCTCCAACAAGTAGTGTTAGAACAATTGCTAAGGCTAATAAAGCCAGACCTAAGTCTGTCAAACCACCAATAGTGCCTTTTGCCTTGTCAATCATGAGTAACCTCCAATTATCGTTATAATAAAAGACTAATGAAAGCCTTGAGTTATGCAAATACCAAATATGAAGTATGTACACCTAGTATAAAAAATAGATTTACATACTATATATAGTATTTGTGTTGTATTTATGCAACAATAAAACATACATTAAATATGCAAAAATGTTGCTATATATAGAATACAGAGATTATCAAAATTAAAGAGTATTTCTTAAAAAAGAAAATATTTATATTAATTTTTAAAAAAAAACCCCATTTTAATGGGGTTAGTTTAAAGGAGAAAATAATTTGCGTAAATTTAAATTATAAAAGCGTCAAAAAACTGTTAAATTTAAATATCTTTTATTAAAGGCAAAACTTATGCCAATTCTTAAGTAACTAAATAATATTGAACAATGAATAAAAAAATAACTTCTGAAATTTTTAGAGATGATCCTTATAAAAAGGAATGTGAGGCCAGAATTTTAGACTTTAGAGACAATTGGATAATATTAGACCAAACTATTTTTTATGCTGAAGGGGGAGGCCAACTTGGAGATACTGGATTTATTAAAGCTGGTAAAAAGGAAATACAGATTGAAAACACGATAAAGGAAGATAACAAAATCAAACATATTTTTAATTCCAAATTTAATTTTGAAATTGGAGAAAATGTTACCTGTATTATTGACTGGGATAGAAGATACAAACTAATGAAAATGCATACTTCTTTGCATCTATTATGTTCTTTGGTAAATGCAAAAGTTACTGGTGGTTCGGTTGGTGACGGAAAAGGAAGACTGGACTTCAATTTAGACTTCAAGCCCAACAAAGAAGAATTAAAAGATAATTTAAACGAACTTATTCAAGGTAATCATGATATAACTATTTCTTGGATAAGCGCACAAGAACTAGACAAAAATCCTAATCTAGTAAAAACAATGTCAGTTTTACCACCTCGCACTAATGGATCAATTAGAATGGTTCGTATAGGAGATAATATTGATTACCAACCTTGTGGAGGTACGCATGTTAAAAATACTTCTGAAATAGGTTTAGTTGAAATTAACAAGGTTGAAAACAAGGGAAAACTCAATAAAAGAGTTGCTATATCTCTAGTTTAGGCATTTTTATTGTCCTAATGATACAATTGTTTGATACTCAATTAATAATTTTGTTATGTATTCCTTCGTTTTTAATAGGCCTTTCAAGGGGAGGTTTAGGGGGTGGTTTTGGATTAGCTGCTGCAATATTTACTGCTCAATTAATGGAGCCAATAAGTGCTGCAGCGTTTTTATTACCAATTCTTGTCGCATCAGATCCATTGTCAATTTTTATCTATAGAAACTACATTTATTGGAAAAGTCTAATAGTACTTATACCAGGTGCGATAATTGGTATAATTACTACATACTTTCTCATTAATATAATTTCTAACTCTGTGATAGGATTAATAGTTGGATTTTTAGCTATATCTCTAGTTTTTGAAAGTTTAATAAGTAAATATATAAAGTACAAAAGAATAAAATATAATCCAATAATTGGCTTTATTCTTGGAAGCTTAGGAGGATTTTCAAGTTTCATTATTCACTCTGGCCTTCCTCCAATTGCAGCATATCTACTCCCTTTTAAATTATCTCGGCAGTCTTTTATGGGTACAGTTGCAATAATATTTGGGATAATAAATATTATAAAAATTTTACCATATTTAATGTTAGACCTTTTCGATGAAAAACTAATTAATACAGCATTATTTCTAATACCTGTTTCATATTTAGGTATATTTATTGGTAAGATAATAAATAATAAAATTTCTGATAAAGTATTTTACTATATAATTTACACTACAATATTTTTATTAGGACTTAGGTTAATACTTATATCATTTTAAGTTATGATTGATCTAAATACAATTTTAACTATTCCAGAAAGCATCCCTCCCTTAACAGTATCAGTAATTATTTTTGTAAGTTTTATTTCTTCTTTTATATCTTCAATTGTGGGTTTTGGAGGTGGCATGTTATTATTAGGAGTCCTAGCTCTTAATCTCCCAGTCTCTACAGTAATTCCACTTCACGCAGTAATTCAGCTAGGGTCAAACCTCAACAGATTATTTTTTTTTCGATTTAAAGTAAAATGGAATATTTTCGTACCATTTGCTTTAGGCTGTTTAATTGGAATTCCAGTAGGTGGGTTTTTTTTCTACTCTATAAATGAAGATTTTTTAAAGATATTAGTAGCTTTTTTTATAACCTTTAACGTCATTAAAAAACTCCCAACCCTAAATAAAAACAAAATGTTTTTAACAGGTGTGATTTCAAGTTTTTTATCAACTATTATTGGTGTAACAGGCTCACTTATATCGAGTGTGGTTCAGTCATTTAATCTTACTAAACCAGAATACATATCTAGCTGTGCATTTTTACTTTTCACTCAGCATATTTGTAAATGTATTTTGTTTGGTCTAATGGGGTTTGCTTTTTATGAGTATATATTATTAATTATACTAGTAATTTTATCTGGGATTTTAGGAACTTTTGTAGGGAAAAATATAATTTATAAAATACCAGATAGATTTCTTAAATTAGGAATAAGGATTATACTTCTGTTGATATCTTTGAATTTATTTATAAATGGTTTAATTAATATATTACCAAGTTTATATTAAGTATTTAGTTTAAAATTAATTTTGATTTACCCTTAGGAGCTACCAATGAATAAATCGTCGTTTTTATTTTTTTCACTCTTAAAAAAATTTTTCCAGTGCTCAATTATAATTTACTTTTTAATTTTGGGCAGCTTAGCTTATGGTGACAATCACATTATAAAATCCCATGGGATATCCACTTTTGGCGAATTGAAGTATAATCCTGACTTTCAATATTTAGATTATGTCAATCCAAATGCTCCAAAAGGTGGGGAAGTTTCAATATGGGCTTTTGGGTCTTTTGACTCAATGCATCCTTATACAACTAAAGGGAGGTCAGGCAGCCTTTCATCAATCTTTTTTGAAAGTCTTTTAACCGGCACTTCAGATGAAATAGGCTCAGCTTATGGGCTAGTCGCTAAAAGTATGGAGTATCCAAAAGATCGATCATGGGTGATATTTAATATGAGACCTGAGGCAAAGTTTTCGGATAACACTCCTCTAACTGCTGAAGATGTAATGTTTTCTTATAAGCTTCTCCAAGAAAAAGGTCTTCCATCATTTAGGGCTGTTATTGAAAAAGAGATTGATACGGTCGAAATATTAGGTAAACATAAAATTAAATTTACTTTCAAAAAAGGCATTCCAACAAGAGATTTACCTGCATCTGCTGGTTCCCTCCCAATTTTTTCAAAAAACTACTATGAAAAATCAGGAGCAGACTTTGAGGCTTCTACACTTACTCCTGGAATAGGTTCAGGTCCATATATTTTAGATAACCTTGATGTTGGGCAAACAATTAATTATAAGAGAAATCCTGAATATTGGGGTGAAAATCTACCAATAAATATTGGAAGAAACAACTTTGACAAAATCAGAGTTGAGTACTTTGCAGATTATAATTCAGCTTTTGAAGGTTTTAAGGGTGGAAGTTACACCTTTAGAACTGAATATATGTCTAAATTATGGGCCACAGGATATGATTTTCCAGCGATTGATAAAAAATGGGTAACAAAAAAATTATTACCAAGTGGAGATATGGCTCCCGGACAGTCATTCATAATTAATCTTAGAAAAGATAAATTTAAAGATATAAGAGTAAGAAAAGCTATTGGGCTTATGTTTAATTTTGAATGGTCCAACAAAACACTTTTTTATGATTTATATGCAAGGATTAATTCATTTTGGGAAAACAGTGATATGGCTGCGACTGGAAAACCATCAAAAGACGAACTAATAATTTTAAATTCACTTAAAAACACCCTTCCCTCAGGAATAATTGATAGTGACGTTGCTGAAGTATCTGTTTCATCCACAAAGCAATTAGATAGGAAAAATCTTCGAATGGCATCAAAACTTCTTGATGATGCTGGTTGGGAAGTAGGAGATGATGGATTAAGAAAAAATAAAAATGGAGCTACTCTCGACATAGAAATCCTAAATGATTCACAAGCTTTTACAAGAATTATAGAACCTTTTATCGAGAACCTTAAATCATTAGGGGTCAATGCAGTTCATACAAAAATTGATAATGCCCAAATGACAGAAAGGGAAAGATCATTTGATTTTGATATTGTTACGGGCAATTTTCCAATGTCTTTTACACCTGGTAGTGGGCTAAAACAATACTTTGGATCTGAAACAGCTGATGTTTCAATTTTCAATAAAGCAGGTATTAAGAGCGATGTTATAGATGAATTAATTGAAGTGGTAATGGCTGCAAAAACAAGAGATGAATTGAAGGTTGCTGTCAAAACACTAGACCGCGTTTTAAGATCTTATTATTTTTGGATACCTCAATGGTTTAAAGATGTTCATACAGTTGCATATTATGATTATTATGAGCATCCTGAAAATCTGCCCCCTTATGATATGGGTTTGCTCGATTTTTGGTGGATAAATAATGAAAAATATAATGAGTTAAAAAACGAAGGTGCATTTTAATACCTACCTAATAAAATGACATCGTATATTTTAAGAAGGCTATTATTAATAATTCCAACCTTATTTGGAATTATACTAATAAATTTTTTTCTTATTCAATTTGTCCCTGGTGGCCCAATCGAACAAATTTTGGCTGAACTACAGGGCAAAAATAATGTTTTTGAAAGTATTGCTGGCGGCTCTGAAAATAACGACCTCAATAATGATTTTCAAAATAATCAAAGCAATTCCCTTTCGGAAAAGTATATAGGTGCAAGAGGACTACCAGATGACTTTATAATTGAGTTAGAAAAACAATTTGGTTTCGACAAACCTCCTATTGAAAGATTTTTCAAAATGATTTGGAGCTATATTTGTTTTGATTTTGGAGAAAGTTATTTTAGATCAATCAGCGTTTTTGATTTAGTTATTGAAAAACTTCCTGTTTCAATTAGCTTAGGCCTTTGGACAACCTTATTAGCGTATTTTATTTCTATTCCGCTTGGAATAAAAAAGGCTGTTAATGATGGTAGCAGATTTGATACATGGACATCTGGTGCAATAATAGTTGGCTATGCAATACCAGGTTTTTTATTTGCAATTCTTCTTCTTGTTTTATTTTCAGGTGGGTCTTATCTTCAGATTTTTCCAATTAGAGGTCTTACATCTGATAATTGGGATACTCTATCTGCTTCAGGGAAGGTTTTAGATTATTTTTGGCATATTACTTTACCGGTAATAGCGTCCTCGATTGCAGGTTTTGCAACTTTAACACTACTGACAAAAAACTCATTTTTAGATGAAATAAACAAACAGTATGTTTTAACTGCAAAAGCTAAGGGCCTATCTGAGAAAAAAGTTTTGTATAGTCACATTTTTCGAAATGCCATGCTTATTGTGATTGCAGGTTTTCCTGGCGCATTTTTAAGTGTATTCTTTGGAGCTTCTTTAATAATCGAGACAATATTTTCACTCGACGGTCTAGGAAGAATGGGCTTTGAGGCTACTGTTGCAAGAGACTATCCAGTAATTTTTGCTACATTGTATGTTTTTGGATTAATAGGGCTTTTGATTGGCATACTCTCTGATTTAATGTATGTCTGGATTGATCCAAGAATTGATTTTGAATCAAGAGAAAATTAATGTTTGATTCATATCTATCAAAGAGACGCTTCCAAAACTTTAAGTTGAATAAAAGAGCTTACTGGTCACTTATAATATTTTGTTCTCTATTTTTTATATCTCTTTTTTCAGAAATTATAGCCAATGAGAGACCTTTACTAGTTAAATTTCAAAACAATTACTATTTTCCTTTTATTAATTTTTACTCAGAAGAAACATTTGGAGGGGACTTTAAAACAGAAGCAATTTATAAAGATAAAGAGGTTCAGTGTCTTATAATTTCAGATGGCAATACCGAATGTTGGGATTATCCAGAAGAGGTGATTAATAAAATAGAAAGTAACCCAGAAAATTTCAATAAAAGCTGGATTATTTGGGCCCCAATTCCATATTCATATAATACAATAAATGACCTTGAACGTGCTGCTCCATCTCCTCCTGATCAAAAACACTGGCTTGGAACAGATGATACTTCAAGAGATGTTTTAGCAAGAATACTATATGGCTTTAGATTATCAGTTTTTTTTGCAATTGTTGTTACTCTTATCTCTTCTATTATTGGAATTGCTGCAGGTGCTATTCAAGGTTTTTTTGGTGGTTGGATAGATCTAATTTTTCAAAGATTGATTGAAGTTTGGGGGGCAACCCCTTCTTTATATATTATCATAATTGTAGCTGCTATTCTTCAAATGAATTTTTGGCTTCTTGTCCTTCTTTTGTCTTTGTTTTCATGGACAGCCTTAGTAGGAGTAGTAAGAGCGGAATTTTTAAGAGCAAGAAATTTTGAGTATGTAAGAGCCGCAAGAGCACTTGGTGTTTCAAATTTTGTAATTATGTACCGTCATATATTACCTAATGCAATGGTAGCAACAATAACTATGTTACCTTTTATAATAACTGGATCTATTGGTTCACTTGCTGCATTGGATTTTATTGGGTACGGATTACCCTCTTCTTATCCTTCTTTGGGAGAATTAACTTTACAAGCAAAAAATAACTTGCAAGCACCGTGGTTAGGTTTTTCAGCGTTTATTACTTTTGCATTAATGCTATCATTATTAGTTTTTATTTTTGAGGGAATTAGGGATGCTTTTGATCCAAGAAAGATTTTTAAATGAGTGATACTGTTTTATCAGTTAAAAACTTATCTATTAGCTTTAAAAATAATTCTGACAGCAAAACTGTTTTAATTAATTCAAATTTCAAAATTAAAAGAGGCACAACACTTTCTTTAGTTGGTGAAAGTGGATCTGGTAAGTCTATAACTTCCTTAGCGCTAGTATCACTTTTACCTTTGAATGCATCTATAGTTGGCTCAATAAATTTCAATGGTGAAGAACTTATAGGATTAAGTGAAATTGAATTACAAAAGATTCGAGGCAATAAAATTAGTTTCATTTTTCAAGAGCCTATGACGTCTCTTAACCCTCTTCATACAATTGAAAAACAAATTGGAGAAAGTTTAAGTTTTCATCAGAATTTATCTGGGGTTGAAAAAACACAAAAAGTTGTTGAGTTACTGGAAAAAGTAAAAATTCCTAACGCTCACACAAGACTAAAAGACTACCCTCACCAGTTATCTGGCGGACAAAAACAGCGAGTAATGATTGCAATAGCACTCGCTAACAAGCCAGATTTACTAATTGCTGATGAGCCAACTACTTCTTTAGATGTAACTATAGAAAAAGAAATAATTGATCTTTTAATGGAGATTAAATCAACTGAAAAAATGTCAATTATATTTATTACCCACAACCTTCGTATCGTGAAACAAATTTCAGATTCTGTTTGTGTAATGCAAAATGGTAAAATAATTGAACAAGGATCTACACAAGAAATTTTTGAATCACCAAAATCTAATTATACAAAAAAACTTTTAAACTCTTCACCCAAGGGCTTTAAAAAAAATAATTCAAAAAAAATTTCACAAATTTTAAATGTTAGAAATTTAAAAGTTTGGTTTCCTATTAAACGTGGCTTCTTAAGAAGAACAAAAGGCTTTATAAAGGCAGTTGACCAAATTTCATTTGATCTTATGGAAGAGGAAACTCTTGGAATAGTTGGTGAAAGTGGATCTGGGAAAACTTCACTTGCATTGGCAATACTTAAATTAATCAATTCAGAAGGATCAATTACTTTCCAAAACCAGAATTTACAAAACTTTAAAAGTAGAAATTTACTTACATTTCGGAAAAATGCTCAAATAATTTTCCAAGATCCTTACGGCTCCCTCTCGCCAAAAATGAACATTGAAGCTATTGTTGGTGAAGGTTTGGATGTTCACGAGAAAATATCCAAATCTAAAAGAACAGAAATGATCTTACAAATCTTGAATGAAGTTGGACTAGATGAAGATATGATTACTAGATACCCTCATGAATTTTCTGGTGGGCAAAGACAAAGGATTGCAATTGCAAGAGCATTAATTTTAAAACCTAAACTCCTTATACTTGATGAGCCTACTTCTGCACTTGATGTTTCTGTTCAACTACAAGTGATAAATTTGTTAAAAACAATCCAAAAAAAATATTCTTTATCGTATATTTTTATTAGCCATGACATTGCGCTTATTAAATCTGTAAGTGATAAAATTATTATTATGAAAGATGGTATTATTGTTGAGTCAGGTGAAACTAAAAGCCTATTTTCAAAGCCAAAAGAAAATTACACAAAGGAACTTATTTTCTCATCTAACCTGAAATAAAAATTATTAATGGTCTTGATATGCAAAAAACTCATACTAAATATTTATTATTAATAATTATTAATTTTATACTAATTTATTAGTTATAGTCATGAAATGGGATAGGCTCAGATTATTTAATGTAGTAGCGCAAGCAAAAAGTCTTACTGACTCAGCTGCACTTTTAAACATAAGTCAGTCTGCTTTGAGCAGACAAATGCAATCACTTGAACATGAAGTGGGTAATAGATTATTTGTTCGTAGGTCTCGAGGTATAGAATTGACTTCTGCTGGTATTCAAGTAGCAGAAGCAGCAAAAAAACTATCTCAAAGCATTGAAGACGTTAATCAAAAATTAATCTCTGATAAAACAATCCCTAGTGGAAAATTAAGAGTGTATGCAACAAATGCATTTGGCTCACTCTGGCTTGCTCCTAGGATGGGATCATTTTTAGATAAATATCCTGATATATCTCTGGCATTAAGTTTACGTGACGCAGAACCTAAAGTTTCTCCATCACAACCTCATGCTGAAATTAGGATGACACCTATTAAAACTCAAGATTATATACAAATAAAATTAGCTACATTTCAATATAAAATTTTTGCTTCTACACATTATTTGAAAACTTATGGTGTTCCAGCAAGTGAAAAAGAGTTGGATAACCACAAGATTATTTCTTATGGTGAGGACGCACAACCACCTTTGGATAAAAGAAGATTAAACTGGCTATTATGGCAAGGAAAAGAAACCAATGCTAGAAATCCATACCTAGAGATAAGTAGTATATATGGTCTTGCTAAATGTGTTGAAGCTGGTCTTGGTATAGCAAGCTTACCTGGCTGGATGAATGAAGAAACCAATAACCTATTTGAAATACTAAAAGATCTAAATGGACCTAAATTAGATATTAGTTTTTGTTACCATGAACAAATGAGGGATGATCCAAGAATAATCGCATTAAAAGACTATTTACAAAATTTAATAAGAGAAGACTTAAGCAAATTTTCGAATACGTTATAATCTTTTATTTTCAACTTCTTTCCATGTAGGCAGTGTGTCATTTTTACTTGGTGTCGCTTCGTATACTCCTCTGGCTATTGCTCGAGACAAACAAATTGATGCAGCATGACCAATATTATAGATATCACTTTGTTCAATTTTTGTTTTTATTCTAGCTGTTGATACAGAAAATACCAAATCTCCATCATATGGAGTATGTGAAGGCACAATTGCTCTAGAAATCCCATCATGTGCAGCAACACTTATTCTTTTTAACTCAACCTTTGATAAGTCCAAATCAGTTGCAACTATAGCTATGGTTGTATTCTTTATTGAAAAACTATCCTTCCTATTATCATCTCCTCTAAAATATTCAGAAAAAATTTTGTCAGGAAATTCAAAACTTTTTCCTCCAAATTCTTTATTTACCTCGTAAGGTGATGCCCAAAAAGAGTTAGTTCCGTCAGTTACAACAGAACCACTAGGGTTAACTGCTACCAGAGCACCTACAGTAACTCCGTTGCTTAAAACTATTGAAGCTGAACCAAGTCCACCCTTTAAATTACTAGTAGTTGCTCCATGACCTGCTCCAAATGTTCCAATCTTAAAGTCTGCACCTTGGTTATTAAAAGCTGATTTTCCTAAATTTTTGTATAGATTATTATCCCAATTATCATTGCCACCATTAATTAAATCAAAAAGAATAGCAGCAGGCACAATTGGGACATTAACGTTTCCAACCTCATAGCCCTTTTTTTTATTTTTTAAACATTCAACCACTCCTGACGCAGCATCAAGACCAAATGCAGAACCACCAGAAAGAACGATTGCATCAACCTTATTTACTAACTTATCACTCTCTAAAAGATCTGTTTCTCTTGTACCTGGTGCACCTCCTAAAACTGACACCGAAGCTGCAAATCTCTCTTCTGATGTAAGCACTGTTACACCAGTTTTCACTTCATCATCATGAGAATTACCAACTAAAATGCCTTTAACATCTGTTATAAGATTTTTTTTCCCGGTAATCATAACATTCTCATATCTATATACATCTACCGCCATCAACTTCCAAAGCAACACCAGTAATCATATTTGCTTTTTCAGAGCATAAAAAAACTGCAGCATTCCCCATATCTTCTGGAGTTGAAAACCGACCCAATGGAATTGTCGATAAGAATTTTGCCCGAATTTCAGGCGTATCTTCTCCCATAAATTTTTTCAATAAAGGTGTTTCTCCAGCAACTGGATTTATTGCATTAACTCTTATATTATATGGCGCGAGTTCTACAGCCAGTGACTTAGTCGCAGTAATCATCCATCCTTTAGTTGCATTATACCATGTTAATTTCGGTCTAGGACTAATTCCTGCAGTAGAGGCAATATTTAAAATTACACCAGATTTAACTTCTTTCATCTTTGGAATAAAAGCTTTTGTTATCAGAAAAACTGATTTTACATTTACATTCAAAACTTTTTCAAATTCATCTAAAGAAATATTTTCTACAAAATCAGGAAGGTGTGTGATGCCTGCATTATTTACTAATATATCTGGATCTCCAATAGTAAGTTTTGTCTGTTTTTTTAAGTTCTCGATGCTTTCCTCATTAGATACATCTGTTTCAATCGAAAATGCATTGCTTCCTAATTTTTGTGCCTGTTCATCAGCTAAAGTTTTGTTTTGATCCGCAATTACTACCTTTGCACCATTATGTAAAAATTTTTTTACAATTCCTAGACCAAATCCAGAGGCACCACCTGTTACAATAACTTTTTTATTTAATAATTCCATATATCACCCATGATTCACTGCAACTGTCTTGATGACCGAAAAACCTTTTAAAGCCTCAAAACCTTTCTCTCTTCCAAAACCAGAATGACCAACTCCACCAAATGGCAATTCAACACCACCTCCTGCACCATAATTATTCACAAAAACTTGGCCAGCTTTTAATTGTTTTGCCATCCGCATTTGACGAGAGCCATCTTTTGTCCAAATACCAGCCACGAGACCAAATTTTGTTCCATTTGCAATTCTAATGGCTTCTTCCTCATCTTTAAATGGAATTAAAACTTGGACAGGACCAAAAATCTCTTCTTGAGCTAAAACATGGTCCGGTTGAACATTGCCAAAAAGTGATGGGGAAACAAAATTTCCTTTTTCAAATTCATTGTTTTCAAGACTCAATGGAACTAATTGTTTCAAGTCTTCACCTAAACTTAAATATTTTTTAACTCTTTCAGCCTGTTTTTTTGAGATCAAAGGACCAAGATCATAATCTTGAATTGCAGGTCCAATTGATAATTTTTTATACTCTTTAACTAATAAATTCTCTACTTTTGAGTAAATTGAGTCTTGAACCAAAATCCTTGAAGATGCAGAGCATGTTTGACCTGCATTCTGCAGACCAGCCTTCAACAAAAAAGGAATTGCTTTTTTAATATCAGCATCCTCAAATAAAATCTGAGGTGATTTACCTCCTAACTCTAGTGTTACAGGTACGATATTTTTTGATGCATTTTGTTGAATTTTTGAGCCTACTTCGACAGAACCTGTAAATGAAATATGGTTTATACCAGGGTGATTGCTTAAGTATTCGCCTGCTTCATTTCCATATCCTGGAACAATATTTATTACACCATTAGGAAGACCTGCCTCACGACAAATTTCACCAAATGCAAGAGCTGTAATACAAGCATCCTCTGATGGTTTCAATACTACAGCATTACCCATTGCTAACGCACCAACAACTGATCTACCAATTATTTGCATTGGGTAATTCCATGGGATGATATGTCCAGTTACACCATGTGGTTCTCTTAAAGTATAAACTGTGTAGCCATTTTGGTAAGGAATAGTTTCACCATGAATTTTATCAACAGCTCCAGAGTAAAATTCAAGGTATCTAGCTAAAGCGCTGGCATCTGCTTTAGATTGTGTCAGTGGTTTACCAACATCCAATGACTCAATTTTTGCTAATCGATCAATTTTATCTTGAACAAGTAAACCAATTTTATTGAGAATTCTTCCTCTTTCTAAAGATGAAAAACTACCCCAATTTGAGCTTAGGGAATTCTGTGCAGACTGCACTGCTAAATTTACGTCTGATTTATTAGATCTTGGGATTTTGCATATTGGTGAATTATTTGAAGGATCAAACAATTCAATATATTGCTTGGACACAGGTTTTTTCCAAGCTCCATCAATAAAACATTTTGTTGTATCAAACCAAAGTAATTCTTTTAGCAATTCTTGACTATTCATTGTTATGACAGCTTTCTAAGTGAACTTTCAAGATTTGGTGAGGAAGCAATAAGAGACTTAGTATAAGCATGTGATGGCGAATTAAATATATCCTCTGTATTCCCTGATTCAACTATTTGACCTGATTTCATAACTAATACTCTGCTAGTAATAGATTTTACCAAAGATAAATCGTGACTTATAAATAAATATGATAGTCCATAGCTTTCTGACAATTCAACAAGTAAATCTAATATTTGAGCTCTTATTGAAACATCTAAAGCTGAAACAGCTTCATCCAAAATAATAAGTTTTGGTCTAAGTATTAATGATCTGGCAATTGCTATTCTTTGTCTCTGGCCTCCAGAGAACTCATGAATAAATTTTTTATGGTCTTCTGCATTTAGTCCAACACGCTCAAGCAATTCTTTGACTAAGTTTAACTTCTCATAATCTGATGTTTTTGATTGTTCTAAATACAGAGGTTCTGAAATTAATTTCAATACATTATGCCTTGGATTGAAAGAGCCATAAGGGTCTTGAAATACGACTTGCAATTTTTTTCTAATATTATTAGGTACATTGTAGGCTTTAATTTCATCACCTTCTAAGATTATTTTTCCATTTATTATGGGATCTAATCCTAAAATCGCTCTTGTAATTGTAGATTTACCACAACCACTCTCACCTACCAACCCAACATTTTCATTATAGTTAATTGAAAAGGAAACATTTTTTACAGCTTTAAATACTTTTTTCTCACCAAAAAATCGGAATGAATTATCACTGTAATGTCTACTTATATTATCAACTTTAAGCAAAGTTTGGTTTGAAATTTTCTTATTTAAGTTTTTTGATTTGTAGTTGCTGGCTTTTAATAAATTTTTACTATAATCATTTTTAAGTCTATTTTTTAAAATATTGATTTTTCCTCTCTCAACAATTACTCCATTTCTCATTATTATTATGTTGTCAGCCATTTCAGCAATTACAGACAAATCATGGGTTATCATTATTAAACATATATTGTCTTCTATAACTAATTTTTTTAATAATTTTATTAGCTTAGCTTGCGTCGTCACGTCTAGTGCAGTTGATGGTTCATCTGCAATAATTAACTTCGGCTTTAGTGCTAACGCCATAGCAATAACCACCCTTTGTCTTTGTCCTCCTGAAAGTTCAAATGGGTATCTTGTTAATGGAAAATCGATTTGAGGCAATCCTACTCGATCTAATATTGTTGCTGCAGAATTTAATGCATCATATTTATTAATTATTTTATGAATTCTAATTACTTCTGAAACTTGTTCACCAATTGTTTTTAAAGGGTTCAAAGCTGTCATTGGTTCTTGGAAAATAAAACCTATATCTCTTCCTCGTATAGTGCACATTTCCTCTTCAGAAGTTTCTAATAGATTTCTATTTTGAAAAATAATTTCTCCTGTTAAAGAGGTACCAAAAGGTAATAATTTAATTATTGAATTAGCGGTCATAGATTTACCTGAGCCACTTTCACCTATTATGCCTAAAATCTCCCCTGATTTACCTTCAAAACACAATCCTTTTAGAATTTCTCTTTCATGAATACTAAGATTTAAATTATTAACTTTAATAAGGTTCATGAATTTGAGACTTTCAATTTTGGGTCAAAGTAATCCCTTAGCCCATCTCCCATCAAATTTAGCCCTAAAACAGTAATTACGATAAATAAACCGGGAAAAATGGCCATATGAGGAGCAATAGAAATCATAGTTTGACTATCAGCTAACATTCTTCCTAAGCTTGGGATAGGTGGTTGAGCTCCCAAGCCTACATATGACAAAGCTGCCTCAGCTAAAATACCAAGGGAAAACTGAATGGTTGCTTGAACTATAAGTAAATTTAGAATATTTGGGAGAATGTGTTCTATAGAAATTAATATAGTCCCTTTTCCAGCAACTTGGGCTGCTAGAATATATTCCTTAGACCATTGAGTTAAAGCAGCACCTCTGGCAACTCTAGCAAAAACTGGTATATTAAAAATTCCAATAGCTATTATTGCATTAAATGCTCCAGGACCCATAACTGCAGTAATCAAAATTGCAATTATAAGAGCTGGAAATGCAAAAATTAAATCATTAAATCTCATAACAAGATCGTCAAAAAATGTTCCTCTTTTTCCAGCTGCTATTAACCCCAAAGGTAAACCGAATAATATACCAATACCAACTGCTACAAATGCAACAGCAATTGAAGTTTGAGCTCCAACCATAATCATTGAAAGTATATCTCGGCCAAAATGATCGGTACCTAAAAAATGATGTACGGATGGAGTTTTAAACCTATTACTAATCTCTAAAGAAGTAACGTCATAAGGCGTCCAAAAAAAAGAAAGAATAGCCAAAAAAAAGACTATCAAAACACTAAAACTACCCACCCAAAAACTAAATGATAAATTTAATAGATTTTTATTTTTAAAATAAGACATCATAAAATGGATGATCTTAATCTTGGATCTACAATTACATAGGCAATATCAACTAAAAAAGTTACCAAAACAACCGAAAAAACCAGTAGCATAATTACCGATTCAACAACTATAATATCTCTTTGAGCAATGCTTTGAAATATAAGTCTGCCTAAACCAGGTAAGAAAAAAACATTTTCAATTATAATTGCCCCAGCCATTAAAAAAGAAAATTGAAGGCCTATAATTGTAAGAACGGGTATTAAGGCATTCCTTAAACCGTGTCTAATTAAAGCTTTATTAAAAGATAAACCCTTTGCTCTGGCAGTTTTCATAAAATCTTCATTTAATGTATCTATCAAAGAAGATCTCATTACTCTGGCCAAAATTGATGCTTGAGGAAGGGCAAGTGCAATTGCGGGTAAAGTTAGAGATTTTAGACCTAAAAGTATTCCTACCTCCCATCCAGAAAAACCTCCAGCAGAAAACCATCTTAAAATTATCGCAAATAAGTATACAAGGAGCATTGCAAACCAAAAATTTGGAATGGCAATACCTATTTGAGTTATACCCATAATCGAAAAATCTGATAACTTTCCTCTATTTGCTGCTGCAAAAATACCAACGGGCAAGGCTATAATTGTTGACAATAAAAGAGCATAAATTGCTAGAGGCAATGATACCCACAAGCGTTCAGCAACCATTTCAATAACCGGAGATCTATAAGTATATGAAACACCAAAATCCCCAACCAACATACCCTTAACCCATAAAACATACCTCTCAAACTTTGGTTTATCTAAACCTAACTCCTTCTTTAGAGCTAACAACGTATCCTCCTGAGCATTTATGCCAAGCATATAAGAAGCAGGATCCCCAGGAATAATTTCTAATGAGACAAAAATAACTATTGAGGCAAATAATAGAGTAAAAAATAAGGTAGCTACTCTTTTTATAAAGTATTCAATCATTAAAATCTTAAGGGGTGCAAATAGCACCCCTTATATAATTTAATTTTCCCAATAAACTGCTGTTAAGTCGGTAGCCTGTGTTGGTGAATTTTTCCACATGCCATTTACCTTTGAGTTTATTACGCTCAATTGAGCTCTTTGAAACAAGTAACCATTTACATAATCATCAGCAATTATTTTTTGAGCTTTTTGCATAAGACTTGTTCTCTGATCTTCATTTGTTTCGGCAGTTAAATCATTAATAACATTTTGAAACTCTTTACTATCATATTGAAAATAATACTCAGGTCTTGCATAAATCCCAATATCAAATGGTTCAGTATGTGAGACTATAGTAAGACCATAGTCTTTTCCACGGAATACTTCTTCTAACCATTGAGCCCATTCAAGATTTGATATTTCTACATTAATGCCTACATCTCTGAGCTGAGAAGCAATTATCTCACCTCCCTTTCTAGCGTAAGCAGGCGGAGGCAACTTCAAAGTAGTTGTAAATCCATCTGGAAAACCAGCTTCTGAAAGTAATTTTTTGGAGAGTTCAGGATCATATTGTGATTGGCCCGTCAAATCAATATATGCTGGATGATGAGGTGCAAAGTGAGTTCCAATAGGTGTACCATATCCAAACATCGCTCCATCAATTATAGCTTTTCTATCAATTGCATGAGCAAGTGCTTTCCTAACTTTCAAATTATTAAATGGTTCCATTTTATTATTAGTTGAAAGAATAGTTTCCCCCTCATTTGAACCTATTAATACCTTGAACCTTTCATCAGCTTCAAATTGCACAAGGTTTTCAGGAGCTGGAAAGCTTTTAAATACATCTACATCTTCAGCCATCATAGCTGCAAAAGCTGCTGATGGATCTGAAATAAATTTAAATGTTGCTTTTTCTAGTTTAGCTGGTGTTCCCCAGTAGGAGCTATTCTTTTTGAGTTCAATTCTATCACCCTGAACCCATTTATCAAAAACAAATGCACCCGTACCAATCGGATTTTGCTTAATATTTTCAATACTATCAACTGCAACAACAACAGCATCACCCCATGCCAAATTAAATAAAAAGTTCCCATTTGGCTTATCAAGAGTAACTTTGACCTTGAGATTATCGACAACCTCAACATTTATAATGCCAGCAAATAAAGCTTTCTGTGCATTTGTTGTGTCTTCGGCTCTGGCTCTATCAAGAGAAAACTTAACATCCATAGCATTCATATCAGTACCATCATGAAATTTAACATCCTTTTGAAGGTGAAATGTGTATGTCATCCCATCAGATGATACATCCCATGATTTTGCTAAACCTGGTATTATAGAACCATCCGATGCAAATCGAGTTAATCCCTCAAATACATTCGAATAAAGAACCTGATCAATTGCACCAGCAGCAGCTCCTGTTGGGTCAAGATGCGGTGGTTCTAATTGTAAACCAACAGTTAAATCAGTTTTTGACGCAAATGCGTTAACCGAGAAAACAATCGGAAAAATTAATAATATAAAAAATACATTTTTAAAAAATTTCATTTTTTCCCCCTTTTTTTTTAATCATGATCTTAAATTGCAAAACATTTCAAGCTAAATAAGCATCTTTTCCAAAGAAAGTGCCATAACTTTGGCGCTATCAAGCATATCATTGACTGATATATACTCATCTGGTTGATGAGCTAAGTCTAGTATACCTGGTCCGTATGCAACACAGTTTTTAAGTTTACCAATTCTCTCAATGTGCTTCTGATCATATGTTCCTGGAGAAATTACATAGTCAGGATTGACACCAAGAATTTCTTTAATTGAACTTGTTAATTCACTTACTAAGCGGGAGTTTTTGTCTGTCATAGTTGGTATAACTTCATGTAAATCTGTGATCTTATATGAAAAATTTTCTCTTTCTTTTTCAAGGTTTTTCAATATATCATCAACATCCTTTTTTACTTTTAGGATTTCTTCCTCAATTAAGAATCTTCTGTCAATTACAATTTTGCAGTTATCAGCGACAACTGGGGCAGGATAACCACTAAAACCTTTCTCTTGTTCAGCTTCTCCTCCATGAATAGAATTGATATTCATTGTTGAAGATTTCGCTCCTTCAGGAACTACTGGCATATTAGTTTTTATTGTCTTAAGTTTTGGATATAATTTTTCTTCAAATTCTTTAAGAACAGCTCCCATATGCCGAATTGCACTATCTCCCAAAAATGGCATTGATCCATGGGCAATTTTCCCAAAAGTTTCAATTTCTGCCCACCAAACTCCTCTATGCCCCAGACATATTCTATTTTTGTTTAGAGGCTCAGGTATAATCACACTTGATATTCTATCAGGTGAAAAATAACCTTCATTTGCTAGAAAAGCCACTCCTCCATAGCCACCTGTTTCTTCATCTGCTGTGAAAGAAAGTTCAATTCTTCCTGAATAATTAGGACTTACAGCAACAAAACACTCAACGGCAATTATTGATGCTGCAATTCCACCTTTCATGTCACAAGCACCTCTACCATAAATTAAACCATCAATATATTTACCCTCAAAGGGATCAACTGACCAATCATTGCCGGTTTCAACTACATCAGTATGACCATTAAAATGAATTGTATTTCCTTTATTAACACCATCCTTGAAACATACTAAAT
>CAZNBI010000002.1:0-11501 GCA_964571065.1 uncultured Rhodobacterales bacterium | reverse complement strand
CCATTAAAATGAATTGTATTTCCTTTATTAACACCATCCTTGAAACATACTAAATTCCATCTAGGAAATTTATTACTATCTCCAGGGGTGTCGTACGCTCTAATAAGTTTTGTTTCAAACCCATTTTTTTCCATTCTTTGCTTTAAAAATTCACAAATTTCAAGATAGTTATTACCAGGAGGATTTAAAGTCGGAATTCTGATAAGTTTTTGTGTTAAATCAATCAAATCTTCTTTTCGTTTTTCTATTTCATTTAGAAGATTTTCAGATTTGATGTTCATTAGTATTCCAAATAAATTTTGTTTACAAACTGCAAATGAATTTGACTTTAGTTAAAATTAAAATTTAATTTTAAGTCTACTAGGATAAAATAATTTTTTTGTCATGTGTCAAACTTGGGATTTTATTTCGGACTAATTCAACTTCATCTAAGTCTATTTCAGCATATGTAACACTTCGTTTGTCTCCTCCATCTGAGATAATTTCACCCCAAGGATTTACAATTAAAGAATGTCCATAGCCCCCTCCTCCTCCTTGTATCTCTCCAATTGCACCAGGCGCAACTATAAACACACCATTTTCAATTGCCCTTGCTCTATTTAAAACATGCCAATGTGCTTCTCCAGTTTTTTGAGTAAAAACTGCAGGAATAAAAATTATCTGTGCACCAGCCTTAGCTAATTCTCTATACAAATATGGAAATCGAATATCATAGCAAACAGTCTGACCTAAAATACCAAACTTAGTTTTACAAACATTTACTTTTTCACCTCCAGAAACTGCATTACTTTCTCTATATTTTTCTGTTTCAGATAAATCAACATCAAACAAATGAACTTTGTCGTATCTGTTTATGATAAAACCGTTGTCATCAATAATGAAGCTTCTGTTAAAGATTTTACCCTCAGAATTTAATATAGCTATTGAACCGACAAGAATAAAAATTTGATTTGATTTTGCGTATTTTTTTAATTCATTTAGAACTAAGTGTTCATCCTCATTTGAAGAAGGAGGCTTTAACAAACCATTCTCAGTTTTCAATCCCCCACAATACTCAGGAAGTGTAATAAATTTTGCACCTTCATTAACAGCTTCATTTGAAAGGCTAAGTATTTCAGATAAAGCAGTTTCATAATCTGGTTTTGGTTCAGTTTGAACGCAAGCAATTTTAAATTTTTCAGACATCTACTATTACTATAAAATAATTTTCATTAACATAAACAAAAATTTACATATTTTTAAACTTTGATGGAGTTAGTCCAAACTTCCCTCTGAAAGTTTGTGAAAATTGTGAAGAACTTGTGAAGCCAGAAGAAAGCGCAATTTCTGTTACAGATAAATGTGACTGTGAAAGAAGTTTTTGAGATAAATCTAATCTTAAATTCTTATAAAAACTCATTGTTGATTGGTTTAAATATTTTCTAAATAATCTATTTATTTGTCTTGGACTTATACCTACAATAATTGAAATTTCTCGAAGTGATAAAACATTAGAAAGGTGATTCTCCATTACTTCTACAACTGACAGTAATTTCGAATTTTTGACATTATATCTTTCCAAAATTCCAGATTTTTGTGGCCCTCCAGATGGCCTAACGTCAGTGTGCATAAACCAATCACTTACTTTTCTAGCAAAATTTTCTCCATAATGCTCTGAAATAAGTGTATACATTAGATCTAAAGGAGCTATTCCCCCAGCACAACTAATTCTGTTTTGATCAATCACAAATAAAGATTTCTCTAGTAAAATACTAGGCCATGTTTCTTTAAAAGCGTCTGAATGCTCCCAGTGCAAGGTCATCCTTTTACCTCTCATAAGACCAGCTTTTGCTATTATAACTGGACCCCCTGAAACACCTCCTAGTGATGATCCTTCCCTAGACTTTTTTCTCAGCCAATCAAAAACTTTGCTATTATTATATGAAAATGGGTCACCACCTGCACAAACAAAAATAATATCCAATTTTTCTTTTTCGTTCCCTATTATAATAGTATCTACTTTTGCCCCACTGGAGCTAGTTGAACTATTTCTCGATGAAAGATTTGATATGCTGTAAAGTTTTTTTTCAGATAATAAATTAGCAGCTCTTAAAGGTTCAACTACTGAGGAGTAAGACATAAGAGCGAAACCATCAATTAAAAGCAATCCAATTCTTATCATAAAATGTCCTTTTTAATAAAATTTATGACTATATATCAAAAGTCAAGAGTGTAAAATTATATAAATATAATTATTATGAGATATTCCTTATTAAAAATTATCAAAGAGGGCTTAACAGGTAATAAAGGCTGGAGGCCTATTTGGCGTAACCCAGAACCTAAAAAAAAATATGATGTTATAATTATTGGAGGTGGCGGGCACGGTCTCTCTACTGCTTATTATCTTTCAAATGTTTACGGCATTAATAATGTTGCGGTTTTAGAAAAAGGATGGATTGGTTCAGGTAACATAGGAAGAAACACAACGATTATAAGGTCTAATTATATGTTGCCGGGTAATGAACCTTTCTATGAACTATCTTTGAAATTATGGGAAGGACTAGAACAAGACTTTAACTATAACGCCATGATTTCCCAAAGAGGAATTATAAATCTTTTCCACAGCGATGGTCAAAGAGATGCTTATGCAAGAAGAGGAAATGCAATGTTGCTCGAAGGAGCAGATGCTGAGCTTCTTGATGAAGATAGTGTAAGAAAAATTTGCCCTTTTCTAGACTTTAATAATGCACGCTTCCCAATAAAAGGTGGCCTTATGCAAAAGCGTGGTGGAACAGTTCGGCACGATGCAGTTGCTTGGGGGTATGCAAGAGGTGCTGACAATAAGGGTGTTGATATAATTCAAAACTGTGAGGTAACAGGTTTCAAAATAGTGAATGGCGTTTGCAAAGGAGTTGAAACAAATTTGGGACCTATTAGTGCAAATAAAATTGCCTCATGTGCAGCTGGTTCATCTAGTCGTGTTATGGGTTTAGCAGGTATAAAATTACCTATTGAAAGTCATGTACTACAAGCTTTTGTTTCTGAGGGACTAAAGCCAATTCTTCCAAATGTTATCACTTTTGGGGCAGGACATTTTTATGTAAGTCAATCAGATAAAGGAGGCTTAGTATTTGGTGGAGATATCGATGGATATAATAGTTATGCACAAAGAGGAAATCTGCCAGTTGTTGAAGATGTTTGCGAAGGGGGCATGGCATTAATGCCCATGATAGGAAGAGCAAAACTACTTAGAATGTGGGGTGGTGTTATGGACATGTCTATGGATGGATCACCTTTTATAGATAAAACTCATATTCAAGGACTATATTTCAATGGAGGCTGGTGTTACGGAGGCTTTAAAGCCACACCTGCTAGTGGACTATGTTACGCTCATCTTCTTGCAACAGACGAACCACATGAAGTTGCAACAGAATTAACTTTAGACAGATTTATACATGGTAAAATAATTGATGAAAAGGGAGTGGGCGCACAACCCAACTTGCACTAGTCATGGTAATTAATCATCCTTTATTAGGCCCAAGAGACGCTAGCGAGTTTGTTTACTTAGGAGATGCCTCACTTATGAATAGACCTAATTGGTTAGACAAAGATGCCGGACAAAAATTTTATAAGTACCAATATTTAAGGGATAATCCTCATTTAGAGCATAGAGAACTATGGTTTCATGAACAGGGTGATAGGTCTTGGCTTATTGTAACAAGAAACACATCAACGCATGAGATATTAAAAGTTGAATTAGCTAAGAAGTTTTTTGATAAAGGGGTTTAATTATGAATAAGTTAAACCCAATTGAAGATAACATAATTGAAAAGGATCAATCAAAACAAACTCCTACAAAATTTGAATTAAATAATCATCAAATAAATAGACTAAAATCGGGTAAAATTTTAAATAATAAAAAAATCTCTTTTAAATTTAATGAAGAAAAACTTCAAGGTTATGAAGGAGACACTCTTTCATCAGCATTACTTGCTAATAACAAAATTGTGGTTGGAAGATCTTTTAAGTACCATAGACCAAGAGGTATTTTTTCTGCTGGTACAGAAGAGCCTAATGCATTACTAGAAATTGGGAAAAATGAATACCAAGAACCAAATGTGAAAGCTACAACAATTAAACTCTTTGAGGGTTTAGAAAGCAGAAGCCAAAACCACCTTGGATCATTAAATTTTGATTTATTAGCAATAAATGATTTTTTACACCCATTCTTAAGCGCTGGCTTTTATTATAAAACATTTATGTGGCCAAAGTCTTTTTGGGAAAAATTTTATGAACCCGCAATAAGAAAGGCAGCAGGTCTTGGTTCGCTCTCTGGAATGCCTGACCCAAGCACTTATGATAAAGGCTTTTTACATTGTGATGTATTAATAGTCGGTGGAGGCCCAGCTGGATTATCAGCAGCACTTGAAGCAGGCCGCGCAAATTTAAAAGTTATAATTGCTGATGATGATTTTTTATTCGGGGGCAGACTAAACTCTGAAAATTTTATTATCGATGACCAAATAAGTTCTGAATGGTCAAAAAAGTCTGTCGAGGAGCTCTCAAATATGAGCAATGTTAGAATAATGCCAAGGACTTCTATTTATGGCTCTTTTGATCATGGAATATTTGGGGGGTTAGAGATTAAATATGATAATTATAATGATCAGATAGGTAAGCCAAGGCAAATTCTATGGAAAATTTATACTAAGTTTTCAATTATTTGTACTGGTTCAACTGAGAGGTCTATTGCTTTTGGAAACAATGATAGACCAGGTATTATGCTTTCTGGCGCACTAAGATCATATGTGAATAGATGGTCTGTTTGCCCAGGCAAAAATGTTGTAATCTTTACTAACAACGATGACGGCTGGAGAACTGCTAAGGATTTAAAAAATAAAAATATAAATATTAAAGCAATTATTGATTCAAGAGAAAATATAAAACTTAATGATAAAGAAATTCCTATTTTCAAAAATTCTTCAATCATAGACACCTCAGGTAGAAATCAAATTTCTTCGGTAACCTTATCAAGTGGTGAGGTTATAAAATGTGACTGTCTTGGTGTATCTGGAGGTTGGAACCCAAATGTTCATTTAACATGCCATCAAAGAGGAAAACCTATTTGGGAAAAAAGTATAAATGCTTTTATTCCAGGAAAAACACCAAGTAATATGCTTGTTGCTGGAACTGCAGCTGGCCTTCTACAGCTTGGAGAAAATTTAAAATCCGGACATACAAAAGCACAACAAGTTATTTTAAGTTTAGGATTAAAATGCTCATCTTCTACCCCACCTAAAGCAGAAAATGAAAGTGCTAACAATTCAAGCTTCTGGCATGTTGGGGCATCAAAAAAACGATCTTGGGTGGACTTACAGAATGACGTTACAACGAAGGATATAAAGATTTCGTATGAAGAAGGTTTTAGATCAGTTGAACATTTGAAAAGATATAGCACTCTTGGAATGGCAACAGATCAAGGCAAAACATCTAACATACTAGGTTTAGCTGTTCTTGCTGAGTATTCTGGAAAATCTATTCCAGATACTGGAACTACAATCTTTAGACCTCCATATAATCCTGTTCCCATTGGAGCGTTTGCTGGGAGGTCTCGTGGAAAGGAATTTAAACCAGTTCGTTTAACACCCAGCCACAAAGAAGCAGAAAATTTATCTGCAACTTTTGTTGAAGCCGGACTTTGGTTGAGAGCTCAGTGGTATCCATTAAAAGGTGAAACACACTGGAGAGAGAGTGTGGACCGAGAAGTTACCCAAACTAGAAAATCTGTCGGAATATGCGATGTTACTACTTTAGGTAAAATTGATATTCAAGGCCAGGATGCAGCTGAGTTTTTAGATTTTGTCTATACAAATGGTTTCTCAAAGCTTGATGTTGGCAAAGTAAGGTATGGGCTTATGCTGCGTGAAGACGGAATTGTAATGGATGATGGCACAACTGCACGTTTTGATTTAAATCATTTTGTAATGACCACCACTACAGCAAATGCAGTTAGTGTTTTTAGGCATTTAGAATTTTGTCGTCAATGTTTGTATCCAAATTTAGATGTCCATCTAATATCTGCAACTGAACAGTGGGCACAATTTGCTGTTGCAGGCCCTAATAGTCGAAAACTATTAGAGAAAATAATTGATAAAGAATATGATATTTCAAATTTAAATTTCCCTTACATGGGATGTAAAAAAATTACTATCTGCAATAATATTCCAGCCAGATTATTTAGAATTTCTTTCTCGGGTGAATTGGCCTATGAGATTGCAGTTCCTTCACGATATGGTAATTCTATGTTTAAAGTCCTGATGGATGCTGGATCTGAATTTAATGTCGTGGCTTATGGAACAGAAGCTCTTGGCGTTATGAGAATTGAAAAAGGTCATGCAGCCGGAAATGAGTTAAATGGGCAAACTACAGCTCAAAACTTAGGTCTTGAAAAAATGATGTCAAAAAAGAAAGATTTCGTTGGAAATGTATTATCTAGGAGATCAGAGTTAAATAAAGAGAGCATTGTTAAGTTAGTAGGTTTTAAACCAGTAAATAAAGGAATTGAATTAAAAGCAGGAGCACATTTTATTTCATTGGGCAAAGAAGCTTGTACTAAAAATGATGAAGGTTGGATGAGTTCAGTAGCATTTTCACCTTCTTTAAATCACTCAATAGGGTTAGGCTTTATAAAAAATGGTAATAATAGAATTGGCGAAATTGTAAATGCAGTCGACCCATTACGTAAAAGCAATATAGAAGTTGAAATAGTTTCACCTCATTTTTTAGATCCAGAAGGTAAGAGATTACGTGAATAATTTTAATTTAGTTGCAGAACCTCCCCTAGGGTTCAATCAAAAGAAATTTAAAAATTTAATTCTCTTTGAAGAATTAGAGCATTCTTTAATTTCAGTTTCTTTATCTGATAATCACTACACTTTATTTAAAAAAAATATATTTAATAGTTTCAAATTGGATCTTCCTAAAGTTGGATCAACAAAAATATCAACTGTTGATAACACTAAAATTATCGCTTTGCAGCCTAATCAATATTTCTTTATGTATAAAAGAATTTCTGATTTTCCTGTTGATGAATTAAAATCTCATGTTGGAATAGGCTATTATTCAGACCAAAGTGATAGTTGGTCGATTATCAAAATTTCAGGTGAGAATACAATTCCTGCACTTGAAAGAATTTGCCCAATCGATCTAAGTATTGAAAAATTTAAGATTGATGAAGTTAATAGAACTCAGATGGAACATCTAAGTGTCATAATGATTAGAATTGCTGTCAATGAATTTATACTTATGTCGCCCAGATCATCATCTCATTCATTTTATCATATTCTTACAAAGTCAGCACAAAATATTTTGTAATGCAAAAACCTACTATTTTTGTCACTAGACGATGGCCTAAAGAGGCTATAGAAGAGATGAAAAAATTCTTTGAAGTAACGATAAATCAAGACGATAGACCATTAACTCAAAGTGAAATTGCAGATGGATTTGAAAGTCACGACGCATTAGCTCCAACTGTTTCTGATAATATAGATCAAAACATTATAAAAAAAGGGAATGGTAAAATAATTGCAAATTATGGTGTTGGTTTTAGCCATATAGATTTAGAAGCATGTAAAGAAAATAACGTAACTGTTACGAATACTCCTGATGTTCTTACAGACGCTACTGCTGATCTTACAATATTACTAATGTTGATGATAAGTCGTAGAGCAATAGAGGGTGCAAAGGAAATTGAAACAAAAAGTTGGATGGGTTGGAGGCCTACCCATCTTTTAGGAAGTGATTTAAGTGGAAAGACGCTTGGCATAATTGGCATGGGAAGAATTGGTGAGGCAGTAGCTAAGAGAGCATTATTTGGTTTTAAAATGAAAATTATTTTTTATAACCGATCGATAAAAGATAATTTAAATTTTAAGGCTGAGCAAGTGAAAGACATTACTGAACTTTTTGAGAAATCCGACTTTATAAGCCTTCACTGTCCAGGAGGAAATAATAATAAAAATATAATAAATGAAAAATCTTTACAACTAATGAAAAAATCAACTTTCCTTATAAATACTGCCCGTGGAGAACTAATTGAAGAGAATAGTCTTTGCAAAGCTCTAAATAATGATCAAATTGCTGGTGCAGGATTAGATGTATATAATAATGAGCCAGATATTAATCCAAAACTTCTAAAGACTAAGAACGTTGTTTTATTACCACATTTAGGATCTGCTACTTCTAAAGCAAGGAATGCAATGGGTTTCAAAGTAATTGAAAATTTAAAAAGTTATTTTAATAGCGGCAAAGGAATTGATATTGTAAAACTCCACTAAATGACAATTTCAGTTAAACATGTTAATCAATTAAAATCAGCTTTCTTTTATGCTGTTGAAGCAGGAACACCTGAGAAAATTTTTTCAGATCAAATTAGGTCATTCTTACCTAAAGACAAAGAACTAAAAGTATTATCTTTAGGCAAAGCTGCGTCAAGCATGGCTGAGAAAATGGCTGATATGAATATATCTCAGACTGGAATTGTTGTCACAAATGATGAAAATTTTCGCCATATTGAAAATTTTACATGCTTTGCAACTGGACACCCATTTCCAGATAAAAGAGGTCTTAATGCTGCAAAAAAGGTTGAATTTTTTTTAGAAGAACTCTCAGACAAAGATCATTTAATACTATTACTAAGTGGAGGCGGTTCTTCCTTATTGCCAGCTCCACCAAAAGGAATAACACTTAAAGAAAAAACATATATAAATAAAGTATTACTTGAAAGTGGGTTAGATATAACTGAAGTTAATGCTGTTCGAAGAGTTTTTTCAAGATTAAAGGGTGGTCGACTTGCTCAAAAAGCATATCCTGCTGGAATTACACAATTTGTATTCTCTGATGTCTTGGATGACAGTCTAGAAACAATTGCAAGTGGAGTTGCAGCACCCGATCCTTATGAGTTTTCAGAAGTTCAGAAAATATTAACCAAAACCAAATTGAATAATATAAAGTTTGTTTCTGACTTTATCGCAAAAGTTAGCAAAAATAAAAATTTACTGCCTCTTAAAAAAGACAACAAAGTTTTTGAAAAAATAAAAACTTATTTACTTGCGAATAATCAAACCTGCGTCAATGCTGCAAAAATTTTTTTTGAAAATGAAAATTATTTTGTAAATTCATTTTGTAAAAAACTTCAAGGTGAAGCATCTTTAATAGGTTCTCAACTTGCAGATTCTATCATTAAAACAATAAACAAAGATAAATCATTGAGTATTTTTGGAGGTGAAACAACAGTTACAGTTAAAAATAGTTTTGGTAAAGGAGGGCGCTCACAAGAACTTGCTCTAAGTTTTGCCATATCAATGAATAAAAATTTCAATCAAAAAAAACCGTGGGCTATACTCTCTGCTGGAACAGATGGACGGGATGGCCCAACAGACGCAGCTGGAGCTATAATCACATCCAAATCGAAAATAAATATTTCTGAGGCTATTAAATCTTTACATAAAAATGATAGCTATAATTTTTTAAATAAAAATAAATTATTATTTAAAACTGGTGGAACCAATACAAACCTTGGGGATCTAGTCTTTATTTTAAACTGATAATTTTAATAAATTCAAAATTGAATCACAGGAATTTATCATTTTGATTCTCATTTTATTGATGCAAGGTGATCACTTGCGTTAAAATATGGAAGAACATCTCTGTTCGAACAACCCATGATAGTTAATCTTTCAGCAATTTTTATTGCTTTTTGGTATTTTCTTTCATTTTCTAATTCTGAGTTTTCAAGCATTATTCCACCACATACGGATATGCCATAATTTGATTGGAGAGAACGAATAACTTTACCTGCAGACAAACCATCAGCTACCATAGCTAACTCAAACTCATCTTGCTTAACTATCTGAATTTCATTCTCAACTAGAAACTTTCTTATATTTGTTTCTGCCTCAAGGGCAATATCCCAATACCTTGTTTCAGATGCAGTTGCTTCTCCAGAAGCAACTTCAAAGGCCTTGCAAAAAACCAAAAACATCTTTTCTTTTTCATTTGCACCATTCCAAGCCGCTTTACCAAGACTTTTCCATATACTTAAATTCATTTCCTCATAAACTTTTGGAATTCTATCAAAAAATAGTTGGTGTAGTCCTGCCTCAGTTTGTGTACTGTCAAGCATTTGCTCTCTTTGAATGTCAACGGCATCAAATGTTCCACACATTGGGCACGCATCATCACTTAAAGTATTTTTTTTATAAATGTAAGAACATCTCATTTTATTAGGTAATTGATTTTGGCATAGAAGGTAAACCTGATTTTCATCCATGCCATTTAATTGTTCTGCTAACCAATTAAATCTATTCTTAAACCTTAAATAAGACCTTCTATGGCTCCAAAGTTCCCATTTTAATTTTTCAACAGGACCAAAAGTGCTCCAATTTGAACTAACGTCAATAACTATGCATTTAGACTTATCTTTTGCGGATCTTAGACCTCTGCCTACAGATTGGCCCCATAATACTTTTGATAGCGTTGGTCTCAAATGAACAATTATATTACAATTTGGATTATCCCAACCTTCTAACAAAACACCAACAGAAACAACCGCTTCAATCTTTCCTTTTTCGTGATCAGACAGAACGTTCATTCTTTCACCTAAAGGTGTTTGAGCAGTCACAATTGCACATGAAATACCTTGTTTTTCGATATTTTCGATGGCAACTTCTGCAACTGAAACGTCAGGACAAAACCATGCACTAATCGGTTTAGGTGTAACTTTTTCTCTTTCTTTTTTATAAATAAAAACCGAATACTCTATCATAGAAGATTTTACTATTGCAGAAGCAAGTTTAGTTGTCGGAAAATCGCCTGAACTGATATCTATATCTTTCAGATCTAAATCATGCACAAAATATGGTTTATAAATAGGTGGTACTAAAATTTTTTCATCTATTAGATTTTGAATGTCAGCACAATCAATAATAGTATCAAAGGCTAGGTGCAACTGGTCTCTTTGGTCACCTGTTCTTCTTTCAGGCGAAGCAGTCAATCCCATAAATCGTGCGCTGTCTTTCGAATTCTCACGAAAGTTATCAATAATAGCTTTATATCCCCTACCATTCGGTGATATTCTGTGCGCCTCATCAACAATTACCAAATCTGCCATCGGTATAGCTTCAGCAATAATTTCTTTTGCACGCATATTTGTTGATAGTAAAATATCATAACCGTCAAAAGCTATACTAGTTTCAGAAACAGCAAGTTTTCTAATTTTATGTTCCTTTTGAAGAGCCTTTTCAAGCTGCTCTAAGAGTACTAATCTGTGACATAAAACTATTACTTTTTTTCTATTGTAAAATCTCTTTATTAACTCACTTGCTAAATAAGTTTTGCCAGCACCTGTTGGCGCTTTAAGTATGAACCTTCTATTGTCTTTAACAATTGATGGGAAGTCATCAATTATTTTTTGCTGCCAGTTTCTAATTTCCATAAATGAGTATGATGTTCAATAAAAGTCT
>CAZNBI010000001.1:41880-67990 GCA_964571065.1 uncultured Rhodobacterales bacterium | reverse complement strand
GATGAAAGGTCGTTGAATGATATTGAGGGCACTCAATTAGTTGCATCCATCTCTCATTATCAGGGAACTTTTGAAAATGAGTTTCTTAGTATTCCGGCTTCAAAAAAAGTAGTTTATTTAAGGTCATGTGAGGTTCATCAATTTTTAGATAATAAAATAATTAAATCATATATGTTATTTGATTTTTTAAATTTAATGAACCAAGTTGGTTTGTGGCCAATTTCACCTTCTCTTGGAACTGATTTTTTTTGGCCCGTGCCTGCAACATGTGATGGTATAAGAATTGGAGAAAATACATCTACCTCAAATGGCGAAAATTATAGCACTGTAATGAAAATGCATAAAGCACTTGGTGAATATGACGGGAAAAATATTGAAAGCATGAAACACGCGCAATACTGGTCTAGAAATTTTTTATGGTATGGTCCTGCGGGTATAGGAACATCCAAAGGTATGAAAAATTTTCAAAATTTTCACCAAATTCCTTTTTTAAGAGGATTTCCTGATCGAAAAGGTGCTTCTCATTATATCAGAATTGAAGATGGCAATTATGTTGTGACTGGTGGCTGGCCATCTGTTGAAGCTACCCACGGAGGAGAGTGGTTAGGTATTCCCGCGACTAATAAAAGAATAAAAATGAGAGTTATGGATTTTTACAGGCTTGAAAATAATAAAATTGCTGAGAATTGGGTTCCTATTGATATTATACATATTTTGTATCAAATGGGTTTTGATGTTTTTGGTAGGTTAAAAGAAATGCGAATTCAAGAGGGCTGATATGAATTTAGATAATATTTTAATTGAGCTAGCAAAGTATGATACTCCAACAATGTGTAATGCTGTTGAAGCAGTAATGGGAACTAGAAGTGCTGTCGGATTTACAAAAAAACCTGTTGTGTCTGCTGACCCGTCACTTCCATGTATCGTGGGATTTGCTGCAACTGCCAAAATTAGAGCAGCGTCACCCCCAGTAATAACTCCTGAAAAAGTTCAAGAAAATAGATTGTCTTATTATGAATATGTAGCATCAGCAAAAGATCCAACAATTATTGTTATAGAAGACACAGACTACCCAAATTGTACAGGAGCATTTTGGGGTGAATTAAATGTAGCCATTCATAAAGGTCTAAAACTTAAAGGTACTTTAACTAATGGTTTATTAAGAGATATAGGTATGCTTGATAAAGATTACCAAGTTTTAGCTGGAGGAATAGGCCCAAGCCATGCGTTTGTCCATGTAACTCAATTAAATACAGCAGTAAACATTTTAGGATTAGAGGTGAAACCAGGTGATTTAATCCACGCTGACATACATGGAGCAATGGTTGTAGAAAAAAAATACATTGAGGCAATGCCAGAAGCCTT
Source organism: uncultured Rhodobacterales bacterium (assembly GCA_964571065.1). Classification (GTDB taxonomy): domain Bacteria; phylum Pseudomonadota; class Alphaproteobacteria; order Puniceispirillales. Next base: position 66,625 of record CAZNBI010000001.1, on the reverse strand, counting down.
GAAATTAGTTGTCGCAAAAGAGGAGCCTATTCTAAAAGCGGCAAGGAAAAATGACTTTGATATAAAAAAATTAAAAGATGCTTGGAAACAGGCTCAAAAAATTAAATAAAATATTTATATCTATTTAATAATTAATCTGCCAGGTTTAACTAGTTTATTGTATTTGTTAAACTAAAGAATATTTCTTTTAAAAGGTTAATATAGACATGGAAAATATTTACTCAGACTTTATGGAGTCTATAGGTAATACACCACTTATACGTTTAAAAAAAGCAAGTGAAATAACTGGTTGTGAAATCTTTGGTAAGGCAGAATTTATGAACCCAGGAGGTTCAGTTAAAGATAGAGCTGCAAAAGCCATTATAGAACATGCTGAACGATCTGGGGAATTAAAAGATGGTGGTACTATTGTTGAGGGCACTGCTGGCAATACAGGAATAAGCTTAGCTATGTGTGCTAATGCAAGAGGGTATAAAACAGTAATTGTTCTTCCAGAAACACAGAGCCAAGAAAAAAAAGATATGTTAAGAATATGTGGAGCAGATTTAAGACTTGTTCCTGCAGTGCCCTATAAAGATCCTAATAATTACGTTAGATACTCTGAAAAGTTATCCAATGATTTATTAAAAGAAAATAGCCAAGGAGTAATATGGGCAAATCAATTTGATAATATTTCTAACCAAGAGGGTCATTACGTTTCAACCGGACCTGAAATATGGAAGCAAACGAAAGGTAAAATTGACGGATTTATTTGTTCGGTTGGATCTGGAGGGACGATAGCTGGAATTAGTCGTTATCTAAAAGAAAAAAATTCAAATGTTATAATAGGTTTAAGTGATCCTTTAGGCTCAGCGTTATACAACTATTATAAACATGGCGAGTTAAAAGCAGTTGGCAACTCAATCAGCGAGGGTATTGGTCAAGGAAGAATTACTGCAAATTTAGAACTTGCAGAAATTGATAATGCATTTCAGGTCTCTGATGAAGAGGCGCTTCCAATAGTTTTTGATTTGCATTCTCAAGAGGGACTTCTTTTGGGTGGTTCAAGTGCAATTAATGTTGCGGGAGCTATAAGATTAGCAAAGGAATTAGGGCCTGGAAAAACTATCGTGACTATTCTATGTGACTCGGGAGCTCGATATTTTTCAAAGTTGTGGAACCCTAATTTTTTAAAAGAAAAAAATCTACCTATACCTAATTGGTTATAATTTATTTTAATGATTAAAATTTCAATTATTGGCTTCGGTTCTATAGGAAAATTTGTTTTTAAAAAACTCTCTGAAAAAAATATAAATATCCAAAGTTTAATATGTAAACCAGGAAGAGAAGAAATTGCAAAGAAAGCTTTTGGTTCTGGAATAGAAATAAAAAATGATATTGATGAGCTCGATGATAGTCCCGATTTAATTTTAGATTGTGCAGGTCATGATGCTTTGAAAATGTTTGCCGCAAAAGCTCTTATTAAAGGTATAAATTTTATTACTCTGTCAAGTGGAGCTCTTTCAGATGAACAAATACTAAAAGATATTCAGCGTTCCCAAAAATTAGGAAAATCTAAATTTATAATTGCTAAAGGAGCTGTTGGTTCTCTTGATATTTTAGAGGCTGCTAAAGAGAGCGGCATAAGCAAAGTAGAGTATATTGGAAGAAAGCCCCCAAAAGCTTGGAAAGGTTCAAGAGCAGAAAAAATAATAAATCTCAATTATCTGAAAAAAAAATCAGAAGTTCATTTTACAGGCAACGCAAGAGAAGCTTCAAAATTGTATCCAAAAAATGCAAATGTAGCAGCTACAATTGCTTTAATGGGTATTGGTTTTGAAAAAACTGAAGTTAAATTAATAGCTGATGATACAATTAGTGAGAATGTACATGAGCTTGTTATATCAGGAGAATTTGGCGAATCTCAATTTAAAATATTAGGAAAACCATTGCCTGATAATCCAAAATCATCATCTTTAGCTGCCATGTCAATTATTGATGAAACAAAAAAATTTATAGATAATTTTGAAATAAATATGTAAAAAAACTTATGTCATACGATCTATCTAAAAAAAATTCTCAACCTAAAACTAATCATATTATTGATCTTAGATCTGATACGGTCACAAAACCTAGTATTGAGATGCGTAAAATTATGGCAGATGCTGAAGTAGGTGATGATGTTTATGGTGAAGATCCTTCAATCAATAAATTAGAGAAAATGTTATCAGAGATGCTTGGTAAAGAGAGTGGTATCCTCATGACTAGTGGAACTCAAAGCAACCTATGTGCTGTTTTAACACATTGTGCTCGAGGTGAAGAAGTCATTATAGGAGACAAGTATCATATCTTTATTGATGAGGCTGCTGGAGCATCTGTTCTAGGGGGTGTTGCAATGGCACCAATAAAAACTGGTGAAGATAATGAAATGCTACCTGAAAATATTTCCAATGCTGTAAAACCTGATGATCCACATTGCCCAATTTCAAAGCTCTTGTGTTTGGAAAACACAGTATGGGGTAAAGCTATTGATCTTGATAAAATGTATAAAGCTAAATCAGAGGCTGATAAATTTAAATTATCAACGCACTTGGATGGTGCAAGATTTTTTAATGCGATTACATATTTAGGATGTTCAGAGCTTGATTTAGCTAAATCTGCAGACACAGTTTCAATTTGCCTTTCAAAGGGTTTAGGTACACCAGCAGGTTCAGTATTACTTTTACCAAAAGAATTAGAGTCAAAAGCAAGAAGGTGGCGAAAAATGCTAGGAGGTGGAATGAGGCAAGCTGGTATAATTGCAGCAGCTGGAATTTATGCCCTTAATAACAATGTTAAAAGATTAAAAGAGGACCAGGATAAAGCAATTTATTTAGCTAAAGAATTAAAGAAATATATCAATACTAGTTCAGAAAACATAATACAAAACACTAATATGGTTTTTTTTACACCGCAACAAAAAGACGGGCAGCGCTTATGTTCATTTATGAACAATAAAGGTATAATTCTAAATCAACCTTTGCCATCCACAAGAATGGTAATGCATATTGACATTACTGATAGTGATTTAACATACATATTGAACTCATTTGATGAGTTCTATAACTGTTAAAAACCCTACTTATCTACTGAGCCAATAATTAGTTCTAAAACTTCTTTTAAATCATTAGAATAATTTAGTTCAATTATTTTTTTAAAAAGTCTTTCAGATCTATCTTTACCTAAAAGATTAAATGTTAAATCTTCAAATTTATTTTTTATTTCTCTCATTAGTAATGGATTTTCAGGATCGCCTTTTGCTTCAGTTGGCTTTGATTTAAATTCATTTCCATTTTTTAATTTTATAACTGCATCTGCATATCTACTTTTTGGAAATGCTTTATTATACTTGTCATTTTCACATACTAAGATTTTTTCAGTAAGATTGATAACTTTCTTATTCTTAAAAAATTTTTCAGAGACTTCTTGAGCACTTAGTCTTTCAAAAATCAGCGCAATTGCAACTGGGTAAGGTAAAGAGTATTGAGCTTGCTCAGTATTTTCTGGGTATTTATTATCTAGTCTTTTCGCTTCGTGAAAAGTATTAATAGTAATGCTTTCAATATTATTAACATCTATATTATGTTTTCTTTTAAGGCATAAACAGGCTTCCAATGCTGGTTGAGCCCACCTGCAAACAGGATATAGTTTTAAATACTGTTCATTAATATACCATTTGCTGCCAAGGTCTGACCAAATGTAAGATAAGCTCTCATCTTCAACAGTAATTGCTGGTGATCCTGAAAATCCCTCTTTTGCAAGATAAGCAGCATTTACACCGGACATAGCCCCCCATCCAGATCCATCTTTGACCATTGTTGGGTAATCTATGCACCGCATCATTTGACTTCTGGGACCATAAAACTCTGCTATTCCGAATGCCTCTCGAATTTGATTTTTATTGAGTTCTAAAATTTTGCTAACTATTCCTGCACACGCAATGGATATCCAGGCACCAGATGTATGGTAATCTTTGGAACTTTCATGAAGTGAAATCCCAGCGCGCGTTCCAATTTCATAGCCTATAACTAAGTTTCTAAGAAAGTCCTTAGAGCAATAATTTTCTTCAGCCTCCATGCAAGCAATTATCGAGGGAATTAAACCACAACCAACATGCCCTTTTGTAAGTTTTTGTCCATCATGAGCATCTAGTGAATCTATAGTCATTGAATTGGCAAGTGTTGCGCCCAACACATTAACATTGCTACCATCAAACCATATTGATGATGATATTCCTTGATTGGGGTTAGGTGCATAAAAATTTTTACAATGCTTCCTAATTATCTTTGATAAATCTGTTTGTGTCGCTGAGGCAGCAACGCCAATTAAGTCCACAAAACTTCTTAAAGCATTATCAATGGCAACTTTAGGGATATCCTCAAATTTAAATTCATTTAAAAATGAAGATACTTTTTCAATCATTTTATAAATCCTCGTTGATTTATAAACTAAAGCATGTTCTTTTCTTCTAAGACTTTTCTTGCAACTCTAAAACATTCTAAAGCTTGTGGAACGCCACAATATATTCCTACAACATGAATTATAGCTCTTATTTCATTTTTTGTGACGCCATTAGTGATGGCTCCTCTACAATGAATTTCCCATTCATGCATTTTTCCAAGAGCTCCAATCATAGATAAGTTCATCATTGACCTAGTCTTAGGGTCAATAGTCTCATCACCCCAACCGAAACCCCAGCACCAAGATGTCATTGCTTCCTGGAATGGAAGAGTAAAGTCATCAGCATTCGCCAAGTTATTTTCAACGTACTCTTTCCCTAAAGTAGCCTTTCTTTTTTCCAAACCTTTATCAAAAAAATCATCCATAAAAACCTCCCATCAATTATGCGCTTCTGTATAATTTAGTCATTGAAAATTCTCTATGGCCTAATGCTTCAGCTGCAGTATTTCTTCCATTTGCAGTGCGAACTATCATATCAATAAGATTGTCTCCAGCTTCATCGATAGTCATTTCACGTTTTAATATCCCTGAAACATCTACGTCAATATGTTCAGACATGGTTCTAATTGTTCTTGGATTTGCTGTAATTTTTACTACTGGGACAATTGGGTTCCCTACAACATTTCCCTGACCAGTAGGAAAAGTATGAACCACATATCCACCAGCAGCCATCAATGTTACACATTCTGCGGCAGCTGAAGAACTGTCCATAAAATATAATCCGTTTCCAGAATCTGGGATTTCAGCAGGTTCTAAAATATCTATATATTTTGAAGTTCTCCCTATCTTTTCTAAATTTCCAAGAGCTTTTTCTTCAATTGTAGATAAACCGCCTTCAATATTTCCTTTTGTGGGCTGGCTATCTGAAAGGTCATCTGTTTTAAATTGCTCAATAACTTCATTTTGGTAAGCCTCCCACATCTTGTACCATTTATTACCAACTTCTTCATTAATAGCTCTCTTTTTACAAATATGTTCTGCTCCTGTTATTTCTGATGTTTCACCAAAACAACCATAAATTCCTTCAGGCAATAGCTTATCAAACATATTACCAACAGTAGGGCATGAGCCCAGGCCAGTTGTAGTATCGCTTTCACCGCATTTTGTAGAAACCCATAATTCAGAGATTGAAATCTCTTCTTTTTGCAGTTCAGATGCATAGTGAACAAATTCTTTTGCTTTTCTTGAGGCATCCATAATTGTTTTAAGATCACCATTTTGTTCAATTGAAAAACCTTCAACCGGTTTGCCGGTTTTAGCAATTCCATCTACAATTATTTTAGTCCATCCTGGCTCAATTCCAATTACAATGCATGCAGCCACATTAGGATTAGAACCTGTTCCAATCATAGTTCTAAAATGAAGATCTAGATCTTCTCCAAATTGAAGTCTGCCATATGCATGAGGCACTGCTAGAGTTCCTTTTATGTTATTACCCACAGCCTCTACAGCTGCATTTGAAATATCATCTACAGGTAAAATTAGCACATGATTTCGAACACCCGCTCTTCCATTATCTCTTCTGTAACCCATGAAAGTTCTATTTGAATATTTTGATGCCATGTATCTTCTCCTTACCAGCGTTTAGTTTTTAAATTGTGAACGTGAACGTGACCACCTTTTTTAACATCAGATATAAATTTTCCAATATCTTCTCCATACTTAGTAGCGGTATCATCTTTTTTTAGATCATCTAATGCAACTTTATGTCCTATCGGAACATCTGCCATTGCTTCTAATTCAAAAGTCGAATTATCTGCTGTAATACAGCAAAGCATCTTTGTCCCAGATTTCAATCCCTCTACAACCACAACGCCAACATTGTCATCGTGTTCATGAACTAATAAGTGAGGTATGCCTGTCATTTTTTATCCTTTCTATGGTTTAAGTATAATTTTAGGAAATAAAGTTTTTCCCTCTAAAATTTCTTCAAAACAAGCCTGACCATCTTTTAAGGGTCGAATATCTACCCAATCTAAATTTCCAAACTCATTATTAAAAATTTTATCAGCCGTTTCTTTAAAATCAGAAGATGTATAGGTATATGTTCCTACAAATGTTATTTCTTGTAATGTCATCCTTCTTATATCAAGTCCCTCTTTAGGTTGTCCTAATCCAATATGAACAATCAATCCACCAGGTGAAATATATTTTGAACTCATTTCACGTGTTTTTACTATGCCTACACCATCAATAACTAGATCTATACTTCCTTCATCAAAAGGAATTTTTTTCTCTGGGTTGAAAACTTGGACATTACAGGTTTTTTTAATTTTATTGTGCCGAATTTCGTTAGTTTCAGCTAGAAAAATATTTTCTGCTCCATGCAATAGAAGAGATAATGTCGCGCCTATACCAATTGCTCCTCCTCCAATTACAAGACAATTTAATTCCTTTAAGTTAAAACTCATAATTTTTTTAGCAACTTTTGATGCATGCCATCCACAAGCAAGGGGCTCTGTCAGGCAAGCATTTTCCAAACTAACCTCATCAGGAACCATGATTAAATTTTGCTTTGGAATAGATACATACTCAGCGAATGCACCTTCTCTAGGAGGCATAGATATTATCTGCCGTGTTAGACATAAGTTATCCCTTGAGGAGATACAAAACCTACAGTGACCACATGTTACTAAAGGATTAATAGTCACTTTTTTCCCATCATTTTCGCCGCCGACTATAATCCCTGATGGCTCATGGCCTAAAATCAAAGGTGAGGGCCTTCTTTCATCATGTCCTAAAAATGCATGCATATCAGAACCACAAATTCCCACTGAATTAATTTTAATAATTTCTTCGCCTTTGTTTTTAATGGGGTCACTATAATCCTGATAAATTAATTTTTTTTCCCCTGTGTAAACTAAAGCCTTCATTTTGCTGTGAAACCTCCATCTACAAATAAAAGTTGCCCTGTTACATAATCTGAAGATCTTGAACACAAAAATAATAAAGGCCCATTTAAATCCTCTAGTTTACCATTTCTCCCTATACAGGTTTGTTGCGCATTTCTTTTGGTTCTCTCTGCATCGTTAAATACAGGAACTGTAAGTTCAGTAGGGAAAAAACCAGGTGCTATTGCATTTGTATTTATCCCATATTTTGACCATGCTTCTGCCATTGCTCTTGTTAATTGTTCTATCCCCCCTTTCGAGGCACCGTAAGAGATGCTCGATGGAAGTGCTCTTCTGCTAGCCAATGATGCATAATTTATTATTCGTCCCCAATTTTTTTTCTTCATACCTTCAATTACAGATTGAGCCATAAAAAAGGGAGTTGATAGATTTAAATCTAGAGTTTTATCCCAACCTTCTAAGGTAACATCGTCAGCATGCTCTCTTGTATTTATTCCTGCAGCATTAACTAAAATATCTGGCTCTCCTTCTTTGTCGATAATATCCAAAACTATACTTTTAATATTTTTTCTTTTAGAAACATCTGCTAAATAATATGAGGTTTCACCTTCACAAGTTTCACTCCAGTGTTTGAGTTTATCTTCCCTTCTTGCAATTCCAACCACTTTAGCACCATTTTTAGCTAAGCATGTAGCAGCAGACTGACCTATCCCACTGCTGGCACCAGTTATGAAAACAATCTTTTTACTAACATCAAATAAATTTTCATTTTTCATTAGTGATTACTCTACAGGACTTACATCAAAGTTTTCATCAGGAAAGTATTTTTTTAATCTAATGTCTCCAGATCGTGCGTGGGCTTCCATTCCTTCTAATCTTGAAATTCTTGCTGCAACTTGTGCAACTGATTTATTAGCTTCTCGCGTCATTCTTTGAGTTGTTACTATTTTCATAAATTTGTGAACCGATAATCCTCCAGTGTAATGCGCAGCTCCTTTTGTAGGTAAAATATGATTAGTGCCAGAGCACTTGTCACCAAAAGTTACAGTTGTTTCTTCTCCAACAAAAAGAGAGCCATAATTTTTTAATCTTTTGGAATACCAATCATTATTATTGGTATGAATTTCTAAATGTTCTGCAGCATAAATGTCAGAAACCCTAGCTGCCTCCTCATCAGAATTACAAAGAATAATTTCGCCGTAATCTTTCCAAGCTAATTCTGCTGCTTTTTTGCTTGTATCAGGTAAGTTTTGAATTTTTTTATCCATAATTGATATTACATCATTTGCTAATTTTTCACTTGTTGAAATTAACCATGCAGGTGAGTCTGGGCCATGTTCTGCTTGGCTTACTAAATCTTCAGCAACTATATCTGCATCAGCACTTTCATCAGCAATAATTGCAATCTCTGTTGGTCCTGCAAAAAGATCTATTCCAACCTTTCCAAATAAAGTTCTTTTGGCTTCAGCAACAAACCTATTACCAGGCCCGACGAGTATTTTAGCTGGTAAATCAGTAAACAAACCAAATGCCATAGAGGCAATTGCTTGTACACCACCCAAAGCGAGTATTTTATCAGCCCCGCAATAATTCATTGTATAAAGTATTGCTGGATTAGGACCATCTTCACCTTTAGGCGCTGAACAAGCAATTATATTCTCAACACCTGCTACACGCGCAGTTGTAATACTCATGATAGCAGATGCTACATGGGCATATCTTCCTCCTGGCACATAGCATCCAGCTGTTTGTATTGGGATTAATTTCTGTCCTGCCCAAAGACCCGGCGAGAGTTCAGTTTCAAATTCATTAATTGATTGCTTTTGAGCTTCAGCAAATTTTTTAATTCTTTCATGTGCAAATTTAATATCATCTTTTAATTTTTCAGGCACCATTTTGCTTGCATTTTCTATACTCTCCTGAGACACAATAATGTCACCATTAAATCCATCTAAATCTGAAGCATATTTTTTAGCTATTGTTTCTTTACCAATTTCAATTTCACCTAACATTCTTTCAACAATTTTTCTTGTTTCAGATGTGCCTGTTTCAGGTGTTTTATTTGCTTTTTTTAGATAAACTTCAGACATTTTTCCCCCAATTTAGATCTTTTAAATTACAAATTTACTAAGATTAATACTATTATAAGTTAAATAGTATTCAACTAAGCAATGTTTATATTTGAATAAAAAAAGAAATATTATTTTTTTAAATTTGTTACTTCTTCAATTAGATGTAACATAGCAGTACAATCGTGATTCTGTCGACCAAATTTTTCTGCTAATGCGTAATATTCTTTTGATATTCTTCCAAGGTTTAAAGACAAATTATTCTCTTCCCCAAGTTGTATAGCTAAGCTAATATCTTTCAATCCCATCTTAAGTGGAAAATCAGGTGTAATATCTCCTGATAAAACTTTTTGAGGAAAGTTAATATTTATTTGCCCTTTACCTGCTGCAGTTCCCTGCAGTATTTTTACAGCTTTTGATTGGTCTATTCCTAAACTTTTTGCAAAATGAATTGTTTCAGCAGTCATAACCATGCCAACCATTGACATGTAATTGTTAATTAATTTCATTTTTATACCAGAGCATACCCCGCCAACATGAATAATTTCATTGCCCAAAACTTGTAAAACAGGTCTAGCATGATCAATATCTTTTTTTTCTCCACCTGCAATTATCAATAAATCACCAGAAGCCGCATCACGAGGTGTCCTTCCTACTGGAGCATCAATAAAATGAATATTTTTTGATTTTAATTCTTCAAATATATTATTTGTAACTGAAGGGTAAATTGTACTCATTTCAATCACCAAAGAATTTTCTTTCAAAGATTGAATAGCTCCATTAAGTCCTAATATAGCCTCCTTTACATCATCTGATTTAGGAAGCATTGTTATTAAATAATCCGCACCAATAGCCGCTTCTTTTGGAGATGTAGATATTTTAACATTATCTTTTTCAAATTTTGATAAAACGTTTTTTGAAATATCAAAAATACTTAATCTAAATCCTGAATTGATTAAACGTTTGGCCATGGGGCTTCCCATTGTTCCAAGTCCTATGAAAGCAATATTTGGCATCTATTCCTCTAGGTTGTATGGTGAGCTATTTTTTTCTTTATTTGGGAAGCCACCATAGGGAAACCATCCTGCACCGGATAAAGTTCCACCATCACACTTTATTGTTGTGCCGGTAATTGATGAAGAATTAGATGAAAGTAGAAAACAAATTACATCAGAAATTTCTTTTGTTGTCATAAGACGATTTTGAGGAACAGAATTTAATATTGGAGTTAGATCCCTTTTGTTTTTTCTTTCCTTCGGTCTCAACAAAGGTGTATCGGTCCAGCCTGGGGCTACAGCATTAACTCGAACGTTGTCTTTTGCCCATTGAGTTGATAAAGCTGAGGTAAGATTAATAATCCCAGCCTTTGCAGCGCCATATGCTAAAACAGGGCCAGAATTATATCCAACTACTGAAGAAATATTTACAATAGCTCCATAAGAGTTAACAGCCATATAACTGCCAAATACTTTGCAAGAAATAAATGTTCCAGTTAAATGACTTTGAATTATATCATTCCATTCATTAATAGAAGTATCCTCAATTTTCTTTGGGATAGGTGCCTTGCCTGCAGAACAAACTAAACCTGATATTTTGGGTAATTCATCTTTATACTTCAGGAGTACTTTTTTTAATTGATGTTCATCAGTTACATCTGCTTGAAAAGTATGAAAATTATCTTCCTTTTCTAGTTTCCCAAGAGTTTCATTGTTATTATCTATAATAAGAGCTGTCCCATTATTTTGGACAACAGCATTTGCAACTTCTAATCCTATACCACTGGCTCCACCTGTAATAACAATAGTTTGATTATTAAACATTTAATTGACCATAAAGTTGCATATGTAAAATTTAATTTTTAGTTATAAATGAAACACCTTTTTCACCAATCATTAAAGAAGGCGCATTGGTATTAGCTGATGTAACCTGAGGCATTACAGAAGCATCTATAACTCTTAAATTTTCTACACCTCTAACATTTAGTTCTTCATCAACAACGGATTTGGTATCATTTCCCATTCGGCAAGTTCCAACAGCATGAAAAACTGTACCACCATTATGCTTAGCCCAATGAAGAATTTCTTCATCTGATTTTACACTGTCTCCAGGAAGCATTTCTTTTTCCCACAAGTCTCTAAAAGATGGTTGATTAAATATACTTCTTATCATTTTAATTCCATCAACTATTACATCCTGATCAAGCTTTGTTGAGAGATATTCAGGTCTTATCTCCGCTTGCTCTTTTGGGTCAGTACTTTTAATCTTTAATGAGCCACGCGACTCAGGATGACATTGCCAAACTGAGGCGGTAAAACCCGGATAATTATGTAGAGGCTCACCAGGCTTATCCACAGATAGTGGCATTACATTAAATTGTAAATCAGGTCGTCCATTCTTTGAAAATTTGCTACACGCTGCGCCTCCAACCTGTCCAGCCCCACATGTCAAAGGACCAGATCCAAATAAAAGCCAACGAAGGCCCCACTCTGCAATTTTAAAAGGGTTTCGTGATTGATTATTTACAGAGCCATTATTATTCTTCAATTTAACAATACCTCTTACTTGGTAATGATCCTGAAGATTTTGGCCCACTTCAGGTGAATCAAAAATAATTGGTATATTGTGTTTTTTTAACAATTCCGCAGGACCAATACCTGATAGTTGGAGAATTTGTGGTGACTGTAGAGAGCCACCACATAGTATAATTTCGCAATTTGAGTATGCTGTTTTTACTTCATCATTTTCGATCCATTCAATGCCGATAGCTTTATTTTTATTAAACAAAACTTTGCTGACTAGTGCATTTGTTTTAACTGTTAAGTTTGACCTTTTCATTGCAGGCTTTAGAAAAGCTGTAGCTGAACTATATCTCATTCTGCCAGTTGATGAGAATTGATAAGATCCAACACCATAAGTTGTTTCACCGTTAAAATCTTTATTAGCTGGAAGGCCAAATTCTTTTGCAGCTTCTACCCATGCATGACATGAAGGATTATTATTATTAAGTTCTGATACAATCATGTTGCCCAGACTTCCATGATACTGGCTTTCTTTACCCTGATAGTTTTCTAGTTTTCGAAAGAAAGAGATGACATTATCATAATTCCAGCCTTTTGCTCCAAGTTTTTCCCAGTCGTTAAAGTCTTCCTTTTGCCCTCTTATAAAATTAAGCCCGTTAATTGAACTAGAACCACCTAATACACGTCCTCTTGGCCAAATTATACTTCTGCCACCTGAGCCCTCGCTTGGCTCTGTTTTAAATTGTCGTGCAAACCTCTCATCGAAAATAGCTCTGTAATACCCAATCGGTATTTTCAACCAAAAGTTATTGTCACTTCCACCAGCCTCTAGAGCTAAAACTTTTGTATTTGTTTTTTCGCTTAAGCGGTTCGCAACAATCGATCCTGCTGAGCCAGTGCCAACGATAATATAGTCAAATTCATTGCTCATAACTTAATATATTCAATTCCTATAAATATAAATTGGGCTTGTCCAAGCAAGCGTTCCATCTTCTTGTGTAAGACGAATAAAAATTGGATTATCATCTATATTCTTTAAACGGATATTTCTTTTGATGCTTAGTTTAGTATTTTTATTTGTTTGAGGTAATCTAAATACTTTTAAAAATCTTGGAAGAACCCCGTTGTTTTCGAAAATACAGTCTTGATAACCTATGTCCTTAATATTTAATTTTTCTTGAATAAGTGGAGTATTAATTTCTAATTCACCTTTGTTATTATTTTCTATGATTAGATCAAACCCTCCAAAATTTCCTGTTGTAAGAGCTTTCCAACTAATATCATTTGAAGAAAAATTGAGAGTTTTATCAGGGTTAAAAAAATTTATAGGTTGTGCTGACAACACTTTATTATTTTTAATCTTAGCAAAACCGTCCCAAATCACTTGTCTGAATCTCCCTCTGTATTCTGCGCCCTCCCAAGTAATACGTATTCTATTTCCTAATTCATTCTCAGAATATGGTTTATAAGTTTCAACTAAATCCTTTCCATTGAATATATCTAATCTTTCAATTGCTGCTGCCGCTTCAATGTTTATACTAATGCTTAGATCACCATTTGGGAGATGGACAATATCTCCCATCATAGCCTCTTTTGAAACTTTTCCATTCCCTTTATACAACTTTGGATCATCATGAAAAATCGTAGCATCACTACTAAAGTTTGCTTTCAAGTTAATGTACATCCTGCCATTTGGTCCACCAGTTGTAGCATAATGATGCCGTTTTTTTATTGCATCAATTATGCCTTCTCTAGTTAATTCTTTTGAGAGAAAACAAGTTAAACCACCAATGGCGCCAAACATTGAAGAGCCGGGATAACTTGCGCCAGGCCTTCCTTTATGGCCATCGGAGTTACCTACTATTCCTATTCTATAACCTTCCTCAAATGCATCATGAACTATCCACTCAAAAGTGCCCCAACTTGAGTGAACTTCTACCGACTTTTCAAATCTACCGTCATGCGCATATTTTATATCTGCATACCTGCCACCACAGTGAGCATAAACCAAGGTATCAAATTCATTATTTTTCTCTAAAGATTCAAAAAGCTCATTTGCAGTTATGCAATCTGTTTCAACATCAGATCTATCCTCAATCATTGCATGAGAAGATCTTCTTATTATTCTATCTTCTTCAGGAAAAAAAACATTTCTGTCACCGCCTAAGCTTGTATTTCCAGACCACTCATATCCTGGCATTGTAATGAAAACATTATTTTTATTGTAGCTTTTAGTAATTTCATTCAATTCTTTCCAAAACTTCTTTGTTATTTGGAAATCGTTTCCCTGATGCCCTGAAACATCTAAAAATGCACGATTTTTTGCAAAATTAAAATACTCTTCAGCACTGCCCGTTCCAATAGTTTCCTCTGATTGACCATGTAAATCACCCCAATAATGAAGGATTTCTGTGTCCATTATTTTTATTGGGTTTGTTTGAAAAGATATTTTTTTATCTTTGCTAATAAAGTTAATGACACATGCGGTTTCTTCACTAATTTTTAGATTATCAATTTTTATAAAGAACAGTCCCCCAGAAAGTTCTACTTGTTTGGGCATACCTTCAACATTTATATTAGAACTCAAATTAAAAATTTCATTACACTTATCTGATGGGTTTCCCCAAATATCTTCACCTTTTATATAAATTGAAAAATTTTCATTTACTTTTTTTAATGTTGGCGCAACAGCAACAAATCTATATGGTTTTCCGGGTACAATCTTTATTATAGGTTGATTTTCAACAGGCTGATAACATCTTGTTGCAATAGGATCAATTAATGAATGAAACTCAAAGCTCTCTTCACAAAATGTTTGTAATCTTATTCCTGGAGAGCCTTTTGACTTATCTCCAAATATTACTGTTACTGTTTCTCCTTCAGTCAAATAACCTTGAACAATTCGAATATAGATAGTTTTATCCCATGGTCTAACATTGCCTTTTGGATCAAAATCATACTTCAAGATTGCATTATTTGATGCTTTTATTGTTGTATAGTTTGGTGCTTGTGGATCTGCAAATTGAGGCTTTCCCAAATCACTAGCAAATCTAAAACATATTCTAATTGACCCAGAGTCATCTATGCCAAATTTACCTGCTGTATAAACCCATTTAAAGGTTTGGAAACTTCCGGCCTCAAATTCTCCTTTGGGCTCTATTGTTGCCGACCCTAAAAATTGAGGGCTAATAGGATTTTTTAGGGGATAACTTACTAAACCACCTGACAAGTTATCATTAGTGTTATCCTCTTTACCAGTTGGCAGATCCTTCATATTATGTTCAATCTAGATATTAATTAGCCAAACTTACCATAAAAGAAATTTGGAACAACTGTTGTGATATCTGGAAATGCTGCAATTAAGGTTAGTATTACTAAATATGCGAATACAAATGGTAAAACTGCAATAGAAATTCTATCAATTCCTAAATTTGTTATTCGGGCAGCAACAAAAAGGTTTGCTCCAACAGGCGGTGTTAAAAATCCAACTTCACAGGCTATAACCATAATTATTCCAAAAGCAATAGGGTGCACACCAAGATTTTGGACTAGTGGAAGTAATAATGGAGTTAGAAGTATAATTTGAGCAATAGACTCCATAAACATGCCCGTAATAATTAATATAACCGCTATAATCATAAGCATCAAAAAAGCATTTTCAGTAATACCTGTTAAACCTTCTTCAATAAGATCAGGCACTGACATTAAACTCATTAATTCGCCAAAAGATTTTGCTGGACCAAGTATAATTAATACAGCTCCAGATATCATTGCAGTTACTTTCAAGCAATGAACAATACCTTCAAATGTAAGTTCTTTATAAGCAAACCAGCCTATAATAAACGCATATACAACAGCAACTGAAGCAGCTTCGGTTGGTGTAAAAACACCTGAATATATACCGCCTAATATTATTATAGGTGCAATTAATGCCCAAATCCCATGATAGAATGCATCGCCCACACGTGGCCATGAAAATGGTATTCCATCACCAACATAATTTCTTTTTTTAGCGATAATGTAGGTGGTAATCATAAGAACCATCGTAGCTAATATTCCGGGTATGAAACCTGCAAGAAATAGTCTTGGAATAGACTGTTCAGCCACAATACCATAAATTATCATTAAATTACTTGGTGGTATAAGGCTCCCTAATGCTCCACCCGCAGCAGCAATTGCTCCTCCAAAAGCAGGATCATACCTCATTTTTATCATAGAAGGTATCATCACTGCTCCAATAGCAGCAGTTGTTGCAGGACCAGATCCAGATAATGCAGCAAAAAATGCACAACCTAAAACAGCAACAAGACCTAAACTTCCAGTAACATTCCCAATGAGTGATTCAGCCATATTAACAATTCTTCTTGCCATACCGCCCTGTTCCATCAATGAACCAGCAAACACGAATAAAGGAACAGTAATTAATGGGAAAGGCTCTACACCTGTATACATAGAGTTTGCAATGCCAGCAAAATCAAGATCAAGCATAAAATAACCGATAACTGTTCCAATTGACACAGCTATTGGAATAGGGACAGCAAGTGCAATAGCTATAACCATTGCACCAAAAACAGTAAGAGCTTGTGAAAGCTCTGACATTTCGTAAGCGTAATCTCTTAAAAAATCAAGCATGAGGAGCATCCTCTTTTGAGGTTCCTTCTAAAATCGATACACCGTGGAACCACCAACGGTAATATATTTGAACAATGCGGAGTGTCATTAAACCAAAGCCGAAAACCAGGCAAAGATATGGCCATTTTTGATCAATGTTTAAAGCTGGGGAAAAATAAGGATCTTTCCAATAACTTATATTTAAAGTTATACTATGCCATGTTAAAAATATGCCAAAGATGAACCATATAAAATCACTAAAAACTACAAGACCATTTTTAAAAGCTAGAGGAAAAAGATTGATGAAATTCATAACTCTGATGTGAGCTCTCTCTCTGACAGCCCAAGATACAGATAAATATACTGACCATAGCATACAGTATTGAGCAATTTCATCTGACCAGGATGTTGGAAGGCTAAATACATATCTCATGACAACTTGAAAAAAGACCATAATGCACATTATAACCACACCAATTCCAGCAATAACTTCTTCAAGTCTTTTTTCTAAAAAAGTAAATACACTCATAATTTTCCTCGAAAAAAATTAAGATATCCACCACAGAAAACAATCTGTGGTGGAATATATGTATGTTTAAGGAGCAGCTGCGTAAATTTTATCCATAATAGCAACGTACTCAGCTCCACGCTCATCTCCAAAAGCTTTATGAACTGCTTTAGCTTTTTCGACCCATGGACCTGTGTCTGGTGAAGTAAAAGTTACTCCAGCAGCAATCATTTTTTCTTTAACGATACTCATGCCATAATTTGTATGGAAACGAGAAGCAGCAGTTGCAACCTTTGCAGCCATATGTAGGGCATCTGCTTGTTCATCAGTTAATTTCTTCATGAACTTATCACTAACAAAGAACGGAGGTGCTAAAGTAAAGTGACCTGTCTCAGCAACATGTTTTGCAACATCGTGAAATTTTTGTGAATACATAACGTCAATAGGTAAGTCCCCACCGTCAACTGTACCAGTTTGCGTTGCTGTCAAAGCTTCTGACCAAGCAATAGGAACTGGATCTGACCCGAATGCTTTGTATGTATCAATCATAACAACATTTTTAGGCACTCTGTATTTCATCTTTGCAAAGTCAGCTAAGTTATTAATTGGCATTTTAGTATTATAAATATGTCTAAAAGAAAAAAGTGGAATTGTTACCAAGTGAACACCAATTTCTTCAGCCATGTTTCCCCAGATTTCCTGACCAATTGGACCATCAGCAACAGCGACAGCGTGATCATAATTTTGAAGCATGTAAGGTAATACTAACAAGTCTATTTTTGGATAAAATGGACCAGCATTATTTTGGGCAATCATTGTGCCGTCTAATGTACCTAATTGCAACTTTTTAAACTGCTCTTGCTCACTACCCATTTTATGACAGCAATGGACTTTAACTTTAACTGCGCCACTTTCTAGGTTAGCAGAAAACTTTTCCATTCTATCAGCAAAAGTAAACATAAATGTTCCATAAGGATGTCCCTCAGAAACAGAATATCCGATATTCATAGTTTGTTTTTTTGCCATAGCTTGTCCAGCAAACAATAATGAGACTGAAGCTAAAGCTATTACAAAAATATTTTTAATTGACAATTTCATCTAGTGAATCCTCCTTGATGATTTTATTATTTATTTGAATTAGTTAAACAGATGAAAAGAATGATTTCAAGACAAAATTGAAACTTATATTTACCATACAGAATAAAATTAAAGTATATGATAAACTTGATGACTTTTTGTAAATATGTTTCGATAAATAAACTTCAATAATTTGAGAGGGATAAAAATGACAAAAATAGGTTTTATTGGACTAGGTACAATGGGAGGTCCAATGGCATCAAATATTGTAAGAGGAGGGCATGAAGTAAAAGGTTTCGATATTAGTGAAAAACTTATAAATGATCATGTAATGAATGATGGTATTG
Organism: uncultured Rhodobacterales bacterium; assembly: GCA_964571065.1. Classification (GTDB taxonomy): domain Bacteria; phylum Pseudomonadota; class Alphaproteobacteria; order Puniceispirillales. Next base: position 48,163 of record CAZNBI010000001.1, on the reverse strand, counting down.
CAGCTAAATCTCCCTCTGATGCAGCAATTGATTGCAAATTTCTTTTTACAATGTTGCCAAACTCAGAACATGTAAAACAAGTTTTATTTGATAAAAATGGAGCAGTTGAAACTCTTAATCAAAATTCAATAGTCATTGATATGTCAACTATTCATCCTCTTGAAACGGATGATATAAGGTCAAAATTGAATGATAATAATATTTCAATGATTGATTGTCCAATAGGAAGGACTTCCGTCGAGGCGAGATTAGGAAAATCACTTTTAATGCTTGGTGGTGAAAAAAATGATATCATTAAGGCTACACCTATTCTGAATTTAATTGGTGATACTTTAAAAGACTGTGGTGGTCCAGGAATGGGGTCTAGAATGAAGATTGTGAATAATTATATGACCACTGTTTTGAATGTTTTGAGTGGTGAGGCTCTCACACTTGCACGTGCAGTAGGACTTGATCAAGAGACATGTATAGATGTTTTGAGTGGAACAGCTGCAGTAAAAAGTCACATAACAACCACCTACCCAACTAAGGTGTTAAATAATGATGTTACGCCTGCTTTTATGGTAAAATTGGCACTAAAAGATCTTGGTATTGCAGTTGATCTTGGTAAAAAAGTAAATACTGACTTAGATCTTGGAAGAGCATCAATTGAAACTTATAAACATGCTATAAAAGAGGGCCGTGAGGAACAGGACTGGACTTCGATATTTCTAAGTCTTCAAAATAGGGCAGGGTTATCACTTCCAGATAGTATTAAAAAATAAATTCTACATAAAATCTGGTCTATAAAATGAAAAAAACAAAATATAAAAAAGTTTTTTCTATGACTGGAGAATTGGGTCTTAGAAACTATACTGTAAAAGATATAATTGATTTAAAAGGTGATAGACAATTAACTCAAACATTACCTTTTACTCCAAATGAAGCAAAAGCTGCTGAGGAGGCTGGAATTGACCTAATGAATACTAGGTTTAATTATGTCAAACAAGAAACAGCTATTGAAATAAGAAAGTCTGCTTCAAAAACCTTCATGAGTTTTGTAATTCCTTTATTGAGTGTTCCAACAAAGGATGACGCTCTTAAGCATTCATATAAAGCAATGGAATTAGGAGCTGACGGAATAATTTTTCAGGGTAGCCTTAATCATATAGAAGCTTTGTCAAATGCAGGAATTCCTGTTCAGGGTCATATTGGTTTGGTACCTAGAAAAAGTACATGGACTGGAGGAATAAAAGCTGTAGGTAAAACAATAGATGAAGCAAAAGCTCTTTTTCAAAACTTAAAAGATTTGGAAAGTGCTGGAGCTTGGGCTGTTGAATGTGAAGTTATCCCATCAAGGTTAATGAAAGAATTATCAAGCAGAACGTCATTAGTTACCATCTCTATTGGATCTGGTAATGGATGTGATGTACAGTTTTTATTTGCAGATGATATTTTGGGAGCTTCCGAAGGTCCATTTCCAAGGCATTCAAAACAATACTGCAATCTATTTAAAGAAGCCCAACGAATTCAAAAAATTAGAGTTAACGCTTTTAAGGACTTCATAGATGAGGTCAATACTGACATTTTTCCTTCTAATAATTTTGAGGTAGAAGTCACAGAAGAATTTGTAGACAGATTTTGTAATTATTTAGACAAAACCTAAATACTCGATTTTTGTGTAATAAATTTTGATTGCAAATAGGCTTCTAAGCCCTCCGTTCCAAGCTCTTTACCGTAACCTGAATCTTTAATGCCACCGAAGGGAACTTCTACTACCGGCATCCATGGTTGATTCACTGAAACAATACCACTTTCAATAGAAGCACTAATTTTTTCTGCAGTTTTTGCAGAATTAGTAAAAGCAAAGGCAGCTAAACCATAAGGCAATCTATTAGCCTCTTCAACAACTTCATCAAAACTTCTAAATGGTGCAATTGGTGCTATTGGTCCAAAAGGTTCTTCATTCATCATTTTTGCATCAATTGGAACATCAGTTAATACTGTTGGTTCAAAAAAGTAACCTTTATTGCCTTTTCTTTTGCCGCCAGTTTTAATTTTTGCACCCTTATCAACAGCATCTGAAACAAATCTTTCCATAGCATCCAATCTTCGATCATGTGCTAATGGTCCCATTGTTGTTTTTGGATCTAGTCCATCACCAACAACTTGAGACTCAGAAACTTTTACAAAGCCTTCGACAAATTTTTCATATAAACTTTCATGAACCAGAAACCTAGTCGGTGAAACGCATACTTGTCCTGCATTTCTATATTTATTATTAGCTATCATTTGAACTGCATTTTCTACATTTGCATCATCAAATATAATTGCTGGTGCATGCCCTCCCAATTCCATTGTAACTAACTTCATATGCAAACCTGCCATTGACGCTAATAATTTGCCAACAGCTGTCGACCCAGTAAAAGAAATTTTTCTAATAACAGGGTGTGGAATTAAATATTCAGAAATTTCAGAAGGTATTCCAAAAACAAGATTAATAACACCTTCAGGTACACCAGCATCAGCATAGGCTCTAACAAGTTCTGCACAGCTAGCAGGAGTTTCTTCTGGCCCTTTGATAATTATAGAACACCCAGCAGCAACAGCTCCTCCAATTTTTCTTACAGCTTGATTAATTGGAAAGTTCCATGGAGAAAATCCTGCTACTGGCCCAACAGGCTCTTTTACAACCATCTGGTAAACATCAGTCGATCTTGATGGTATTAATCGTCCATATGCTCTTCTCGCCTCTTCAGCTAACCAATCTGTTATATCTGCCCCTAAATTAACCTCTGCAAGAGATTCACCTATTGGTTTTCCATGTTCAATAGTCATTATCCTAGCAATTTCATTAGACCTTTGCCTAATAATCTCAGCTGCTTTTCTTAAAATTTTATAACGGTCAAAACTGTTAACATTTTTCCATTTTTGAAATGATAAGTTTGCTGCTTCCAGCGCTTCATCCAAATCTTCTTTTCTTGCATGTGCCATCTGACCAATGACGCTCTCTGTTGCTGGATTAATAACGTCTATTGTTTCTTTAGCAACTGCATCTTTCCAATGACCATTAATAAATAGCTGAGTATTAGGGTATGAGGTATCCATCAAATTTTCTCCATCTTTAATGATTTCTATAATAAAAGTATTATTAACTTTTACAAATTAATTTAATTAAATGATGCAATAAAAGTTGAGATTGCTATTAAAGCTAGAAGCAATAAGGCTATCCTTTTGAACACTCTTTTTCCTCTTGAATTATAAAATTTAGATCCAAGAAAAGTCGTCAAAATGTAAATAGGAGATGCTAAGATACCTATGATGACTAACTCTACTGTCATTAAACTATAAAATAATTGGGAGGCTATTGAAAAAAATACAATCCCAGCCATCAACAATAAAATATTAGATCTTGATATGTCTGGGCTATCACCCCGTGCAAGTAATATGGTAACAATGGGTGGACCACCCATCCCAGCTATCCCTTGAACTAACCCGCCAGCTGATCCACTTGCAATCATTGTTTTCAAGCCAATTTTTCGTTTAAAACTCCATCCATAGGAAAGCATCCCAATTAAAAGTAAAACTATTATTGAAATGGTCCTTCTGATGATTTGAGGATCAAGTAATACTACTAAATACATGCCTAATGGAATAGTTATTGCCATTGCAATAAACATTGGTAGCATATCACTTTTTTGACTATGTTTTAAAGCATTTGGCATTAAAAATAATGTGCTAGGAATCTCCATTATTATATGAATAACCAATGCCTCTATCGGAGAGTAGATAAATGCTAATATAGGAATAGTTAAAAGAGCTGGTCCAAACCCCATAAACCCTCTTAAAATTCCACCTACACTTATAACCAAAATTGTAAGAAGAAGTAAATTTTGGTCAGGCAAATTTATTGAATAAAATTCCAAAACTTAGATTTAAATTGTTTATTTTATGTTATAAATATTTTTTCCAGTTATGTTGTTCTTTGAAGCCTAAAACATCTTTTATTTTTTGATTTGAAAATAAAGCTTCATCATTACTTAATTCTTTTTTGATTTTAATATTTTTATAAAATCTATTTATAATCTCGTCATTAGATATATTTACTGAATTATTGTCATTACCAACATTAAACACTTCATAGCCTAATCCATCTTTATTGAGACAAAGATCAACAACTTGTCCTAAATCTCTCGCATCAATATAATTGAAAATATTTCGTAACCTTTGGCTAGGTTCTTCAAAAAATTTTTGAAATCTATGGTACTCATCTGGCTCTATCACATTTCCTATTCTTAAAGAATAAATATCAAACCCTGATCTTAATTGAAAAGATGCAGCTGTTTGTTCATTAATAACTTTTGATAATCCATAACTATCCATAGGGTTGGTGGGGTGAGTTTCATCTACAGGAAGCCACTTTGGGTCAATATTCCCATTTGCAAAACAAACTCCATAGGTTGTTTCTGAAGATGCGATAATTATTTTTTTTATGCCAAGTTTAACAGCTGCTTCAATAACATTATAGGTGCCTATAACATTTACACGAAAAGTTTCCTCATCAGATTTTATGAGTATTCTTGGAATAGCGGCAAAATGAACTACAGCATCGAATTTATTTTCATTGGGGCTAACTTTAAGCTCATTTATATTAAGATAACTGGTCAAACTATTAAATACTTGACCTGAGTCTGTAATATCTACAATCAAATTATTAATGCCCTCAATATCCAAGGGCTTAAGGTCAATATTTAAAACTTTATGTCCAGAATTAATCAGATAATTAATTGCGTGCTTACCAGCTTTTCCTGAACCACCTGTAAATGCTACTTTCATATAATCTAACCTATAATTAATTTAAAAAGTTTTTTAAAATATTTTTAAGTAAAGTAGAAATATTATTATTAAAATTATTGTAAGGCAAACTACCACAGAAAGTTATTGATCCTACACTAAACACTTTACCTCCTTTATCATTTTGAAAATAAACCATATCTGCTCGTAATAATGTTTCTAATGGGTCTCCTGGTAAAGTAGTAATATGTGTAAGATGTTCTTCAGGTACTAATACATAATCATTATCATGGCCTTCTGATGAAGCTAAAATTGAACAGTTTTCAGGTGTACCAAGAAATTTATCAGCTCTATCTAATTCAAACCCTGCAGCGCCACCACCACTAAAACCAAAATTACCTATCTTATTTTCTTTTATTCCATGAAAAATCCACTCAAGATTTTTATCATAGTTTTTTCTTATGAAGTAAGAGCCTGTAAATTGACCTTGGGCGCTAAAGCCAACTCCAGTTAATTTTTGTGGAGGAATGCCATTGCGTCTCCATAGACCACCATAGCTTCCATCAAAAGCATTATAATATTCGCCAGGTTCAGATGCCCAAGCTCTAATTCCATCTTCTGCTCTACGAATTTCTACGATTTTACTATTTTCTTTGTTTAAGCAAACTTTCCAGTAAAATCCATTGCCACCAAGATAAATTAAATTTCCTCCATTTTCTTTGAACTTATGAAAGGAATTTAAAGTTTCTTTAGTATGATATTCAGGATGTGTCGTTGTCATAACAGTTTTATATCTTTTTAAGACGTCAAACTGTTCATTATGTATTTCTTCATCTGTCAAAATATCAAATTTAATATTTTCAAAATTTAACCAACTTATCAAATGGCTATCAGCTTGAAAATGTCTTAATCCAGAACAAGTTGAAGCACCAAAGGTTAAGTATCCAACTTTAAGATTTAAGAGAGGTCTTAAATAAGATGCGTGGCATATACCACTTCCATCAGAATGAAAATTGTAAGTGGAAAGACCATAATGTTTAAAATTTGCAGGATTATGTGGATATGCATTCCACTTATTTATTTTTTCTTCCCATGAATTCTTATAATCTGGTCGAGCATGATTTCCATAAACTGTGTAGGTAAATGTTGGTATTATAACACACAAGTCTGAGTGAGTTTCATTCTTTGGTGGGCAAACGAAAAAAGGAATATTATCTTCGAAGTTTTCACATTTTAATCTCATGACATAAATACCACTCGGCATATCTTTTGGAACCACAAAATCAAAATCATTTTTCCATTCAAAATCATAAATATCATCTTCATGGAAATGAATAGCTCTATAATGCTGAGGGCAGTATTTCCAGGACATTTCAGATCCATCCCACTCTGATCCAGTTACTCCTCTAGTTGGATAATTGATAATTTTTAAATCATATTGACCATTGAGTTTTTCTCTAACCCAAGAAGATGGTATTTGATCTGAAAAATCCCATTCTAGAAATTTTTC
>CAZNBI010000001.1:0-41780 GCA_964571065.1 uncultured Rhodobacterales bacterium | reverse complement strand
CTCTAACCCAAGAAGATGGTATTTGATCTGAAAAATCCCATTCTAGAAATTTTTCGTATTTCCTCTCTGTAAATAAAGTGGAAATTTCTGGGTCTTCTATTTTGCCATTAAAAAAGTTTTCAATCTTGTTGTCTTTTTCTTTCGCCGATATGACTAAATTACTAACTATATTTTTTTTAATAGGCACTTCAATATCAATTTTTCTGGAAAGCTCGGCATTGCTCTCATCAATGTAATTTTGAAGAAGTTTCAAAGTGTTTTCAAGGTAGTCTAACTCTAATTCAGCTTTAATCCATTTCCTTGTTTTAATTGGTTTTGAGATAGAAATTTTCTTATCTAAATAACTGCAAGAAAGTTGATAATTTTCATTTATATATATAGATAAATGTCCAATTGAAATTAGTGTCTGTGATTTGTTATTTTTAAGTGTGCTGAAAAAATTTATACTGATTTTTAATCCATTTTCTACATCAAGGTTTAATTGTTTCTGGGAACGTGCATATGAACCAGGAAAATGTTTTTGTACTCTTGATTTTATTAATCTTGAAGAAAAATAGTTATCTACTTTTTCTTCTTTTATTCCAATGCCTTCTGGATTTGGATCTGCTGAAATAGACCTATATAAATCTACCGAATAATTAGATTTTAGTTCTGATGATACTTTGAAACTTATTGTCTCTTTCGGCCTAACAGATAATCTGTTTGCATATCCAACTAAGGGTATATTTTTATTTTCTTCAGTCAATTGATTGCCTCAGATAAAATTATAAAGTTGGTCCAGGAAGACCTTCAATATTCACATCAATAATTGTAGTTTCTTTTGATGAAAAAACTGCTTTAATTATTTTTTTTAGTTCTTTTATTGAACTCACTTTAAATCCCTTGCATCCTAAACCAGATGCTACATTGGCATAATTAGTTTCCTCATCTAGCATGCAATACTTTGCTCTATCTTCCCCATAATCTTTAATTTGTATTTCTACTTCGGCTCCCCATCTATGATCATTACCAATTATATATATAATAGGAAGTTTATACCTTCGTGCGGTCTCCCAGTCTGCTATTTGGAAACCTGCAGTCCCGTCACCAAGAAAACAAACCACAATTGCATCTGGGTTTGCAAAGGATGCACCTATTGCTTGGGGTATTGAGCCACCTATTGCCCCTGAAGGTCCATTTGTAATGGCTTTTGACTTTGGAATAATTGATTGTGCCCACTGACCAAATTCACCACCATCTGAAATATATATTACATTTGAAAAATTTTCTGCTTCCGATACAACAGAATTGCATAACTCATAAGGGGTAATTTTATTTATAGATTTGGGTTTTTCAGGTCTTTGCGTTGATAAAAATTTAATCCGATTGATCCATGTTGTGTAATCATTTAAAAAATTCATATCTGCTAGCTTTGATAAAATTTGTGAGGGATTAGCTCTTACCTCAAGTAACAATCTCTCTTTTAAAATTTTTTTTGCGTGATTGATTGGACCGTTCTCATAATCAACAAAAATAAATTTATCTGATGAAACTCTCTCTTTTGAACCATATCCAAGTGTGAAGTCTATGTCTTTATTTATGGTTATAATAAGATCAGCCTCTGTAAGGATTGTCTTTAAATTTCCTAATGATGGGTCATTACTTCCCCTTGGGCTGCTCATATTTATTATTGGTACCTTAATAAATTTATTAAGTTTTTGGTACAAAATTTTATTCCTTGCTTCAGATAGAGATGGGCCTGTGATAACCAAAGGAGTTTCACTTGCATTAATTATATCATTAATTTTTTTTAAAGTTGATGAAGCTAATTGAGGATCAGTTTTTTTATCTTTAGTAGAAATAGAAGTGTTATTCTTAGAAATTGTTTCATTTAAGATATCAAATGGTAAAGACAAATGAACAGGCCCAGGTCTACCCGATCTTGCTAAATCAATTGCTTCATAAATATTATTTTCTATTTCATTTAATTGATTAATTTTCTTACTTTTCTTTACAAGTTCTCTAATTATTTCATACTGGTTCAACTCTTGAAATGCCATTAGTCCATCTTGAGATAACGGACTATCACCAGATAAAAGTAAAATTGGCGATTGATTTGCTTTTATTGCATATAGTGGACCAAGCGCATTCGTAAAACCAGGAGCTGCAGTAACTAATGCTATCCCTATTTTTCCAGAAGTTTGAGCATAACCATCAGCCATAAAGACCGCAGCAGCTTCATGCCTGCAATGAATGATGTCTATTTTTTTATCAATCACAGCATCATAGACTGGCATAATTTGGTTGCCTGAAAGAGAGAAAATTTTATCTATTCCAGCTTTTAAAAGTGTATTAACAATAAGGTGTGATGTTTTCATTAATTGTTTGCTTATTTTGGAATATCGCCTTTAATGGTAACTCTTCTTCCTTTCCTTTCATTTGGCCAATAGTCCCAAATTGCTCTATGCATCGCGCATCTATTATCCCAAAAGGCCATATCATTTAAAGACCATCGGTATCTTATTTGATAGTTAACATGCTCACAGTGGTTGAATAAAAAATTTAAAATAGAAGAACTCTCTTCTTTGCTCATTCCATCAATGCCTGTTGTAAAAGTTCTATTTACGTATATAGCCTTTTTACCTGTTTCGGGATGTGTTCTGATTAAAGGATGCTTTGCAGTAGGAGTTTCAATTTTATCCTCACTTACACCTCTATCGCTATATCTTCCTTTGTATATATGTTCAGATTCATGAATGGCTATTAGTCCGTCTAGTATTTCTTTATATTTATTACTTAATTCATCATAAGCAGCATACATATTTGAAAACATAGTATCGCCACCTGTTTCAGGTAATATATGCAATTGTAACATGGTTCCAAGAGGAGGTTCTTTGTCACAAGATACATCAGAGTGCCAAAATTCCCCATTTGCTATTTTGCTATCTTTATGTGCGTGAATTTCAAAAATTTCTGGATAACCTTCCATGGTTGGTGCAGCAGGATGACTATGAAGTTCTCCAAACTTCTTACCAAATTCAATATGCAATTCAGGTGGTATTTCTTTTTGATCTTTGAAAAATAATACTTGGTAATCTAGAAATGCTTGATTTATATCATTAAATTGTGCATCACTAATTTTTTGAGACAAATCTACACCAGTAATTATTGCTCCAAGTGTAGGAGAAAATTTCTCAATTTTAATACCGGAAGGTCTTTCAATCATAAACTATATCCTATCTATAAAATTAAAAATGCTATAATTGTTAATCCGTTGAGATCAATTATTATGAATTATCTCACATAATATTTACTATAATCTATAATAGGAAAATGGAAATAATTTCTTTAGATCATCAATTATATGTTTTAATGGCGGCTGTATTTTTTGTAGCTGGCATAATTCAAGGATTATTTGGCATGGGTTTGCCTGCCATTGGCATTGCTTTATTATCAGTTTTTATCCCTCCATTAGAAGCAATAGGTCTTAATATAATACCAATTTTTTTGGTAAGTTTTTTTCAGGTTTTTCAAACTGGTAATCCAATTCCAATAATCAATAAATATAGAATTTTTGTTATCTCTTCAATAATTGTGGGCTTCCTAATTTCTTTTCTTGTTGTTTTACTGGGTGATCGAGCTTTAATGACAATTTTAGCCACGGTAGTTATTTTATTTAGCTTAAATAATATATTCAGCAAAAGGCTTATAATTTCAGAAATTTTCGACAAACAATGGCAACTATTTTTTGGTATTTTGTCTGGTATTGTAGGAGGATTGACATCTATTTTAGGGGTTGTGGGAGTTCTCTATCTTTCTATGAAAAATTTAAAACCAAACCAATTTGTTGCAGGAAATGGATTATTTATCTTTATTGGTTGTATATCTGTTGGAACTGGTTTTTTACTATCTGGAGTGCTACAATCCTACATGCTTTTGCCTGCATTGTTTGGAACTTTAAGCGCTTTTCTTGGTTTTTATTTAGGTTCTTTTTTAAGGAATTTTTTATCACCGCAAAATTTTTATAAGATAATATGGTTTCTATTTTTGATTACTGGTATAAGGCTGGCAATAACTGCGATATCAAAGTTTTGATTATTTAAGGCGTTTTAATTGAATAGTAAAACTCAAAAAATAATAGATAAAAATCTGCAACAAACTCCCAGAAGAGGATTGGGAATGTTCCTAATGATAATATGTTGCATTACCATAAGTATAGGCCCTCTACTTTTTAGAAACATGGAAAGTGCTGACATTTGGCAGATTAATATTTATAGATCAGTTTCATGGATTTCTGCCTTAATTCTAATTCTTTTTTTTAAATATAGAACGAAAATTTTCAAACAAATTTTTGCTATCGGAAGATGGGGAATTATAGCAGGAGTATTTTTGGGTAGCGCGCAAATTTTTTATATGCATGCACTAGATAACACTACTGTAGCAAATGTTCTGTTTATACTAAGTTCAGTTCCATTTGTGACCGCTTTAATAGCTTATTTATTTATCAAAGAAACTATAAAATTACCAACTATTATTATGATGGCATTTGCTGCTATTGGGATAGTCATCATGGTTTACGAAGGTATCAGCAGTGGCAGCGCATTTGGAAATTTAATGGCAATTCTTACTTTGCTTTGCTTTTCTTGTTTTCCTGTAATTTTGAGAAAAAATAGGCATATCGATATGTTGCCTACATTAATTGTACCAGCATTAATAATTGGTCTAGTAGGAATTATCATAAAAGGAAATGATATAAACATATCTGATAATGATATTATTTTATCTTTTATTTGGGGTGGAGTGTTAAATGGTTTTGCACATGCAATTTTTATTATTGCAACGCGCCACTTGCTGGCTGCAGAAATTACTTTATTTATGTTGCTTGAATTTACGCTAGGCCCACTTTGGGTTTGGTACTTTGTTGGAGAGGTGCCTGCAATAAATACATTATACGGTGGTGGGATTGTGATGTCTGCTATTGCAATGCTTACATTTTATGAGTTGTGGAAAAGAAAGAAACTTAATAATATTATCAAGGAAATAGGTTGGAATGAAAACACACATGAAACAACAAAAATGACTGACAATAATTCTACAAATGAAAACTTAACCGATTTAGATAGTAAATTATTAAAACAAGATATCAAAATTGATTTAATTAAGGAAAACCAGATAAAAGAGAATATAAAAGTTGAAATAGAAAAACTATTGCTTCCCACATTGAACAAATGGTTTGAAAATGATCTAAAAAATATGATTAAAAAACATCTTGATGATCAAATTAATGAATTAAAGAAGAATAATTAGTTAAATTGGAATTGAAATTTAAAAAATCGTTTACTCAACAAGAGGCAATACCAATTATGGGTATTGAAAATGCAATTTCTGTAATGAATTCAGGAAAATTGCATAGGTACAATACAGATGAAGGTGAAATTTCAATTACAAGTCAACTTGAGGTTTTGTTCTCTAAATGGCAGGGGGCTAAATATTGCCTAGCATGCACTTCTGGAGGAGTTGCAATACAACTTGCTTTGCGTTCATCGGGTGTGAAGCCGGGTGATAAAGTTCTTGCAAATGCTTTTACACTTGCGCCTGTACCTGGAGCTATTGAAAATGTTGGAGCTAAAGCTGTACTGATAGATATTAATGATAATTTTCATATAGACCTTAATGATTTAGAATTAAAAGCCAAGTCTTCAGGGTCAAAGTTTCTACTTCTGTCTCATATGCGAGGTCATATGACTAATATGAGTAAACTTGTAAACCTTTGTAATTCACTCAATATTAAAATAATTGAAGACTGCGCTCATACTATGGGAGCAAAGTGGGCTGGCAAAAGATCAGGAAACTTTGGGGTGGTCTCAGCTTTTTCTACTCAAACATATAAACATATAAATTCTGGTGAGGGGGGGTTTCTTACAACTGATAATGATGAAATTATTGCAAAAGCAATAATTCATTCTGGATCATACATGCTATATGGAAGGCACGCTTCTTCTCCTAGTGAAAATATTTTTGATCAAGTTAAACTAGAAACAGCAAATTTTTCTGGCAGGATGGATAACCTCAGATCTTCTATTCTTATTCCACAATTAGAAGAATTAGATAAAAAAGTTACACAATGGAATAAATTATATAACGTATTAAACGACAATCTAAAAAAACAAAATGGTATTTTTTTCCCTAATAGAGATAGTGATGAATATTTCGTTGGTTCATCAATTCAATTTAGAATTGATAGTCTAAATAATGAACAAATAAAGTCTTTTATAAATAATTGTAAAGCTCGTGGTGTTGATTTAAAATGGTTTGGTGATGAAAAGCCCGTAGCTTATACAAGCCGTTATGATAGTTGGAAATATTTAGATAATATTCCGAGACTAGCAAACACACTTAGAATTTTAGCTAAAACCTTTGATATGAGGATACCACTTACATTCACTGTTCAAGACTGTAATATTATTTCCAAAATAATTATTGAAGAGCTTCAAAAAGTCCAAAATTAGATATCAGTTAAAGAGGCTACCTTATGCTTTCTTCCATTCTTAGAATTGTTTCCATGGGTGCATCATTTTCATTGATAAGCCTCATCATTTCTTTATTTAATCTATCAAAAATAGATCGATCTGTTATTGGTTTTGTTTGTCCAGGATCAGATAAAACATCATAAATAACACTTTGTGTATCTTCCATTTTTTCTGGAAAATGAAATGAATGTGTTTTTGTACCAGCTTTTGATTTATGAGCCACTCTTAAAACAGGCAACTCTTTTGTGAAATCAAAAGGTCCAGCAAGGCTTGCGCTTTTTAGTTCTTCAACAGTAAATAATTTTGTCATGTGGGTTGGCATCAAAGTATATTGATATAAGTCTTGGTTGAGCATATCTTTTGGATAACAAAAATAAGTATACTTGCCATCAACTATATTAATTCCACCTCCCCAATAACCAAACATTCCAGCACTTCGAACAGGTTTATCATCATTTAAAATTTTGATTAATGAATATCCTTGTACTTCAGGCGGTTTTTTGACTCCATACAAGTCTAAAATAGTTGGCATTAAGTCGATTGTTTGTGTTAAGCTTGTTCTTCTTTGTCCAGAAGTGTGTTTATGATCAGGATGAAAAAAGAATAATGGTATGTGAGAAATTTCTTCATATAAAGGCATCCTATTTTTTGCCCACCAATCGTGTTCTCCCAAGAGAAAGCCATGATCAGTTCCAACTATAAGTGCTGTATCTTTCCACAAATTATTTTTATCAAAGTAGTCTAAAAGCTTTCCAAGCAACTCATCACAAAGAGATAATAAGGCCATATAATTTGCTCTAATTTCATCAATGTGCTCTTGATCTTCTGAAACTCTGTTATATCTTGGCCAGTCTAAAATTGGGCCTTTATAATTTGTTTTAAATTTTTCCTTTAATCTTTTGGGTGCAAAAAATGGTTCATGAGGGTCAAATGTTTCTATCTGTAAAAACCAATTATCAGCATTTTTGTTTAAGTCTAAAAAATCAATAGCGCTTTTAAAACACTGGACAGATGGGAATTCATCTTCATTATTAATGAATTCTCTATTTATCATATAATTATATGGGTTTTGCATTGACTCAATATCATTCTGACTTGGGTGATACTTTTCTCTTATTCTATCAATTGGTGAATCAAGTAAAACTTTCCAAGGATCTGATTCTTGTCCTCTTATAAACTCATGTGAACTATATCTTGTATGGTATGTTGCTCCTCCATCTTCCCAATAGTGATAATGGTCAGAAATTAAGTGAGAGTGAACTTTTTTCTTCTTCAGAAGTTCCGGGAAAGAATTATCAAAAGGCTCCATTGGCCCCCACGATCTATGCAAGAATGAATGTCTACCTGTTTGCATATCTCTTCTTGCCGGCATACAAGGCATGGATCCTATATAATGTGAGTCAAATGTAACAGCCTTTTCTGATAGTCTTTGAAAATTTGGAGTTTTTAAAATTTTGCTACCGTATGGCTCTAGCATTAAACGATTAATTGAGTCAAAAAGAACAAAAACAGTTTTCATAAGAGCTCCAGTAAATTAATTTATCTAATATATAAAAATATTAATGTGCAACTAAATATTTACTAATGGCTTTTAAATTAGGCTCAAAACCTAAGCCTGGAATATCACTTAAAGTTGCAAAGCCACTATTCTTTTCGAAGATATCTCCAACTATATCAGATCTGAGTGGGTTATCATTAATATCGACTTCTAAAATACCTTTGCCATTTGAAGCAGATAATAAATGTGCAGATGCAACTAATCCTATCCCACCTCCTAAATAATGTGGACAATAAGTAATTTTATTTTGAATTATATTTTTTATAAGTTTTGAACATTCAGTAAAGCCACCCCATTTAGCAATATCTGGTTGGAGGTAACCAAAGACTTTATTTTGAAAAAAAGATGAGAATTCTCTTTGGCTATTAAAATTTTCACCTGCTGCTAGGGTAATTTTTGTACTATCTTTTAATTGGATCCATTCCTTTATTTCAGAATTTGCTGGTATTGGTTCCTCTAGCCAAAATAAATTTAAATCCTCTAATATTTTACAAGCTTCAATAGCTTCATATAAATTCCAAGCTTGGTTTGCATCTACCATTAAAAATGAGTTTTCAGGTAATATATTCTTTATTTCTTTTATATTTCCTAAATCCTTTTTTAGTCCAAACCCAATTTTAAGTTTAAATGATGAATAGCCTTTTTTTATTGCATCTTTAACAGTTACTTCAGGTTCAGTTGGGTTTATGCCACTTGCATAACAAGGAATTATATTTTTATTTCCGCCAAACTTCTTCCATAAAGAAATATTTTCAATTTTCCCAATCAAGTCATGAATGGCAATATCAATTCCTGCAATACATTGAGCAATTGGTCCAGGCTCTCCAGACTGAATTGATAAAATTTTTGTTTTCGATACTAAATATTCGTATGTTTTCTCAGGAGTAATAATGCTAAAATTTGCGAGTAAAGGTTTAAATACATTATCGATTAATTTTGCCCTATGCTCGGCTCCAGTCAATGGGAAGTTACACCATACTTCTCCCCATCCATACATGCCATTGTTATCTGTTATTTTTAAAATTAACATTGGCCTATTGTCCATTACACCAAACGAAGTAATTACTGGTTTGGATAATGGGTAGCGGTAAACAAAGCTCTCAATATTTTTGATTGTTGTCAATCACTCAACTCATTATATATTTATTAAGTATAAATTTAATAAAATTTGATAATAATTAAATATAAATTAAATTATTAATAATTTAAATTTACCATTTAAACATCAAAGGATGCAAAAATCTATGGCATTATTTAATTGGGCAGACCCATTTCTTATTGATAAGCAGCTTTCTTCAGAAGAAAAGATGATAATGGAGACTGCTAGGAAATATTCTGAGGAAAAGTTATTACCAAGGATAAAAGAAGCTTGGAAAAATGAAAATACAGACCCATCAATTTTTAAGGAAATGGGAGAATTAGGTTTATTAGGTTCTACAATTTCAGAAGAATATGGAGGTATAGGTGCCAATTATGTTTCTTATGGATTAATAGCAAGGGAAATTGAAAGAATTGACTCTAGTTATAGATCAATGATGTCTGTCCAGTCTAGTTTGGTAATGCACCCAATTTTTGCATTTGGAAGCAATGAACAAAAAAGAAAATACCTTCCTAAATTAGCAACTGGAGATTATATCGGTTGTTTTGGCCTAACAGAAGCTAATGCAGGTTCAGATCCAGGCTCAATGACAACTTTTGCAAAGAAAGAAGGTGATGGATACATTTTGAATGGTTCTAAAATGTGGATTTCAAATAGTCCAATCGCAGATGTATTTATTGTTTGGGCAAAATCAGAAGAACACGAGAATAAAATAAAGGGTTTTATCCTAGAAAAAGGAGTTAAGGGTTTAAGCGCTCCCAAGATTAATGGCAAAATGAGCCTTAGGGCATCAGTAACTGGTGAGATAATCTTAGAAAATGTGTTCGTTCCAAAGGAACAATTATTAGATGGAGTTTCGGGTTTAAAAGGACCTTTTGAATGCTTGAATAGAGCCAGATATGGAATAAGTTGGGGAGTAATGGGTGCTGCAGAGTTTTGTTGGAAAGCTAGTTTAGATTACGGGTTAAATAGGAAGCAATTCGGTAGGCCATTAGCCCAAACTCAATTATGGCAGAAAAAATTAGTGGATATGCAAACTGAAATTGCTCTAGGACTTCAGGCAAGTTTGAGAGTTGGTAGGATTTTTGATGAGGATCAAATTGCTCCTGAGATGATCTCCATAGTTAAAAGAAATAATTGTGGTAAAGCACTAGAAATATCAAGGCAGGCTCGTGACCTTCATGGTGGAAACGGAATTATGGAGGATTACCATGTAATGAGACATATGTGTAATTTGGAGACTGTTAATACATATGAGGGAACTCACGATGTTCATGCCTTAATTTTAGGTAGGGCCCAGACTGGCTTACAAGCTTTTTTCTAATGAAATATCCTTTGGAAGGGATAAAAGTTGTCGAACTTGCAAGAGTGTTAGCTGGACCTTGGGTAGGACAAGTTTTATCTGATTTAGGTGCAGATGTCATTAAAATTGAAAGCCCAGAAGGTGACGAAACGAGAAAATGGGGTCCACCTTTTGTTCAAGGAGAAAATGGAGATTTAGATTCTGCTTATTTTCAATCTTGTAATCGTGGGAAGAGATCAATTGTTTTAGACTTTAAAGATGAAGAAGATCTAAATGTAGCTAACAAGCTTATAAAGAAAAGTGATGTTCTAATCGAAAATTTTAAAGTTGGTGGACTAAAAAAATATAAACTTGATTATGCATCTGTTTCAAAATTAAATCCAAAATTAATCTATTGTTCAATTACAGGTTTTGGGCAAACAGGGCCATATGCTGATAGGTTAGGATATGATTTTATTATTCAGGCTTTATCAGGCATTATGGATTTAACTGGCGAACCTAATAAAGAACCCCAGAAAATGGGTGTTGCATTTGCTGATATTTTTACAGGTCTTTATGGAGTTATTGCAATACAATCTGCTCTGACAATGAGGGAGAAAAATAATAAAGGACAACATATCGACCTTTCGCTTATGGATAGCATGGTTGCAGTTTTAGCAAATCAAGCATCCAACTATTTCGTCTCTGGATCACCTCCAAAAAGAATGGGTAATAAACACCCAAATATTGTACCTTATCAAGTATTTCCAACAAAAGATGGGTATCTAATCATCGCAGTTGGTAACAATGATCAATTTGAAAGACTTTGCAAGGCTTTAGAGTTAAATGATTTATATATTTTAAGTAAGTATAGTGACAATCAAAAAAGAGTCCAAAATAGACAAGAGTTAGTTGATATTATAAGTTCTCAAACTAAAAAATATTCAAAAAAAGATTTAAAAAATTTACTTGAATTATCAAAAGTTCCAGTTGGAACAGTAAATAATTTAGAAGAAGTTTTCAGCGATCCACATGTGATTGCCAGAAATTTAAAAATTAACATGAAGCATAAAAATGCAAAAACAAGTTACACAGAAAGTGTTCGTACTCCAATAATATTTTCAGATGCAAAGTTAAATTATTCTAGAGGTGTGCCTACATTGGGTGAGCATTCAGATGAGATATTAAAAGAATTAGATGATGATTAATTATTATATCTTTTTACTTTTCAGTTTTGTTATCAAAACCTCCAAAGTTTTTGAATAGATTAGGATCAGCAAAAATATTATTATAATCA
The DNA here is from genome assembly GCA_964571065.1 of uncultured Rhodobacterales bacterium. Lineage (GTDB taxonomy): Bacteria > Pseudomonadota > Alphaproteobacteria > Puniceispirillales. The sequence goes on along the minus strand of CAZNBI010000001.1, from coordinate 30,035 downwards.
TTGGTTCCACCCAAAGTGCCTCCTTTAAGTGTATTTTCATCAACAGTATTAACGTTTTGCTGAAGTAATTTTAATTGGTCTGAAAATTTTGATTTTTTAGCTGTTTCAGCTGCTTTTACACATTCATTTCCATACAAACCATTTTTAGCTAATTCGTTCAATCCAAAGCCTCCTAAAACAATTATCAATAAAAATAAAAATATTGACCGAGGTAATTTAAAAGTTTTTTTATTATGTTTTTTTAGTCTGCTATCTTTAGTTTCCTCAAACAATAATCTATTTTGTCTTTCTTCTTTCTTTTTATCTTCTCTTCTTCTTATGACTTCATAGGCAATTGCCAACATTAGAGTTAATAAAATAATTACAAGCGCTAAAGCACTAATAGCCGGACTGATTCCAAGTCGAACCTTTGAAGCTATAACAGTAGTCAATGTTTGATCTGATAGAATACTAAAAACAGTAGTATTATAATTCTCAAAAGAAGCTAAGAATGCAATAACTGCTGAAGAAGCAATAGCTGGCATTAAGTAAGGAATTAGTATTTTAAAAAATACTTGTGTTTGTGTTGCACCCAGATCAAGTGCTGCCTCCTCTTGGGTTTGATCAAATCTTTGTAATCTTGCAACAAATATAAGAAAGCAGTATGTTGAAATAAAACATGTTTGACCAAGAATTGTTAGAAAAATTCCATTACGCCCCAAATCAGATATAAAACCCTCTCCACCGATCGTCGCTATTCTATCCCAAAGCACAACGGTAGAAATACCTATAATAACTCCAGGAAATAGAACAGGCATAATCGATATAGAGTAAAAAATTGTTCTTAATCTACTGTGTACTTGAGTTAAAACTATTGATGCAGCAAGTCCAATAGGTACTGACAAAATGACAACACCAATGCCAATAATGAGACTTGAAATAAAACCATCATGAAGCCTCCAGTCGGTCGCAAGACCAGCAAGCTTTTGTCCATCGTAAGCAATTTTGCCTTCATTAAACCATCTCCAGCTAAAACATTCCCAAGGAGTAATTGAAGGAAACTCAGCAGAGTTAAAAGCTGTTACACTCATTATTAGAAGTGGGCCAAATAAATATGTAAAAAATATAAAAATATATATTCCTAGTAAGGCATTCATTAAATGACCAGACTTCATCTGATTATCTCACCTATTTTAACTTTGAATATTCTCATCATTAGCAATACAAATGTTACCGAAATTGTTAGTAATAAAATTGAGTATGCTGAGCCTCTAGACCAATTATCATTCATATTAAACCATTGATAAATAAGCTGAGTAAACCAGTAAGTATTAGGACTACTTAAGACTACTGGAGTGGCTAATGCCCCTGCCGTAAGCATAAAAACCATCGTACAACCAGATGCAATTCCAGCTTTTGCGTGGGGGATAACAATTCTCCAATGTGTCCTAATTGTAGATGATCCTAAATCTTTTGCAGCTTCAAGTTGATTAGAATCTAAACTTTCAATTGCATTATATAGAGGGAATATCATTAGTAGGATATATGCATAGGTAAGACCTGTATATAATGCAACATCTTGAGCAATAAAGTTAATACCTGTATCTATTAGGCCTGTACCTAATAGGACATTATTTATTACTCCTTCTCCTGCAAATAAAATCCTTAATGCAAATGAGCGTAACAGCTCATTGATCCAAAATGGAATTATAAGGGATATAATTAGTAAGCGAGAAGTACTTGGGTTGGCTACTTTTGCCATATAAAATGCTATAGGATAACAGAAACACAGATTAATTACTGTTACCAAAATAGCTGTAAATATGGTATTAAAGAATACTCCAATATCAACATAATTAAATTTATCCTGGCTCGTTTCAGAACCAAAAATAAAATGTTTATAATGTACTAAAGTATGCACATCATCAGGACCACCTCTTAGCAATGGCGGTAAATTCGGCCTGAAGGACAAATCCAACATATATAATTGGGGAATTATAATTAAAAAAACTATCCAAAATAATATTGAAATCAAAAAATAAGTTGAAATAAGAGGGCCGTTTTTATCAAAAAAATATTTCATTCTTTTACTTTAATCGACTGCTAATGGACCACTTGGAAGAACAACTGCTTTACTAGAAGAGAAAGTTAAATCAACTTCTTTATTTAAAGAAAGATTACTCGTATCAACTGCATTTGGAACGCTAAATCTGACATCCATTTTTGAGTTAAGATTTAAGTATATATTTTTTAAATTGCCCTCAAACTCTATTGTTTTTAGTTTTGCTGAAAAATTATTTTCAAATTTATTCGACTTATCTCTAATAAAAATTGATTCTGGTCTTATAAATAAAATTACTTCTTGACCCTTTTTGAAGTTATGGTTTTTTTTATTATCACTACCTGCTTTTGCAAAAAAATGTACGCCATCAAAATCTACTTTCACAAAATCTTTTTCAGTTGAAATAACTTTGCAGTGAAAAGCATTATTTTCCCCTACAAAAGTAGCTACAAATGGTGTTTGAGGAAAATTATAGACATCATTACTTTGTCCAACTTGTTCTAATTCTCCCTCGTTCATAACAGCTACTCTATCAGACATTGTTAGAGCCTCACCTTGATCATGAGTTATATAAATAAAAGTGATCCCAACACTTTTTTGAATAGCCCTTAGCTCAGTTCTCATTTTTTGACGTAATTTTAAATCTAAAGCAGATAGTGGCTCATCTAAAAGTAAAACTTGTGGCTCTATAGCTAATGCTCTAGCTATTGCTACTCTTTGTTTTTGTCCTCCTGATAACTCATGAACTTTTTTATCACCTTGGCCAGATAATGCTATAAGTTCTAATAATTCGTCTGCCCTTTTTCTTCTTTCAATTTTATCAACACCTCTTACTTCAAGTGAAAATGCTATATTTTCTGCCACTGACATTAACGGAAATAAAGCAAGGTTTTGAAAAATTAGTGAGGTTGGTCTTTTATTAGGGCCTATACCTCCCATATCTTTGCCGCCAATTAAAACTTTTCCTTCTGAAGGATCAAGAAAACCCGATATGGCTCGAAGTATTGTGGTTTTTCCACATCCTGAGGGACCTAAAAAACTAAAAAATTCACCTTCGTTAATCTTCACATTCACATTTTTTGCGGCATAAAAATTTCCAAAAGTAACAGAAATATTTTGAAGTTCGACGTCAGCACTCATAATTTTCCCCCAAAATTACTTTACCAAATATAATTTCAAAAACTATAAAAAAAAGCGCCCAAAATGAGCGCTTTTAATTAAAATTTTCAAACTATCTATGCTGTTTCAAACTTATTAGCATATTCAGCTCTAGCGTCTGCATACCATGGTGGTTCTGGTGGCCATGGGTTTAACTTAGATGCTGTATCGCCTGGGTAAACAGCTTGTGAAATTGCCTTGGTTGCATCTGAATAAAAATCCGAAGCACCAATAACAGCAGAATTATAACCAATTTCATTAATAGTCATCCCTCCAACTTCAGGAGTGAAACTATAGTTGATTAATTCATAAGCCTCATCAATATTTTCAGCTTTAGCTGATAATGTAATACCATCAACCCATGCCAGTGCTCCTTCATCTGTTGTTTGATATGCAACTGGTTCCCCAGCTTTCATCATTGATACAATTGGGCCATCCCAAGTTTGTCCAACAACCACACCATCTGAAGTGAAACCTTGTTTTTGTGGGTCTGCACCTGACCAAAACTTAACAAGATTTGCTTTCTTAGAGATACAATAATCAGTTATTGTTTGCCAATTCTTCCTCATTGTATCTTCGTCTTTGTAAGATGACCAAAAATCCATTTTTCCTTGGTGATGCATCCAAATACCACATCCAGTCATCATGGAATATGTTCTTCCCATCATGAAAGCTCCGTCAATACCAGGATTTGGTTCCCAAATGTCCCCAAAGCTTGGAAGACCATCAGGTGTCCACTTATCAGTTCTCCAAGAAATAGATTCAGTACCCCAAAGTTGTGGTACCCAATGAGAACCTTTTCCTCCAAAGTTCCAGTCTCTTTCTCCAACAGCAACCATTCCAGGATTAACATTTCCTAGATTTGAGATTTTGTTCATATCAAATGGCGCTAAAACACCTAGATTTTCCCATTGAAGTGCTCTCATGTTTGTTGGACTAGCAAGATCGTATCCAGCTCCGCCGCCAGCTTTCATTTTTGCTATAATTTCACCATTATCACCAATTTTTGTATGGTTGACGGTGATACCTGTTTTTGCTTTAAAATCAGCAATAACAGAATCAGGTAAATATTCACCCCACATTAAAACGTTAACCTGCCCACTGGTAGCAGCGAAAGCATTTTTAACGTATAAAGGTGCTACACTTGCAAAAGCTGTAAGTGCTGCGCCTCTTTTAAGGAGTGTTCTTCGGTTAAAGGTCTTCACAGCCTTAAGTGTTTGGTGTGAAGAGTTTTTAATTTTACTCATTAGTTTCCTCCCATTCATAATTTATTTAAGTGTGAACATAACTGCATTAAATTACAATAAAAAACTTACAAAATTTTAAATTATGATTTTTGATATGGTAATAGAAAAAATCTAAATTTTGTAATAAATTTATGTTATCTTTTGAAAATTTTTAATGCAAATATTGTTTTTAACTGAAATTTTATGACTAAAAACTTAGATAAATATCTTCTTACACCTGGTCCATTAACTACCTCAAAACTTACAAAAGAAGCAATGTTAAAGGATATTGGATCTTGGGATAGTGATTTTAAGAAAATTACTTCCGAAATAAGAGAAAAATTAGTCAATATATTAATGCAAACTTCAAATATAAATAAGATCAAAAATTCAGACTCATATATTTCAATACCAATGCAAGGAAGTGGAACTTTTTCTGTAGAGGCAATGTTAGGTACTTTTGTGCCAAAAAAAAATAAAGCTTTGGTTTTAAGTAATGGTTCTTATGGAAAAAGATGCTCAACAATTTTGAATTATTTAGGAAGAGAGAATGATATTATTGATATGGGGGATTTTTTACCACCTGACCCTGAGCTACTTGAAAAAAAATTAGGGCAAGACCCATATATTAGCCACGTTATTGTAATTCATTGTGAAACTAGTTCAGGTATTTTGAATCCAATAAAAACAATATCAAAAATAGTAAAATCTTTTAATAGGTCATTACTTATTGACAGTATGTCAGCTTTTGGAGCAATTCCAATAGATTGTGCTGAAATTGAATTTGATGCTCTTGTTTCTTCTGCAAATAAATGTATTGAAGGTGTTCCTGGTTTTGGTTTTGTTTTAACTAAAAAATCAGTTTTAGAAAAATCAAAAAATAATAGTCATTCTTTATCTCTTGATCTATATGACCAATGGAAATATATGGAGGAAAAAGGCCAGTGGAGATTTACTCCGCCAACACATACTATTTTAGGTTTTTTATCTGCTTTGAATCAACACGCATCTGAAGGCGGTGTTATAGGAAGATTAAATCGCTACGAGGCAAATAAAAATATTCTTGTTGAAGGAATGAGAGATTTAGGCTTTGAAACATTGTTATCTGACAAATGGATTTCTCCTATAATTGTATCTTTTTTATATCCAGCTGATGAAAATTTTAATTTTGAAATCTTTTATAATTTAATGAAAAATCAAAATTTTATAATATATCCTGGTAAACTTACTGTTGCTGATACTTTTAGGATAGGTTGTATTGGCCAAATTGATAACAACATAATGAGAAAGGTTTTAAAAGCTGTTAAAGTTTCACTTTCAGAGATGAATGTAAAATCAGCTATTCCTAAAAATGCAATAATTGCTGAAAGGGAAAAATTAAATAGTTTTTAAAAATAATTATTTTAATAAATCTATGAAAAATACATATATAAATATAAATAAAAGACAGTATAAGGTTCCGCTAAAACCTATAGTTGTAATATGTATTGATGGTTGTGATCCTGAATATTTAGATATTGCTCTTCAAAAAAATTGCATACCTACAATTGAAAATTTTATGGAAATTGGTTCTTATAATATTGCTGATTCCGTTATTCCTTCATTTACAAATCCTAATAACATGTCAATTGTAACTGGTTGCCCTCCTTCTGTACACGGTATTTGCGGCAATTATCTTCTAGATCCAGACAGTGGGCAAGAGGTTATGATGAATGACGTAAAGTTTTTGAGAGCGCCGACAATATTTAAAAGTTTTCAAGAAATAAATAAAAAAATTGGAATTATCACAGCAAAAGACAAATTAAGAGCTTTACTTGGGGCGGGTCTTACAATTAATGAATTAAATACAAAGTGTTTTTCATCAGAAAAAGCTAATAGTGCCACACTTGAAACTAATGGTATCGATAATGTAGAAAGATGGTTAAATATGTCAATTCCAGATGTCTATTCCTCAGAACTCTCTGAATTTGTATTTGCTAGTGGCCTTAAATTATTAGAAGAATGGTTTCCTGATGTAATGTATCTTTCAACTACTGATTATATACAACACAAATATGCTCCAGAAGATAAAGAGGCTATAAAATTTTTAACTATGATTGATAATTATTTATCAGAAATAAGTAAATTTGATGTAACTATGGTTATTACTGCAGATCATGGTATGAGCGCAAAGCACAATAAAAATGGAGATCCACAAATTGTTTTTATTCAAGACTTTTTAGATGAAGAATTTGGCACTAATAGCACAAATGTAATTCTTCCGATAACAGATCCATACGTTGTACATCATGGTGCATTAGGTTCCTATGCTACTATTTATTTTAATGAGAAAAGAATATATAACGAAGCTTTTTCAAAATTAAAGTCTTTAAAAGGAATTGATCAGATATGTTCTAAAGATGAGGCAGTAAAGAGGTTTGACCTACCGTCAGATAGAATAGGTGATATTGTTATCACATCAAGTGAGAAAATAACATTAGGTAAAACCAAAAGTTATCATGATCTTAAATCACTTAAAGAACCCTTGAGATCGCATGGGGGTCTTAGCGAGCAAAAAGTACCGTTTATAGTTAATAAACCAATTAATTTAAGTTCGGTTAAGGATTTGAAAAATTATGATGCATTCTTTTATGCATGTGAAGCGTCCTTTAATTAGAGAAGTGAAAATTTTATGAAAAAACAATTTACTATTAAAAATGAAGGAATGCGAATAGCAGGGAAGACAGTTTTCTCTGAAAACGAAATTAGTGTCTTGTATCCTTTTACAGAAGAAATTGTTGGAAGTGTTCCAGCTGCAACAGTAGAAAACGTTCAAAAAGCTTTTTCAATTGCAGCTAATTATAAATCAAAACTATCAAGATATGAACGCCAGCAAATTCTCTTTAAAATTGCAGAAATCATCAAAAAACGAAAAGATGAGTTAGCTCCAATCATTACTTCTGAACTTGGTATTTCGATTAATGACTCTTTGTATGAAATAGGACGTGCCTATGATGTTTATACTCTTGCAGGTCAACTATGCATACAAGATGACGGAGAGATATTTAGTTGTGATTTAACACCGCATGGAAAAGCAAGAAAAATTTTTACAATTAGAGAACCGCTTCGATCTATTTCAGCTATTACACCATTTAATCATCCTTTGAATATGATTTCTCACAAAATAGCACCTGCAATCGCAACAAATAATTGTATAGTAGCTAAACCAACAGAGCTGACACCCTTAACTGCAATTTATCTTGCGGATATAATTTACGAGGCTGGACTTCCACCAGAAATGCTTTCTGTAGTAACTGGGCTTCCAGAAGAAATAGGTAATGAAATTATTACAAATCCAAATATAGAACTAATTACTTTTACAGGTGGGATTCCTGTTGGAAAAATTATTGCAAATAAAGCCGGCTATAAGCGCCAAGTTTTAGAACTTGGTGGGAATGATCCCTTGATAGTTTTAAATGACTTAACTGAAGATGATCTTGATAAAGCAGCTGAGTTAGCTGTAAGTGGAGCTACAAAGAATTCTGGACAAAGATGCACTGCCGTTAAAAGAATTTTGGTGCAAAATAAGGTTGCTGACAAATTAGTGCCTATTATTCTTGAAAAGGCAAAACAAATAAAATTTGGCGATCCCATGAATAATAAAACTGATTTAGGAACAGTCATTAGTAGTAATGCTGCAGAGATATTTGAAAATCGTGTTATAAAATCTGCCGAAGACGGAGCTAATATCTTATATCATCCTGAGAGGAAGGGTGCTCTACTTCCACCCATAGTTGTTGATAATGTTAACTATAAATCTGAACTCGTTGTAGAAGAAACTTTTGGGCCCATTATTCCAATTGTTAGAGTGCCTGATAATGATGATGAAACTATAAAAATTTCCAACTCTACTAATTACGGTTTATCTGCAGGTGTTTGTTCAAATAATTTTTTTAGAATTCAAAAATATATTTCTGGTTTAGATGTTGGTACAGTAAATATCTGGGAGGTTCCTGGATACAGAATTGAAATGTCTCCTTTTGGGGGTATTAAAGATTCTGGAAATGGTATTAAAGAAGGTGTTCAGGAAGCAATGAAATGCTTTACTAATGTTAAAACTTTTTCATTGCCTTGGACGAATTAACGCTCTGAAATATCTTTAAACTGCCTATTTTTGGGTCCATTATATTCAGTTAGTGGTCGTATCAATATATTTGTTTCAAATTGTTCAATACATTGGGCAACCCACCCTGGTGCTCTACCAATTGAAAAAATAGGAACATATAAATCTTTAGGTATTTTTTGTAGATTGTAGATCGCTCCTGAATAGAAATCTACATTCACATTTAAACCGTGTCTAGCATAAGGCTTCATTTCCAATACAACATTTTCTAAAATTTTGAACCATTTTGGTTCATTCTTCTCAATGGACAATTTTTTGAGCCCTTCTTTTAAAAAAACTGCTCTAGGATCCTCTTTTCTATAAACTCTGTGACCAAAACCAGTTACAGGTTCTTTGTTTAACCTTTTTGATTTTATATAATTTCTAACATTTTCAGGTTCACCAATTTCCTCAATCATTTTCATAACATCTTCTGCTGCTCCGCCATGTGCTGGTCCAGATAGTGTTGAGATTGCTGTAACAAACGCGTCGTATAATCCTGCCTTTGTTCCTATTGTAACTCTTGCTGCAAATGATGACGCGTTTGAGCCATGTTCAGCATGAAGCATGAAATCTAAATCAGTTAATTTTTCATTTTCTTTCGAAGGTTTTTCGCCATTAAGCATATAAAGCCAATTTGCTGAATGATTTAAACTTTGATCTGGTGTTATAGCCTCTAGATTATTTCTAATTCTTTCGTGTGCTGCGACAATTACTGGGATTTGGCTAATTAATTTTATTCCATCCTCTATTAAAAAATCTTTATTATATTTGGATTGCAATTTTATGAGGGACGGCAATGCTGAAATACAACTTCTTAAAACATCCATAGGATGCCCATTCTTTATTAATTCAATAATTTTATAGATTTCCTTTGGAAGGGTTCTATATAATATTAATTTTTTTTGGAAACTATTTAATTCTTTGTGATTGGGTAAATTTCCATAAATTAAAAGATAACAAACTTCTTCAAAAGTTGAATTTTTTGCCAAATCACTGATTTGATATCCTCTATAGGTTAATCTACCATTCGCACCATCAATATCAGAAATGCCAGATCGTTCAAAATATATACCTTTTAATCCACGGTTTATTTTAATATCTGAACTCATTATGTTATCCTAAAAATAAATAAAGTTAATGAAAATATATGCAAGTATTAGATAAGGCGTTTGATATCGCAAGGAAGAAAAACTATAAAATTGTTTTCCCTGAGAAAGATGACAAAAGAATTTTTGAGGCTGCTAGTTATTTATCTACTGAAAAGCTTGCACAAATTGTATGGTTAGACGAAAAACAAATAACGCCAGAACATGTATCTACAATTTTAGTTCAAAGGCCTCATATTAAACGAAGCATTGCTGAGAAGTTAATAAAAAAACCCTTGTATTTTGCTGGGTCAATTCTAGCACTTGGTCAAGCTGATGTAATGGTTGCGGGAGCTATAAACCCAACAAAAAGAGTTATAGAAGCAGCAACTTTAACAGTAGGAATTTCATCCAAGGTAAATAATATTTCAAGCTTTTTTCTTATGATTTCACCAGAAGGCTTAGAATATATTTTTTCAGATTGTGCTGTAAACATAAATGTAAATGAAGAAATACTTAAAGATATTACAGTTAGTGCTTCAGAAATGGCTAATAAATTACTTGGATTTTCAAAAATAGCTCTGCTTTCATTCTCAACTTTAGAATCTGGGGATGGTGAGAGTGTAAAGATGATAAGAAATGTATATAATACTTTAAAGTCAGATGGATTTGACTTGTACGGACCCATTCAGGGTGATGCAGCAATCAATAAAGAGATAGCTCAAAGAAAAGGTATTCATTATGATGATAGAATTAATGTTATGATTTTCCCATCATTAGATGCTGGAAATATTGCTTATAAATTGTGTCAAAGTTTAGGGAAATTTAGATCAATTGGTCCATTTTTACAGGGTTTTAAAAAACCAGTTTGTGATTTATCACGAGGCGCAACAACAGAAGATATTATCTCATCTTCTGTTCTGACAATAGCTTCAATTTGATCTTAAAAAGTTTGTTCTGCCATATCTGTTTTATTTATGCCCGCAACAATTTCAGGTGCTTTCATTGCGTCCCTTCTAAAAGGCTCACCAAGTTCCTGATTAAGGATAACTTCAATAAATGTAGTAATACCTTTTTTTTGCTCATCACAAGATAACCTTAACTCATTTGTAAGTTCTTCCATAGACCATACTTGAACCCCTTTTAAACCGCACCCTTCAGCAATTTTAGCATAACTAAAATCTTGATTTAATTCTGTGCCAACAAAATTATTTTGATACCAGAGTGTTGTATTTCTTTTTTCGGCACCCCATTGGTAATTTCTAAAAATAACCATAGTAATTCCTGGCCAGTCATCCCTGCCACAGGAAGTCATTTCATTCATTGAAATACCAAAAGCACCATCACCAGCAAAACCTACAACAGGAACATTTGGACAAGCTATTTTTGCGCCAATAATTGCAGGAAAACCATACCCACAGGGGCCAAATAAACCTGGTGCCAAATACTTCCTTCCTTCTTCAAAAGATGGATAAGCATTCCCAATAGCACAATTATTTCCAATATCGGATGATATAATCGCATTTTGCGGTAATGCAGACTGTATTGCCCTCCAAGCCATTCTTGGGCTCATTCTTTCAGGCTCCCTAGTTCTTGCATCAATATTCCAGGTTGTACCTGGATCATCTTCTTCATTGTCCATACTAGATAATTCTTGTAACCACTTAGATTTTGTTTCAGCAATGGTTTTCTTTCTAGCTTGCCTATCGGTGTTTCCAGCATTAGGTTCTAACCTGTCTAAGATTTCTTTAACCGTAGTCTTGGCGTCAGCGCTTATACCAAGAGTGATTTTTTTAGACAGACCTAATCTGTCAGGATTAATATCCACTTGAATAACTTTCGCTGAGTTTGGCCAATAGTCTATACCGTAGCACGGTAAAGTTGAAAATGGATTTAGCCTTGTGCCTAATGCAAGTACAACATCAGCTTTAGAAATTAAATTCATAGCAGCTTTTGAACCATTGTAACCAAGTGGACCTGCTGCCAATGGGTGACTTCCAGGAAAACTGTCATTGTGTTGATATCCGCAACAAACAGGAGCATCAAGTCTTTCAGCTAATTCTACACATTCTGGAATTGCATCAGATAAGACAACACCAGCGCCTGACAAAATAACTGGGAATTTAGCACTAGAAACAAGACTTACAGCTTTGCTAATATCATCATGATTTGGAGTTGGTTTCGCAAATCTTACAACTTTAGGCATTTCAATATCTACAATTTTACAAAAATAATCTCTAGGGACATTAATCTGAGCAGGAGCTGATCCACGTATTGATTTCTCTATTACTCTATTAAGAACTTCAGCAATACGTGATGGGTCTCTTACTTCTTCTTGGTAGCAAACCATATCTTTAAATAAAGCCATTTGCTCTACCTCTTGAAAACCGCCTTGACCAATTGTTTTATTTGCAGCCTGAGGTGTAACAAGTAACATTGGAGTATGATTCCAGTATGCGGTTTTTATAGCAGTAACAAAGTTTGTAATTCCAGGCCCATTTTGTGCTATACACATGGCAATTTTGCCAGATGATCTAGTATATCCATCGCAAATATATCCGCCGTTGCATTCATGTGCCACGTCCCAAAATGTAATACCTGCTTTTGGAAAAAGATCAGAAATTGGCATGAAAGCTGAACCGATTATTCCAAAAGCTTGGTTTATACCATTCATTTGTAGGACTTTTACAAAAGCTTCTTCAGTAGTCATCTTTGTCATTTCTCAACCCTCCTTGCCAATTTAGGTATTTTAAAAATACTTGTTGTATTATTAATACTTTAAATAGTTTATAAACCTTCAATTATAAACATAAAATTTATTATTTTTTTATCAAGAAATATAATGTCAACTTATCACAATTATTTTAGCCAAAATAAATTATCTATAAATGAAGTTATTGATCTCTATGAAAGTAATAGATCAATTTTTCCAAAGCCATCAAGAATGGGAAAATTAAAAGTTGCAAATTCTATTTCTGAGATATCAGAAAAATTTGATGCGTTTATCTTTGATTCATATGGAGTTTTAAATACTGGGAGCCTATTAATTAAGAATGTCAAAGATGCTTTGATAGAACTCAAAAAAAAGGGTAAAATAATAATCGTTTTAACTAATGGAGCATCATATCCAACATCTAATAAAGTTTCACTTTTTAACAGCTGGTGTTTGCCCTTTGAAAATGAAGAAGTAATTTCTAGTAGGGATTTATTGAAAGATTATTTAAAAAACCAAGATCAAATTAAATGGGGAGTTATAGGTTCACCTAGATCAGATTTAAACGAATTAGGTGTTAATGGACATATTTTAGGTGAAAGTATTTCTAAGTTAAATGAATGTGAAGGAATAATTTACTTAGGTTGTGAATATTGGGATCAAAATAAACAAGTTAAATTAGAGCATAAGTTGCAAAATACATCAATGAAGATACTTGTGGGGAATCCAGACATTGTAGCTCCACAAAAGTCATCCTTTTCTATTGAACCAGGTTTTTGGAGTCTTAATTTTCATAAATCTAAAAACTTTGATATTAAATATTTTGGAAAACCTCATTTAGATATATTTGAAAAAGCAATACAAAATATTTTTAAAATAAGTCAACGAAAATTAAATCTTGATAGAATTGCTATGATTGGAGATAGTTTACATACAGATGTTTTAGGTGGTTTAGCTTCTGGAATTTCTACAGTTTTAGTTACAAATCATGGTTTGTTTAAAAATCATGATTATCAGAAAGAAATTTTAAGAACCCAAATTTACCCAGACTGGATTATACCTAGCATTTAGTATGGATTTATAACTTATTAGGTAAAGAAATAATTTAACATGAAAAATATTGTATTAATTACTGGTGGCGGAAAGAGGCTTGGTAGTTTAATTGCTAAAGAGTTATCAAAAGAGTCATTTCATATTGTTCTTCATTATAACAAATCAGAAAAACAAGCTTTGGAGACAAAAGATGAGATTATTAAGAATGGTGGTAAGATTGATCTCATAAGAAAAGAAATTACTTCTGAAAATGATGCCATGGATCTAATCGGTGAGTCTATTAACTTTTTGGAAGATATTGAAAATCAGCAATTCACACTCATTAATAATGCTTCAGCCTTTAAATATGACCAAGGCCATGATTTCACTGAAAATATTTTAGATGAGCATATCCATGCAAACTTTAAAATTCCTACGCTTTTGGTGAAAAGTTTAAATAAACAACTAAATGAAAAGTTTAATGGAAATGTTATAAATATGTTGGATGCAAAACTATTTGGCTTAAATCCAGATCATTACACTTATACATTGTCAAAATTTGCTTTGCTGGGATTAACTAAGGTTGCCTCACTTTCATATGCTCCCAAACTAAGAGTTAATGGGATTGCACCAGGTTTTACTTTACCTAATCCTGAACATGGAGCTAAAGACTTTAAAAGAATCCAAAAATTAAATCCTTTACTTAAAGGACCAAATCCAAGTGATGTAATTAATGCAGTAAAGTTCTTGATTAAGACACTTAGTATTACAGGTGAGAATATTTTAATAGATGGTGGTGCTCATTTATCACCTCAAAAAAGAGATGCAACTTTTTTATAGAGAAGAGGATAGTATGGGATTATCTGAAAATAAAAAACAGGAAATTTATTTTAAAAATATAGAACTTATGTGTAATATCGGTGTTTATAAACACGAAAAGGAAAAACCTCAAAGGGTCATTGTAAATATAAAAATTCTTCTTTCTGATACAGTAAATCCTAAAAATGACAAAATAAATGAAACTTTAAATTACAATTTAGTTTATACAAAGATTAAAGAAATTGCTAAAAGCCAACATTTTAATTTGGTTGAAACTTTAGCAAATCAAATTTTTAAATATGTAATTTCTTTTGATAAAATAACTCACTTGTCTGTTAGTATTTCAAAACCTGATATATATGGAGATTGTGAAGAAGTTGGATACAAAATATCTTCTAGTGAAAATTAGTTTAATTTATTTTAGCAATTTGTTTTTTCAATTCTAAAATTTGAAGCTGTAAATCTAAAATATTAATCTTTTCAAAATCTAATTTTTTTGTCTTCTTAAAGTCATTATATTTTTTTAAACACTCCTCTAAATATATAGATATTTCATCAGAGTTGTTTTCGTTTAAAATTAAAAAAAGTTTCTTTATAAAGCTTACTGTAAATACATTTTTACTTGTGTTCTTGAATTCAAATATTGTTTGAAGTAAAATCTCTTGGGTTAAATCTTCCCCAGTTTTATGATCTTCAATCTTAAAATCTATATTATTTTTAATTAACTCAAATAACTCTTTAAAATTTATATATTTACTTTTTGAAGAATTATATAATCTTCTGTTAGAGTATTTTTTTATTAAAATAAATTCATTTTGAGTTTTATCTTTTTTCATTATTTTAATAATTACTGTATTAAGTTAGAATTTATCTTTCAATTCTCTCAATTTTGAAAATAACTCTAATCCTACTAATTTATTTTCATCGAAATAATTTGAAATTTCATCATTTTCAGTTTGAAGGAAAGGGTTGCATTTAAGTTCATCTTCTAAGAGTGAAGGAACAGTTGGTTTCCCTGCATCAATAAGTTTATAAACTTTTTTTGAAAAAGTCTTTAAATTCTTGTTATTTGGATTAACCTCAAGAGCGAATTTCAAATTGTTTTCTGTATACTCATGACCACAATAAATTAAGGTTTTAGGATCTAATTCTTTTATTTTGACTAAAGAAGAAAACATGTCATTCATAGTTCCTTCAAAAACCCTTCCACAGCCAAGTGAAAAAATAGTATCCCCTGCAAATAAAATTTTCTCATTTTTTAGATAATACATTACATGTCCTAATGTGTGACCAGGAGTATGGATTACCAAAGCATCTAAACCTGCGATCTCGGTCTTGTCACCATCTGAAACATAACGGTCAATATTTTTTATTTTATCTTTTTCTTTTTCAGGTCCAATTAATTCAGCTTTCCATTTGTTTTTTAGTTCAAGATTACCATTTGTATGATCAAAATGATGGTGCGTGTTAACTATTTGATTGAGATGCCAATTTTTAAGTAAAAGAACTTCATTCACATCTTTATCATCTGAAGGATCAATCACAGCTGTTAAATTTTTTACATTGTTTCTTAAAAGCCAAATATAGTTATCACTCAAAGACTTAATTGTAACAATTTCAAATATATTTTCCATTTTTTATGTATAATATATTAAACGAGACCGTAAAAGCATTAGGTTGAATATTTTGGGTTAACAATGAACTTTAATCTTAAGGATTTAATTGAATTTTATGATTCTGAATTGGGAAAGATTTCAGTAATTTCAATTCAAGAAAAATTGCATAAGTTTTTAGATACTAAGTTGAAACAGAATGTCTTAGGTTTTGGGTACATTCTTCCATACTTAAGAAAAAAAGATATTGCTTCAAAAATTAATTTTTTATCAATTCCATCAACTAATAATAAAATCAAATATTACAGGAATGAATTAAATGCCTCTTTGGAAGTTGACGAAACAAATCTTCCATTTAACGATCTGGAATTTGACAAAGTATTTGTGTCTCATTGGTTAGAGGTGTCTGACAGGTTGGATTTGGTTATTTCAGAATTATGGAGAGTGTTAAAAGGGCAAGGTAAGATAATTTTCATTATACCAAACTCATTTAGTCTGTGGTCTAATATTGAGAATAATCCTTTTGGAAAGTGCAGACCTTTTTCTAAAAGCCAAATAAAAAAATTACTTAATTTGCATGGTTTTGAGGAAATAAAAGTAGAATTTTGTTTATATTTTCCACCTTATAATTATAAACTTTTAGTTAAAAATCATAAACTTATAGAGAATATTGGAAGAGCATTGTTTAGAAATATGGGTGGGGTTATGGTTATCGAAGCTACTAAATTTAATTATGCTATTCCAAAAAAACAGTTAAAAGCTTATAGATATATATTTCCAAAGGTATCTCTTCAACAATAGTCCTTTGCAATTAACAAAAAGAAAATAATAAATAATGTCACATGGATGAAAATAATCAAAAACTACTAAAATTAAGACAAAAAATTGATATTATTGACACTAAACTTGTCGAATTGATTGAAGATAGATCAAATTTGGCCAAAGAAATAATTAAAGCTAAATCAGGTGAGGATATATTTAAACCTGAAAGAGAAGAAGCTCTTATAAAGGATATTATTAAGCAATCCAATTCTTCAAATCCAGAATTCATTGAAAGAGTTTGGCGACTACTAATATCTGAGAATTTATTTTTGCAAGGAGGACTTAAAATTTCTGTTGGTTCATCTATGGATGCATATAAGTCTGCATGTTGGCATTTTGGAAGATCTGCAAAAATTCTAATTGAAAAAAACAACGAAGAAGCTTTTAAAAAAATTATTGCTGAAAATTATGACGCTGCTGTTGTTTTGAAAACTAGTGAATTAAAAGATGAATACTTTATTGATGGTAAAATTATTAAGAAATTTGCCAGTTCTCCAATTACAGATCAAGATAAATTAGCCAAAATAGTCATCTTTAAAAAAAGTGAATTTTAAGGGGTGTAAAATTGAAAGAGGTCAAGACCAAAAAATCATTACTAAATTTACAATCTTACAGACCTGCTGTAGCAGAAAGTAAGAGTTCTGAAATTATAAGGTTGTCTGTTAATGAAGGGGCTTTAGGACCTAGTCCAAAAGCATGTTTGGCAATTAAAAACTGGTCAAAACAAAAACATTTATTTCATAGATATCCTGACCAAATTGATCAAAATCTCATCAAAGCAATTGCAAGTAGATACGGTTTGAATAAAGAAAAAATTGTTTTGGGCAATGGGTCTGATGATTTAATTCAATTAATATGTAACACTTACTTAGATCCTGGTGATGAAGCAATTTATACAGAATACGGATTTTTAGTTTTTCCGCAAAGTATTAGAATTGCTGGTGGCAAGCCAATAATGGCTAAAGATGTCAATTACACAGCGAGTTTAGATAATATTTTGTCTAAAATTTCAAAAAAAACAAAAATTATTTTTCTGGCTAATCCAAATAATCCTACAGGAACAATGGTAGGAAGAAACGAAATTTCTAATTTTATAAAAAAAGTCAGGTCAAATATACTAATTATTTTGGATGCAGCTTACGCTGAATATGTTGATAAAATTGAATATAGTAATGGTTTAGAATTTGTAGAAAAATTGAATAATGTTATCATGCTAAGAACTTTTTCTAAACTTCATGCTCTCGCTTCTTTGAGATTAGGATGGGCTTACTGTCCAGAAAAAATTGCAAATATTTTGAAATCTGTGAGACCTGCATTTTCTGTTAATTCATTAGCTAGTTTTGCTGGTGCTGCAGCTGTAGAGGATGTTGAATTCCAGAAATTATCATTTTCTCACAATCTCAAAACTAAAAAATGGGTTTTCAAAGAACTTAAAGATCACAATATTAGTTTTATTCCTAGTGAAACAAACTTTTTTCTTTTAAATTTTCACACCAAAGAAATAGCTATTGATGCTTTGAGGTTCTTAGAAGAGAAAAATATTTTTGTAAGAGGAATGCAACCCTATAATCTCAGTAATTATTTAAGAGTAACTATCGGTACTAAAAATGAAATGAAAATCTTCTTAGAATGTATTCTTAGTTTCTTAAAGGATAAATAAGTGTTTACTGAAAAAAAATTTAAAACTGTTGCAATCATTGGTGGTGGGTTAATTGGCTCTTCATTAGCTCACTCAATCAGAGAAAACCACTTATGTGATAATCTAAGAATTTTTGATTCTAAAACTGATGTTCGAAAAAAACTAAAAGAAATTTTTAGTTCACAAGAGATTTATGAAAATTTGAATGAAACAGTTACTGAAGCAGATTTAGTTTTTCTATGTGTTCCTGTAGGTTCAATGAGGGATGTAGCAAAAAAAATTTCAAATTTACTAAAAAAGGGTTGTATTTTAACTGATACTGGATCCACAAAAAATTCTGTCATTAAAGATATTAAACCATTTATAAAAGAGGATGTATGGTTTATTCCTTCACATCCACTAGCCGGCACAGAGAATTCGGGTCCAGGTGCTGGTTTTCCTGAATTATTTAAGGGTAAATATTGGGTTGTTGTCCCTTATTGCTCAATACCTGATGAAACATTGGAACATTTTAAAAACTTTTTATCTGGAACTGGTGCAATTATAGAAACTATGAAGCCAGAGTATCATGATAAGATTTTGGCAATTACATCTCACCTACCACATTTAATTGCTTATACTATTGTTGGTACTGCAACTGATTTAGAAGATCAGACTAAACATGATGTAGTAAGATTTTCTGCTACAGGTTTTAGAGATTTTACAAGGATAGCTTCTTCAGATCCAATTATGTGGAGGGATGTTTTCTTAAATAACAAAGATGCAGTTTTAGAGATGCTTCAGAGGTTTAGTGAGGACCTCACTTATTTACAGAGAGCCATTAGGTGGTCAGAATCTGATAAGTTGGTAGATTTGTTTACAAAAACACGAGAAATTAGAAGAAGTATTATTGAGGAAGGCCAAGATCAATAGAATTCTAATTGATCATTTCATTAATAGAATTGAAAATAAGTTTTAAATTTTTTTGCTCCGAAAACTGATGATTAGCAGATTTTACTATAGTGAGTTTTACATCACCACTTTCGATTTGTTCCATTATTTTCAAACTTGTTTCTATAGGAACATCTGCATCTTGGCCGCCATGCAAAAGGTGGACTGGGCAATTTATTTTTATTTTCGAATTTAATAATAGGTTCTCTTTGCCTGAATTAATTAACTTTTTTGATATAATATATGGACTATCACCATAATCACTTGGAATTTCTACATAACCTTTAGTGGATAGTTGTAATATTTCTTCATCATTAAAATTATTTAAAATATTTTCTGTGAAATCTGGTGCAGGGGCAATACCTATTAATCCATGTACTTTTTTTGGATATCTTATTGCATTTAAAAGCATAGACCATCCACCCATCGATGAACCAACTAAGATAACTGGTTCTTTTGTTAATTCATTGATTATTAAGCTTGCATCATCAGCCCAATCACCAATTCCAAATTCAGGAAAATTTCCCTCTGATTGACCATGTCCTCTACAATCAAAACGTATGTATCCTATCCCATTTTCTGAAAGATGTTTTCCAATGGCGATTGCTTTTGTGCCATGCATATCTGACATTAGCCCATGAAGAAAAATTACATATGGTGACTTGCCCGATTGTATCGAATATGTAATATACATACCTGAATTATGGTAAATTTTTTTCATAAATTTATGATTTTGGTTTAGTTTTTTTAAATTTTATTATTAATTAATAAATGCAAAAACACCAACAAAAATGTGTGATCCAAGTACTGCCAGCATTAAACAGTGGTGGAGTAGAACGAGGTACTCTGGAGATTTCTGAATATCTTGTAAAAAAAGGTTGGAGGTCAGTTGTTATTTCTTCTGGTGGAAAATTGGTTAATAGGCTCACAAGGAATGGAACAAAACATATAAATCTTCAAACAAATACAAAGAACCCACTAAAATGGAACAATTTGAGAAAAAAACTAAAGAATGTTTTTGAAGATGAAAAACCAGATATTATTCATGTAAGGTCAAGAGTTCCAGCTTGGACAGCTGGAAAAGTAGCAAAAAAAATGAATATTCCTTTGATTTCAACAATTCATGGGAGTCATTTGGCCAGTTCTTTACTCAAAAAATATTATAACAGCGCTTCTGTTAATGCGGATAAAATTATAGCAATTTCTGATTACGTAAAAAATAACATACTGAAAAATAATCCTGAAAAGAAAGATATTATTAAAGTTATACATCGGGGTGCAGACATCGAAATGTTTAATCCAGAAAATATACCAACAAGTCGTATTATTCAAATTTCAGAAATGTTGCAACTTCCTGATGAAGCTAAAATAATAATGCTTCCAGCAAGACCTTCAAGTTGGAAAGGGCATGAAATTTTAATTAAATCATTTAGTAGTATCAATAATGAGAATATTATCTGCATTATGCCTGGTGCAGATGACAATGGACATTACGTTACTAACTTAAGAAATCTAGCAAAAAAATATAATGTTTTAGGAAAAATGGTTTTTCTTCCCTTTTTGGATGATTTGCCTGCTGCGTATATGTTAGCAGATGTCGTCGTCGCGCCTAGTCTAAAGCCAGAACCTTTTGGAAGGGTTATAATTGAAGCACAAGCTATGGGCAGACCAGTTATTTCTTTTGACCATGGTGGAGCATCTGAAAGTATTAAAAACAATATAACAGGTCTTTTAGTTGAACCAAAAAATGAAAAAGAGCTTGGCAATGCTATAGAAAAGCTTATAAACATGACTGAAATACAAAGAAATAATATGGCAAATTCATCAAGGAAACATATTGTGAATAAATTTTCATTAGATAAAATGAATAGAGAAACTATTAAACTTTACAGTGAAGTTTTAAAAATTAAATAAATGTGTGCTTTTATTATTGTTATTTTGAAAATTAGAGGAATTAAATAGTTTGCCCACAATTTCTTTTCCTGATGGCTCAAAAAAAATATTTAAGAGCAGTGTTTCTCCATTAAGCATTGCTGAAGAAATATCAAATTCTCTAAAGAAAAACGCTGTTATAGCTAAAGTTAATGGAGAGTTTTGGGATTTAAATAGAGAAATCTTAGAAGATTCAGATGTTTCTATTCTGAGAAAAGGGGATAAGGAAACACTAGAAATTTTAAGACATGACTGCGCCCATATCTTAGCAGAAGCGGTTTTAGAAATTTATCCAGAGACTCAAGTAACAATTGGACCTGTTATTGAGAATGGTTTTTACTATGACTTTTACAGAGAAGAACCATTTTCTAAGGAAGATTTAATTATTATTGAAAAAAGAATGCACGAAATCGTAGATAGAAATGAGAGAATAGATCGTGAAGTTTGGTCTCGAAGTGATGCAATTAAATTTTACGAAGATAAAAATGAGCCATTTAAAGTTGAATTAGTCAATAACATACCTAAAAATGAAGAATTAACATTTTACACTCAAGGAGATTTCATTGACTTGTGTAGGGGACCCCATCTTAGGTCAACTCTTGATACAGGTCATGCATTTAAACTTATGAGTGTCGCTGGTGCTTATTGGAGAGGTGATTCTAAAAACCCCATGCTTCAAAGGATTTATGGAACTGCTTGGACTACTGATAAAGAGTTAAATCAGTACCTTTTGATGATAGAAGAGGCAGAAAAAAGAGACCATAGGAAAATAGGAAAAGCGCAAAAATTATTTCATATTCAAGAAGAGGCAACAGGTTCTATTTTTTGGCATCCTTCTGGATGGTCAATATATCAAGAGATCGAAGCTTATGTTAGAAGAAGGCTAAAAAAAGCAAGTTATCAAGAGGTTAAAACACCACAATTAATTGATAGAAAATTATGGGAGAATTCTGGCCATTGGGATAAATTTCGTGAACATATGTTTACAACCGAAGCCGATGAAAAACAAACACTTGCATTAAAGCCGATGAATTGTCCTGGTCATGTACAAATATTTAAACAAAGTCTCAAATCATTCAGAGATCTGCCGCTAAGACTTGCAGAGTTTGGTGCTTGCCACAGAAACGAACCAAGTGGTGCTTTGCATGGCATAATGAGAGTAAGAGCATTTACACAAGATGACGCACATATTTTTTGTACTGAAGATCAAATTAATCAAGAGTCAATTTCATTTTGTGAGTTGTTAATGAGTATTTACAATGACTTTGGCTTTGAAAATATTACAATTAAATTTTCAGATAGGCCCGAAATTAGAGCGGGAAGTAATGAAACATGGGATCAAGCAGAAAAAGCTTTAATGGATGCAAGTAAAGCAGCTGGATTAGAAATTGTCATGAACCCAGGTGAAGGTGCATTTTATGGTCCAAAGCTGGAGTTTGTATTAAGAGATGCAATCGGAAGAGATTGGCAGTGTGGTACTTTGCAGGTTGATTTTGTATTACCTGAAAGACTCAAAGCAGATTATATTGCAACGGATGGTTCCAAAAAAAGACCTGTGATGTTACATAGAGCTATTCTTGGCTCAATGGAAAGATGGTTTGGTATTCTTATTGAGCAATATGCTGGGAAATGGCCTTTATGGCTGGCACCTTGCCAAATAGTAATATGTACAATAACTCAAGATGCTGATAATTATGCACATGAAGTTAAAACACAAACAGAAGAAAGAGGCCTAAGGGTTTTATTAGATAATAGAAATGAAAAAATTGGTTATAAAATTCGAGAACATTCAGAAAATAAAATACCAATATTATTTATTGTAGGTAATAAAGAAATTGAGAGTAAACAGGTTTCTGTAAGAAGATTAGGGTCTAAGGAACAAATCAATTTAGATCTTATTGAGGCTTTAGATAAATACAAATTACAAGCTTTACCGCCAGATCTTGCAAGAGATGTTAAATAATTATAAGTTAATTTGATTTAAATAAAAAAAGGAGAAATAAAAATAGCATTAAATAATCAAGGTGGAACACCATCAAAAGAGGGTCCTAGAATTAATAGTGAAATTTTTGCTGATAAAATTAGATGTATTGGAAAAAATGGCGAACAATTAGGAATTATGAACATTGGCAAAGGATTAGAATTAGCTGTAGAGGAGGGCCTTGATCTTGTAGAAATATCCCCAAATACTGATCCTCCAGTATGCAAAATACTAGATTATGGTAAATATAAGTATGAAGCTCAGAAAAGAAAAAATGAAGCTAAGAAAAAACAAAAAACGATTGATGTTAAAGAGATTAAATTAAGACCTAACATTGATGAACATGATTACCAGGTTAAGCTTAGAAAAATTTTTGAATTTTTAGACTCTGGTGACAAAGTGAAAGTAACAATGAGATACCGTGGGAGAGAGATGGCTCATCAACAAATTGGAATAGATGTTTTAGGAAGAGTAAAAACGGATACTGAAGAAAAGTCTAAGATTGAATTAGAGCCAAAACTAGAAGGCAGACAAATGATTATGGTTTTGGCACCAGGAAAATAATAATTTAATATTGATTATTTTGTTTTTATATAGTATTTAACCTTGAATGTTTTTTTGGCTGTAAAAGGGCTGCCAACAGAACAAATATTATTTTAACCACTTCAAGAAAGATGTGCGAAATGCCCAAAATGAAAACAAAAAGCGGAGCCAAGAAAAGGTTCCGGCTAACATCATCTGGAAAAGTTAAAGCACCAGCAGCTTTTCTCTCTCATAATTTAAGAAGACGATCACAAAAAATGAAAAGACAAGCTCGTGGTACAATGATCTTAAATGAGTGTGATGCACGCATTGTAAGACGTTTTTTACCTTACGCATAAACAGGAGTATTTATGGCAAAAGTTAAAAGAGGCGTTATAACACATGCACGCCACAAAAAAATTATAGATGCTGCTAAAGGTTATTATGGTCGCAGAAAAAATGTTTTTAGAGTAGCAAAACAAGCTGTTGATAAAGCAAGGCAGTATGCTTACAGGGATAGGCGAGTTCGCAAAAGAGACTTTAGATCTCTTTGGATACAAAGAATTAATGCTGCTGTAAGACTACATGGCTTAACTTATAGTCAATTTATTCATGGCTTTTCAAAAACAGAGATTGAATTAGATAGAAAAATGTTGTCAGAAATTGCTATTGCAGATCCTGATACGTTTAAAAACATTGTGGAAACGGTCAAATCTAAATTGTAAGGAATTTTATTTTTATGCAAGATTACGATAAGCTTAAAAATGAAGTTCTGATTAAAATTAAAGAAGCTAATAGTTTAGATGATCTAGAAAATCTTCGTGTTCAAGTTTTAGGGAAAAAGGGATCTATAACTTCTCTTATGAAACAACTTGGTTCATTGGAACCTGATAAAAGAAGAGAAGCTGGGCAGATACTCAACAGTCTTCAAAAGAATATAATAGAATCCATAGATAATAAAAAATCCTCTCTTGAAGAAACTTATTTAAATGAAAAGCTTAAAAACGAGTCTTTAGATATTACACTTCCTACAAGACCTGAAAATATTGGCAGAATACACCCATTGTCTAAAACTATGGATGAGGTTATTTCTATATTTGCTCAGATGGGCTTCACTGTTGCAGAAGGGCCAGATATTGAGAGTGATTTCTATAATTTTACTGCATTAAATATTCCTCAAGAACATCCTGCAAGGCAAGAACATGATACCTTTTATTTTAATGAAGATGAAAATGGTGAGAGAAAAGTTTTAAGAACTCATACTAGTCCTGTTCAGATAAGAACAATGGAAAAATTAAAGCCACCTCTGAGAGTAATAGTGCCTGGTAGGACTTACAGAAGTGATCATGATGCTACTCACAGTCCTATGTTCCATCAATGTGAAGGATTAGTTATAGGTGATAAATTAAATATGAGTCATTTGAAAGGTTGCTTAATAGATTTTTGTAGAATTTTTTTTGGGGTTGATGATTTGCCAGTAAGGTTTAGACCCAGTTACTTTCCTTTTACTGAGCCGTCTGCTGAGGTTGATATTGGCTGCTCAAGAAAAAGTGGAGAACTGATAATTGGAGAGGGAGATGAATGGCTTGAAATTTTAGGTAGTGGAATGGTTAATCCTAGGGTTTTACAAAACTGTGGACTTGATCCAAATGAGCACCAAGGATTTGCTTTTGGGATGGGACTTGAAAGGGTTGCAATGTTAAAGTATGGAATACCAGATTTAAGACCATTTTTCGACTCTGATCTGAGATGGATGAAGCACTATGGATTTTTCCCTTTTGAGCAAACTTCAATTCACCAAGGTTAGAAAACAATGAAGTTTACTTTAAACTGGTTATTAGATCACTTAGATACTGACAAATCATTAGATGAAATAGTTGATAAGCTTTCGATGATAGGTTTGGAAGTTGAAAATATTTCAGACAAATCAGAAAAATTAAAAGATTTTATTATAGCAAAAGTAATTGATTGCAAGCCACACCCCAACGCAGACAGACTGAAAATTCTTTCTGTCGATGATAAATCAGGTGATACTCATCAAGTAATATGTGGAGCTCCTAATGCAAAAAAAGATTTGATTGGTGTTTTTGCTAAACCTGGAATGTATATCCCAGGGATAGATCTAAAATTAGAAGTTGGTGACATTAGGGGAGAAAAATCTTTTGGCATGATGTGTTCAGAGAGAGAGCTAGAAATTTCAGATGAGCATGATGGAATTATCGAATTAGATCAAAATGCAGAAATTGGAACTAGTTTTTTAGAGTGGTCTGGACTTAATGATCCTGTAATAACAATTGGTATAACTCCAAATAGGGCAGACTGTCTTGGTGTAAGAGGTATAGCAAGAGATCTGGCCTCCGCAGGATTTGGTGAATTAAAGCCATTAAATATTAAAAACGTTAAGGGAACTTTTAAAAGTCCGAAAAAATTTGTAATTTCGGATGAGCTTCTAGAAAAAAAATTAGTACCTGTTGTTACTAGTAGATACTTTAAAAATTTAAATAACTCTAAAAGTCCAAAATGGATGCAACAAAGGCTAGAAGCTATTGGCCAAAGATCCATATCAGCATTAGTTGATATAACTAATTATATTATGTTTGATTTAAACAGGCCTCTGCATGCTTATGACGGATCTAAAATAGAAGGCGATAAACTTGAGATTAGATTTGCTAAAAACAATGAAAAAATAAGCACTCTTAATGAGAAGGATTACTTTTTGTCAAACGAGGATATTATAATTTCTGATGCAAAAGGTGCTGATGATTTAGCGGGCATTATGGGAGGTATGAGAACTGGTGTATCTGACGAAACAACTGAAATGTTTCTAGAAATTGCTGTGTTTGACCCAATAAGTGTTTCTAAAACTGGAAGAAAAATAAATCTAAATTCTGATGCAAGATATAGATTTGAAAGAGGTTTAGATCAAGATTGTCCAGAATGGGTCCATAATTATATTTCAGATCTTGTGATTGATATTTGTGGAGGGGAAGTTAGTTTTTTAGAAAAAACTGGAAGTGGCCCTAACTGGTCTCGAGAAATTACATTTGAAACACAACAGGTTTTTAACTTAACAGGAGTTAATGTTAATGAAATAACAATTGAAAAAATTCTTTCTGATTTAGGTTTTAAAATAAATAAAAATAAAGGAAAATGGTCTGTTTTACCTCCACCGTGGAGAAATGATATTGATGGCTCAGCAGATCTGGTTGAAGAAATAATCAGAATTTACGGTTATGAAAACATTCCTGAAGCAAAATTATTTAGCAATGATGTTATACCAAAACCGGCAATAACAAGAGAAAATAAACGCCTTTTTTCTGTTAAGTCTTTATTGGCTGGAAGGGGTATGATGGAGTGTATAACGTATTCATTTATATCTTTTGATAAAGCAAAATTATTTTCTATTGATGACATTGATCAATTAATTATTTCAAACCCCATTAGCAGTGATTTGGATTGCATGAGACCTTCGCTATTTCCTAATTTGTTATCTAGTAGTTCTAAAAATTATAAAAGAGGTGAAGAGAGCGGTTCTTTTTTTGAAGTTGGTCCAATTTTTATTGATCAACAACCAGAAGATCAGATAAACCAAATTTGTGGTTTGAGATATGGTACAACTGGTTTTAAAGATTGGACTAATAGTAATCGTGACTATGATTGGTTAGACGCCAAAGCTGATGCTGAGGCAGTCATAAGACTTTGTGGATTAGATCCTACAAAAACACAACTAAAAACTTTTGATACAAATATTTATCATCCAGGTAGGAGTGGTATTTTTTCACTTGGTAAAACTATTATTGCAACATTCGGAGAAATACATCCTCTTATTCTTAAAAAATTTAATCTTTCAGTAAATGTAGTAGGGTTTGAAGTAAATATTGAAAATGTTCCATTTCCTAAGAAAGTAACTTCTGTTAAAAAACTTTTGAAATTAGATAATTTACAAGAAGTTAAGAGGGACTTTTCTTTTATCATAGATAAAACTGTTTCCTCCGGTGAGATAACAAGATGTATATCGTCTATTGATAAAGATATAATCAAAGAAGTAAGAGTTTTTGATTTATATGAAGGTGAAAAAATAGAAGCCGATAAAAAGTCTTTAGGAGTAACTGTGTTTCTTCAGCCTAAATTAAATACTTTCTCTGAGGAAGACTTAGAGGGATATTCTAAAAGAATTATTGAAAATGTTTCCAGCAAACTAGGTGGCTATTTAAGAGATTAAATACGATTAATAGCACTTATAACAGCTTTTATTGGTGCAAGCGTAATTGATGTATCAATTCCAACACCAAATACACTTCTGCCATTTTCATCTGGAACTCTGATTTCGACATATGCAGCAGCTTCTGCAGTTGAACCTGAACTTCTTGTATTTTGGCTAAAATCACTAAGTCTAAATATTAAATTGAAATTTTCTCTCATGGCAGTTACGAATGCACTAATTGGACCATTTCCAGAGGCTGAGATGTCTATATTTTTATTATTATAAGAAATGGTAGCTTCAACTAGCTCTTTATTATTATTTCTTGAGAGCTTTTTACTACTGAAATTAATTAATTTATACTTACCTTCAAATAAATACTCTTTTTCAAAAATATCCCAAATAATTTGAGAAGTTATTTCTTTACCAGAGCTATCTGCTAACTTTTGTACTGATTGACTAAACTGAATTTGAGCTCCTCTAGGTAGAAAAATATTATGATCTTGTTCAAGTAACCAAGCTGAGCCAGCTTTCCCTGATTGTGAATTTACTCGGATGATTGCTTCATAGGTCTTTCCAATGTCACTTGGGTCGATTGGTAAGTATGGAACTTCCCACTTTTCTTGATTTGATTTTGAGATAGCTTCCATACCTTTTCTGATTGCATCTTGGTGACTACCAGAAAAAGCTGTATGAACTAAAGATCCAGCATAAGGGTGTCTTTGATGCACTGGTAATTGTGTACAAAATTCTGCGGTTTCAATTAATTTGTTTAAGTCTTTAAAATCTAGTTTAGGATCGACACCCTGAGTAAACATATTTAGTCCAAGTGTAACAATGTCTACGTTTCCTGTTCTCTCTCCGTTTCCAAATAATGTCCCTTCAACTCTATCAGCTCCAGCCATAAGAGCTAATTCAGTTGCAGCAACTCCTGTACCTCTATCATTGTGAGGATGCAGTGATAGAATTACTCTATCTCTATTAGAGAAGTTGTTACTCATCCACTCTATTTGGTCTGCATAAATATTTGGAGTCGACATTTCAACAGTAGCAGGAAGGTTAATAATAACTGGATTTTTTTGATTTGCCTTCCAGCAATCTAATACTTCCTCACAAACTTCTAAAGCATAGTCGAGCTCAGTTCCAGTAAAACTCTCAGGTGAATATTGCAACTTTATTACACCTTCATCAAATCTATCAAGTTTATTTAAAATATATTTTGCACCATCTAATGCTATATTTTTTACGCCTATTCTGTCTTGTTTAAATACTACCCTTCGTTGAAGCGTTGAAACTGAGTTATAGAGGTGAACAATAGCTGAATTGCAACCTATCAAGGCCTCAAAAGTATTATCTATAAGGTGCTCTCTAGCTTGAGTTAAAACTTGAATTGTAACGTCATTAGGGATCAGTTTATTTTCAATTAAATATCGACAAAAGTTATAATCTGTTTCTGAGGCAGCAGGAAAACCAATCTCTATTTCCTTAAAGCCCATAGATACTAAAGTTTTAAAAAGCTTTAATTTTTTTGGAGTATCCATTGGCTCAATTAATGACTGATTTCCATCTCGCAAATCAACGCTACACCAAGTTGGTGCATTATTAATAATTTGGTTTGGCCACTTTCTGTCCTTTAAATTAATTCTTTGAAAAGGAGTATATTTGTTTTTTGGATCAAATTCAGACATTTTTAAATATTATATTATTTTAAAGCTTTATACTATCTAAGAAAACATTGATTACTTTTTAGTTAAATATTATTTACATATAAAGCTAAATTTTAATTAAATAAATGATTGATAATACTAAGATAAGAAATTTCTCCATAATAGCTCATATTGACCATGGTAAATCAACCCTTGCTGATAGAATTATTCAGTTCTGTGGTGGACTATCTGATAGGGAGATGAAAGAGCAAGTATTAGATAATATGGAGCTTGAAAGAGAAAGAGGAATAACTATTAAAGCACAAACTGTCAGGCTTAACTATAAATCATCTGACGGTCAAAATTACATATTAAACTTAATGGATACGCCTGGCCATGTGGATTTTGGATATGAGGTTTCTAGATCATTAGCCGCTTGTGAAGGATCAATTTTAGTAGTTGATTCCACTCAAGGAGTGGAGGCCCAAACCTTAGCAAATGTTTACCAAGCAATAGATGTCGATAATGAAA